>JAHDHT010000070.1:16019-18389 GCA_020631175.1 Chitinophagales bacterium
GAAGATTGCAGAATACCTAAGGAAAATGTTTTGGGTGAAGTAGGGGATGGATTTATTCAAGCCATGAAAATTTTAGATGGCGGCAGAATTTCAATTGCTGCATTGGGTTTAGGAATTGCCACAGGTGCCTATGAAGCTTCTTTAGCATATTCAAAAGAACGAGAACAGTTTGGACAGCCAATATCAAGATTCCAGGCTATCGGATTTAAACTGGCAGATATGGCCACAAAAATTGAAGCGGGATCATTACTGACTTATCAGGCTGCAGATCTTAAGAACAGAGGCGAAAAAGTAACTAAAGAAAGTGCCATAGCTAAATATTATACATCTGAAATTTCTGTTCAAATATCAACCGATGCAGTGCAGGTTTTTGGCGGATATGGATATACTAAAGAGTTTCCGGTTGAAAAGTTTTATAGAGATTCAAAGCTATGTACGATAGGTGAGGGAACCTCTGAGATTCAAAAGCTAGTTATTGCCAGAGAGATCCTGAAATAGTGGAAAAGTAGTTGATTCTTTCTAATTTTGAAAGAATTGAATTGAAAAGCCTTTTAAAAGAGTAAAAAAGAATTATCTTTGCGCTCTAAAAATTTTAATAAGATTTATGTTAATTATAGATTGCAGAGAAAGCGATTCGATTGACAAGGCGCTGAAAAAGTACAAGAAGAAATTCGAAAAGTCAGGTGTCCTTAAGCAGTTAAGAAAAAGAAAAGCATACATAAAGCCTTCTGTTAGAAGGAGAACCGTAAAGCTTAAAGCTGCTTACCGTCAAAAAATGATGAGTAAATATTTATAAGCTCAGGCTTGATTTCTTCCCTCAAACTGACTATATTCAATAGTCAGGTATATGCTGATAGAACAATTTATCCAATTTCTTAAAACTGAGAAAAGGTATTCAGAGAATACCATGAATTCCTATGTCAGGGATTTAAATCAGTGTAGGCTGTTTTTACAGTCAAATTTCGACTTGGTTTTTGACCAAAAACAAGTAACAGCTATCAAAAGTACGCACCTTAGAAGCTGGTTGGCAAGTCTTTCAGAAATGAACCTATCAGCCTCCTCCATCAGAAGAAAATTATCAGCAGTTAAGTCCTACTTCAAATATTTAAAAAAGAAGGGATTTATTGAATCTAATGTGAGTTTGCAATTAAACAGTCCTAAACTTAAAAAGCGATTACCTCAATTCGTTCAGGAGAAACAGATGGATTTGTTATTGGATGAGCTGGATTTTGGAGATGGATATCCGGGTTTAAGAGATCCGATGCTTATTAAAATACTTTATCTGACCGGAATGCGTCGTGAAGAATTAATGAATTTGCAAACCGGCGATGTTAATTTTCAAACAGGAACGTTGAAAATAACCGGTAAAGGCAATAAAGAACGTTTGGTCCCATTATCTACAGAAGATTTAAAAGAACTGATGACATACCTTGTTGAGCAGGACAGCTATTTTGAGAAATCTGAGAATAATTATGTCTTTAAGTCGAATAAGGGAAACCAAATGTATCCAAAATTGGTATACAGAATAGTCAATAAGTACCTTTCGATGTGCACGACTTTAGATAAAAAAAGTCCGCATATCTTAAGACATACATTTGCAACTCATTTATTGAATAATGGAGCAGATATAAATGCTGTTAAAGAACTGCTTGGACATGCAAGTCTGGCCGCAACGCAAGTGTATACGCATAATACAATTGAAAAATTAAAGGAAGTGTATAAGCAGGCACATCCAAAAGCTTAAAATTAAAACCTATGAGTAATGTAACAATTCGTGCGGTTGAATTTACCGCTGACCAGAAATTACTGGAGTTTATAAATAAAAAAATGGAAAAACTAAATCAGTATTTCGATAGAATAACTCATTCTGAAGTCTATTTAAGACTTGAAGGCAAATCGAGTAATATTAAAGATAAAACAGTCGAAATAAAGGTGAGTATTCCGGGCAATCAACTGTTTGCGAAAAGTACCAGTAAGGTTTTCGAAGAAGCTGCAGATGAGACGATAGATAATATTAAAAGACAACTAAAAAAACATAAAGAGAAATTACGCAATTAATGTAAAGATTATATCTTTGCAGCGCACTTTTTAAGATTGATAAATGCTTCCAAAAAATGATAGTGCAGCCGGTCAAATGTGAGACAGACCAATATGCTGAATTCTATCAAATCAATCCTCAAAAGGCGATAAATTAAAGACTTTGAAAGATTGCTTTTATAAACGCTTTTTGTATATTTGCACGCCTTTTTAGAGAAGAGGTAGCGAATAAAAGTGTGTTCTTTATCTTATTTAAATCATAAGTGCAAGAGAATCAAGCCAATGTAGCTCAGCTGGCTAGAGCAGCTGATTTGTAATCAGCAGGTCGTGGGT
>JAHDHT010000352.1 GCA_020631175.1 Chitinophagales bacterium
GTAAAGTCGAAATTAATGGCGAGCTGTACGATGCCATTACCGATGGCGAATGGATTTCACCCGGTGAAAATATTAAAGTAGTTAGCTATCAAAGCAGTTATGTATTGGTAAAAAAGATTGTTGTTTGATTTTTTTTTGAAGCAACAACATTATTTAATTAAAAAACATCCTCACCCGCTCTACGCTGCAACGCGCCATTTCTTCAAGCGCTTCAGCATGGCATTTGCTTGTTTTCCCGCTGGTCAACCTTCACAAAAACCTGCTTCAGTGCTTTCATCAAAGTCGGGTTTCCACTGCGATCGGGGCTAGATGAAACCTTTGTCTTTTCGAAACCGCCTTCGGCTGCGAGATCGCTGCGCTGCCAGAGGCGAGACCGCCTTTGGCTGAGAGAAGCGAGAAATCCCTCCTCGAGGAGGGATGTAATGCTCCAAGAGCCACAGGCGACCTGTCTTGAGCCTGCCGAAAGATCGAAGCATTACTGGGAGGTGTAAATAACTTGCATGAATTATGTCACATAAATTATTTTTTCCAAAAATATTTTTCAAATAAATAATAAATTCCTATTCCACACTCGTTATAAACACGCTTAAACTTCTACCTCTAAATCTTTCTGTTTATGTATAATCCTGTTATAGGTAGAGTATGTTTAATTACATGTATCTTATGTTGTTTTTCTTGCAGTTTCTTTTCGAATAATTATAAAGTAAATGCACTAGAAGTGCAGTCGCAATTATTAGAAAAAGAAAACAAGAAATTAAAAAATGAATTTTATAAAATTCTTCTAAATCTGGAACTTAAAGTCAGGGAAAACAATGGCAGAGGATCAGAATTTGTTCTCAAGGTTAACAAACAAGAAAAATATATTGACAGTTTGGTTCTGTTAATTTCAAATGATATTAAAATGCTGAACCGTTATTGTAAAACAAAGGAAATACCACTATATGTTATCGAAAAAGATGATTCAATCAACTATGAAAATTTTATTCGACAAAAACGAAGCAAAAACTTTTTAAAACTACAACCCGAATTAAGCATCTTCCAAATCCAGAAAGAATTGGATACTATTATAAATCTGTGTTTATCTACATTCAAAGATGACACTATGGTATTGAACCGAATAAAACCAAAGATAAAAAGCTATACAGGTATTCAAGCAAAACTTTATGACCGTTCTGCATATACTAATAATAATGACATTCCATTTAACCAAACCAATCATCTGCTCGAATCATTAATTGAATTACAGGAAACAAGAAATAAATTACTTTTCTGTAAAATGCTAATAGCAGAAAACTATTCTGATTATGTTGGAGAAAAAAGGATAAACTTTGATAGAGGGCCCGTTCGAAACGGAATAATAACAAAAAAACCGGCAAGTGTTAGTCTGTATGAAAACTCGAATATCATTTCAGAAAATTCCTTTTTAAACACCTTGCAATTTCCACTTTCTACCTTTTCCACAGATGCAGATGGTGCAAGCTACTGTTATATTAGAAGCCAAATTGAACAATTTAAATTTCCGGATAAAAATGATGTGAGAATTGAAGAAATGATTAATTATTTTGACTACAACTTTAAGCCCGAAAAAGAAAACAATGATTTCTCTTTTAACTCTCAATTAACGAATTGCCCTTGGAATCAAAACCATAAACTTTTAATAATTGGTTTAAGAGCAAATGAAGTTAAACAGAAAATAATCAGAAATAATTTTACATTTTTAATTGATGTTTCCGGCAGCATGCAATCAAGCAATAAACTGCCATTAGTAAAAGAAACAATTAAGAAAATAGCCGAACAATGCGGACCTAAAGACTTTATTTCGATTGTTACCTATGCCGGATCAAGTAAAATTGTTTTAGAACCAACATCAGGAAGAGAAAAAGAAAAAATAATTTCCATTCTTAAAAACTTAGAACCGGAAGGAAGTACAAATGGAGCAGGTGGAATTATTGCTGCCTATGAATTAAATCAGCTAAATATTAATAATTGCGAAAACAGCCGGATAATATTAGCAACAGACGGTGATTTCAATGTAGGAATATCTTCTGATTTCGGGTTAATGGAATTGATAAAAGAAAAAAGAAATATGGGTTCTTATTTGAGTGTGATGGGTTTTGGAAATTCAAATTATGAGGATGCAAAAATGCAAAAACTGGCAAATAAAGGAAACGGAAATCATTTCTATATTGACTCCAGAGAAGAGGCAGAAAGAGTTGCAAAAAAAAGTTTTGATCAAAACTTTATCACAGCAATGAAAGATGTTAAAATACAAATTGAATTTAATCCTGCTTATGTAAAGGCCTACCGTCAAATAGGATATGAAAACAGAGCTTTAAACAATGAAGATTTTGAAATAGAATTGATCGACGCTGCAGAAATTGGATCGGGTCAAAGCATAGTAGCCTGTTATGAAATCATTCCTTCCGAAGGAGCCATCCCACAACAAAAATTATCTTTTCAGCAAAAAGTATTAATCGACTCACCTGATGATTTGCTTAATTTTAAGATTGCATATAAAGATCCAAAAACTTACAAATCAAAAATTTGGAGTACTTGTGTAACAACCGACACAAAAAAAATCAATCAAATTGAGCCGGCTTATAAATTGATTGCTGCAGTTGCACAATTTGGTTTAATCGTTCAAAATTCAGATTTCAAAGCTAACGCTCATCACAACAATATTATTGATTTAGCAAAAGAAAGCAATACTGAATTAAAGGATAATGAAGTGTCATCTTTTATTAAACTGGTAAAAAAATATAAAGAGAATGAACAGTTAAGTAACGAATTCAACAGATAAATACTTTTGATTATGAATTTGAATTTGAGTTTGAACTTGACATTTGAATTTGAACTTGATACTTGAACTTGCCTCTTGAACTTGTTACTTGAACTTCCTCCGGATTCCGTACCTTT
>JAHDHT010000353.1:0-1452 GCA_020631175.1 Chitinophagales bacterium
GTCGATGGGTCACCAGTGATGTTTCCATCCGTTGTTGTCCATTCATATTCAAGGTTACCAGTTGATGTAGTAGATCCAGCAAGTGTTAGTTCAGTATCCTGACAAGTTAGTATTTGAGCCTGACCGGCATCTACATCAGGAAGGTCTGCATCCCCGCTAATTACTACCTGTGCATTACTTTCACATCCATTATCTTCATCGGTAATCGTTAAGGTATAAGTTCCGGGTGCGTTAACGGTCGGGTTAAGGGTTGACGCATCACCGGTAATGTTTCCATCTGTGGTTGTCCATTCAATTGTCAGGTTTCCTGTTGATGTAGTAGACCCATCTAATGATATTTCTGTATCCTGACAAGTAATTGTTGCTGTCTGACCTGCATCTACATCCGGGAAGTCCCCATTTGCGTCTATTATAACTGATGCTGAATTTGAACAGCCATTATCTTCATTAGTAACTAATAATGTATATGTACCTGCTGCGTTAACGGTTGGATTAAGGGTTGTACCACCAGCAACAATGCTACCATCTGTTGTTGTCCATTCAAAAGTTAAATTTCCTGTTGTATTTGTACTACCATCTAAGATTAATTCTGTTGCTACGCATGTTATAGTTTGCGATTGTCCTGCATCAACATCCGGCAGATCAGCATCTTCAAAAATCTCAACTGAAGCTGTTGAAGTACAGGCATTATCTTCATTAGTAATGGTTAAAGTATATGCTCCTGCCTGATCAACGGTTGGGTTAAGGGTTGAAGAATCGCCTGTGATGTTGCCATCCGTAGTTGTCCATTCAATTGTTAAATTTCCTGTTGTCGTAGTAGATCCGTTCAGGTTTAATTCAGTTTCCTGACAAGTGATGGTCTGATCTGTTCCGGCATCTACATCCGGAAGATCTGCGTCAATTGAAATTTCAACAGAAGAAGATGAACTACATCCATTATCTTCATTTGTTATGGTTAAAGTATAAATTCCTGCCTGATCAACGGTTGGGTTAAGAGTCGATGGATCTCCTGTGATGTTTCCATCTGTTGTTACCCATTCAATAGTCAAATTACCCGTTGAAGTTGTAGTACCGTTTAGGCTTAGTTCTGAATCAAGACAGGTTATTGTTTGAATACTACCGGCATTAACATCAGGTAAATCACTATCGGCTAACACTTCAACCGTGGCACTATTTACACAGGAATTGTCTTCATCTGTAATGGTTAAAGTGTATGTTCCAACCTGATCAACAGTTGGACTAAGTGTTGTTTCATCAAATAATATATTTCCATCAGTTGTTGTCCACTCATAACTTAAGTTGCCTGTTGAAGTTGTAGAGCCATTTAAAGTTAATTCGGTATCCTGACAAGTTAAAGTCACAGAAGCTCCTGCATTAGAATCCGGTAATGGCACTTCAACTACAGACACGGTACCACTACCGTTATTTGAGCAATTTTGATCATTTACAATT
>JAHDHT010000353.1:1552-2913 GCA_020631175.1 Chitinophagales bacterium
CCTCCCATACCATCACCGTTACCTACAATTGCAGAGACATAATAGGTTTGACCATAATTCATTGTTGCTGCATCAAAATTAAAAGATGGCGGGTCATTAGGTGTTTGAGAAATTACTGTACCTAATGTGTTTGACGGACTATCATGTAAAACAAATATCAGCACATCATCTAATCCATCAAGGTTTTGATTACTTGAATCATATAAAGCTGTAATTGCAGTAGCATCACCGCATTCGTTTAAGGTCTGTGTATCCATTTCACCGGCTGCTGTCGCACAACTACAATCTGCTGAACCGGAAATTACTACCGGATCACAATCATTAATATCTGTTATGGTAAAATTATATGAAGTACCTGTTGGTATTGGATCACTCGTAAAAATTCCTGTATTAGAATCATAACTACCAGTAGCAGGAGTAATATTTATGCTATTTGAATCTCCTCCACTCACAACAAAAGATACTGTGAAATCTGTAATTGATGTTCCGCAATCTGCTAAAATTGAAGACACTACAGGTGCATCATTGATATCTACATTCAGACTTACAAAATCATCTATACAAGTTCCTGCGCCGGTTAAGGTATACGTATAAAGCCCGGGAGCAGAACTGGTTGGATCAAAAGTTGATGTCGCAGGTCCATTAGGGCCTGTCCACGAGCCTCCAATATCCGGGTTGTTGGATAATTGATTAAAAAGGTCGATCGGATTATCATTCTGGCAAAGTGTTATGTCGTTAGGGATGCCGGCATAGGGAGGGATGTCGAACTGAAGATCTACGTTTACAAAGTATTCGCATCCGTTAGTATCTTGTAATGTTTCGTTTCCGGTTTGATTATTTTCATTATACACTGTTCCTGATGGAGATGTATATGAATATCCATCGCCAAGACATCCTTGATATGTTTCCTGAATATCCGGTGTTGGATTTAAGTTATTTATTTGAACTGTTAAGGTTGCCTGACAGCCGTTCGAATCTGTAAAGGTTTCGGTGCCAGAAGTGGTGTATTCTGTTCCCGTAGTTGGGGAAGTAAATGTTTCACCCGGACAAAGATCTGCAGATTCTGATGCGTCTTCAGGAACATTTTCTGTGATCGTAACGGTAAGGGTAGCGTCACAACCATTAGCATCGGCAAAAATTTCGGTACCAGAAGTTGTATACTCGGTTCCGGTTGTTGTTGATGTATATGACTCACCCGGACATATGGTTGCTGTTTCTGATGCATCCTGAGGCAGGTTTTCAGTAATTGTAACGGTTAGGGTAGCCTCGCAGCCGTTTGCATCTGTAAAAGTCTCAGTGCCCGATGTTGTATATGCTGTTCCGGTGGTTGTGGATGTATAGCTTTCGCCCGGACATAAAGT
>JAHDHT010000354.1 GCA_020631175.1 Chitinophagales bacterium
AATTAAGCGGAGTTTGGTTTTTAAATCCTGCAACCGGACCGGGACCAGGATTAGAATTACCGGAATTACCAGCAGGTTGGTTATATGAAGGTTGGGCTGTTATTAACGGAACACCTGTTTCAACCGGTACTTTTTTGACGGCAAGTGGAGCAGATAATGACGGAAGATTTTCAGGAACAGAACAAGGACCTCCTTATCCGGGTGAAGATTTTTTAACCAATGCACCTTCCGGTTTAAGCTTCCCTACAGATTTATCAGAAGCAACAATTGTAATTTCAGTAGAACCAAGTCCGGATAACAGTACTGCGCCATTTTTATTGAAACCATTAGTAAGCAACGTTCCGGCTAATGCACTTGATCACAGTTTATATAATATGAATAACAATGCAACAGCTACCAACCCGACGGGTAGTGCATCAAGATAAAATGAGTTTGGTTATACTAATTTCATAGTTTAAAATAATCGTTTCGAAATTGGTATGTAATAGTGCATAGGGCAGCTTTTGATAATTGAGCTGCCCTTTTTTTATAGGTTTATCTTTTCTTTCTTTCTTTTGCGCGTTGTTTTGCTGCTTTCTCGCGTTCCTTTTTAGCTTTTGCTCTTTCCTTCATCTTTTCTTTTCTCGCTTTTTCTCTTTCTTTAGGAGTTAAGCGGACTTTAGGTTCATTATCATCTTCTTCAACTTTATCACTTGAAGTTTTTGCATTTGATTTTACATCTTCAATTTTGTTACCTGTTTCTTGATCTGATCCGGTATCATCAGATTGATCAATTACTTTAGCATTTGAATTTTTTTCAGATGCATTGTTATCCAATTCCTTTTTAACATTAACTTCTTTTGCAGATGGTGTTTTAGTTTTAGCTGGTTCTACTTCTAAACTCTCTTTTGAATTGCTTTCCTTTTCAGAATTATTGTTTTGTATATCCCTTTTACTGTTGACTTCCGTTGAGGCTTTCGGTTCTGTTTTAGCTGAGATAACTTTCAATTCTTTATTTGATAAAAATTGAGTTAAAGTTAAGTTGTATTTCTTTTCCTTTTTGTAATAATCTCCAACCTGTATATAACCTGATTTAGAGGGGTAAACTTGAGAAACTTCCCCTTCACCTTTTTTGGCCCATACATCTGTAAAAATCGGGTCACCTTCCTGACTTTTAAATGTTACTGCATTTAAAGTGACTCGCTTAAATAACTTTCCTTCTAATTTCTCGACATCTCTAAAAATAAAAGTAAAAATATCCCGGTCTTCATTCACCTGGCTAAAAGTGTATCCAAATTGATCTAATGCTTTTAAAATTCTGGCGAAATAATGCTTTCCAACAAGCATATTTCCTTGTCCTAAATTATATTTTCTCTTTTTCTTTTCAAATAAATCAACTTGCTTTAAGTCTAACTTTTCATTGAATGTAAAAACTAAAATATTTCCAATTTTCACTTCAGCGAAACCCATGTCTGTTGTAACACCGGCTCGAGATCCGGACATAGCTGATAATACAGCCAAACCTTGAGCTGCTGCACCTGCTGCTGAAACCTGTTTCTTATATTGTTCAGCAACTGCTATTATTCTACCATCAGCAAGCCTTTGAAAATTATGAAAATATAATGAGTTATTTAATATTCCCTCATCTGTAGATTTGATCAAGGGTTTTACATCTTTTTTCCAATTCAAATATTTCTCGCTTGTTATTTTACCCGACCGATCAAACTCCAAAAAAAACATTCCTTCACTTTCATTTGTGAGTACTCTTTCGTTGTCTTTGTAATATTCTCCTGTTACTAAAATATTCTTATTCTTTCCCCGAAAATTAACATTGAATGGAATTAGAGAATTTTGTTCGCCTTGCATTAAATGATCAAAAACAACTTTACCGGAATTATCGATGTAATACAAATTTAGAGTCATTCTTTTAGCGCTTCTTGACTTCTTATTTGTCTCAATCACGACTACACCGTCATCATCGCCAGCCATTGGAACACCGTATTTGTATCCCTTTGTTCCTTCGACTTCATGTGTCCATTTCACATTTCCGCGATTATCAAGTCCTTTTAATTGATAACCACTTTTATCTTGCTGAATAAGATCAACAAAACCTACATTACCTCTATTGATATTATTGCTTACTAGTGGACTTTCAAAGTCATAAATATTGTATGTCTTTTTTTCAACCTTATTAGCTTCTCTTGTTTTTTTAAAAGCTTCACTTCCATCCGTTTTTAAAAATCGATATACAATGTTTTTATCTTTGTAACTGTAAAATTTCAAAAAAATAAAATCTTCACTGTTTGCTGCATCGACTAAAAAAGTTCTTTTCGGCATCCGAATATCTTTTTTTGTTGTCCGATTTAAATTTTCATCTAAAACTGTTAACGTATAATACCAATCTCCCTTTCCCGCTCTGTCTGAAAAAGTCAGATGATATGAACCTGATGGAGTGCCATTCTTGTACAATGTACCCGAACTCGATTTCCAAAATCTTTTTACATCTTTGATAGAGTACTGCTTTACAGTAGCAGATTTATCAGATAATTCGTCTTTCTGACCCAGACAATTCAATACAACAATAATAGTGAGTAGATAAGTAATAGCAGATTTTAACATTGAGCAAAGTTTTGCTTAAATCTAATAAAATTATTTGATGTTGCATTTACGTCAATGAAAAATTTAACTTCTATTTAATAAATGTTATTCCTTCCAGATTTTCATATACCAATATACAGGTATTCCTATCGGCCCTCCAAGGAGAATAATCAACAACCAAATTAGACGGTCATTTTCTTTATCCAGTGTTTTATTATTGATGGCATGCATTACATAATATGCTACTAACCCAAAGATTAAAATTATCACTAAAA
>JAHDHT010000071.1:0-4208 GCA_020631175.1 Chitinophagales bacterium
TTTGCTTCTACTTTTCCGCTTTCCTGATTCCATTCGTAGCGAATCGTTTCCCAGGTTTCTTTTTCTACTTCATGCATTTCACCGTTAATAAATACTTCGATATAATCTTTCAAAATTGAACCAACGGTGCCTATAGAGCCATTTACCCATCTTCGTTCCCGGTCATTTCGAATCATCATTACTTGTGCGCCTTTTTTTAAACTTAAGGTTTCATCACAAGGCCATAACTTTTTCTTTTGTTCGAATATACCCGACATCTTTGCTTTGTATTTTAATTCCTTATTTTGAATCTCTAAAAGCTTAATAACATTAATTCGATTGGCGATAGCATTCGTAGAAGATAAAGTAATATATCCTTCCTGATGCATAATATCGAAGGTCGGATCGTATCGTTCGTTTAATTCCCTTAATTCATCTTCACTCAGTTCATTATTTCGAATGTTATTTAGAATGCGAATAAAATCCGGGTCGTCTTGTCTGAAAATTTGTTTTAACTGAAAAATATGCATTCGGAAACGGCTAAAAACATCAGCATTAAAAAAGTAAGGTCCATCATAAAATTCCCCGAAATATTCTTTACTCTCTTCATCGGAAACAACCGGCGCTAATTGATACAAATCACCAATAAAGATCATCTGCACTCCTCCAAAAGGTTCGTTGTTGCGACGGTGCATTTGTAAAGACCAGTTGATTCCATCCAATACATCTGCACGTACCATCGAAATTTCATCGATTACAATTGTATCTAAATTTTGAATTAACTTTTTTTGATGTCTTAAAACATGCACTTCATCGGGTACTATTAATCTTGGCGGTAAACCGAAGAAAGAATGAATAGTTACTCCTCCTACATTTAAAGCTGCAATTCCGGTAGGAGCTAAGACCACCACTTTTTTTGCTGTTTCTTTTCTGAAGTAACTTAACAAAGTTGATTTACCGGTTCCGGCTTTGCCGGTGATGTATAAATTATCCCAGGTATGTTCCATGCGATAATGGATGTTGGCGAACTCTTCGGTTAGTTCAAAATTTGCCGGTAAATCAATATGCTGATCGGATGGATGCATCAATGCAACAATGTAATGAATATATCTTATTTTAGGACATGCTTTTAGCCATCACGCTTCCCGTTTGGTTAGCCTACCTGCTTATTCCTGTCAGTTCAGCACTGGTTGGATATATCACTAATGTGATGGCGATCAAAATGACTTTTTATCCATTGGAGTTTAGAGGCATCGGAAAATTAGGCTGGCAAGGTATTATTCCTTCTAAAGCAGCTAAAGTAGCCGGGAAAGCGGTTGATTTAATTACGACCAAGTTAGTTACCATGGAGGATCGTTTCTCCCAAATCGATCCGCAAAAAGTGAGTGAGGAAATGGAACCTGTGGTTGAGAAACTAACGAGAAGAATCGTGAATGATGTAATGAATTTTACAGAGCCGGAATTATGGAGAGCATTACCTAAAGCAACAAAACAACGATTATATGCAAGAGTATTAAAAGATATGCCTGCTACGGTGGAAGGATTGATGGATGATATGAAAAAAGATATCACCAACCTCTATGATGTACGTCAGCATGTAATTGACGCTTTAGTAAGTGATAAAAAGTTTTTAAATGAAATCTTTTTAAAATTGGGCGAAAAAGAATTCCCATTTTTGGAGCGGAGTGGATTGTATTTCGGATTTTTATTTGGGTTGATTCAAATGATACTTTGGTATTTTTTACAAGTTTCTTTTATCCTTCCTTTGTTTGGATTAATAATTGGCTGGGCGACTAACTGGTTAGCGATTAAATTAATATTCCACCCATACAAACCTAAAAAAATTGGTCCTTTTACTATTCAGGGAATGTTTATTAAACGTCAGGTGGAAGTTTCGAACGCTTATTCGGATTTAATTGCTAATCGTATTTTAACTGCCGAAAAAATATTTCATAGAATTTTAAAATTTGATGGAGGTGATCGATTAGGAGAAATGATTAGCCATCATGTAAGGCAAACGGTCGACCAGGCGGCAGGGTCGGTAAAGCCTTTGGTTCAATTATTTGCAGGTTCTAAAAAATATCAAAGAGTAAAAGATGTCGCTGCTGAACGTTTTATTGAAGAGTTTCCTTATTCGATTAAACATATTTTTGAATATGCTGAAGATGCTATGCAAATTGAAGAAACGCTAAAGCAAAAAATGCTCGCTATGCCGCCGGAAGATTATGTAGGTTTATTGAGACCTGCTTATCAGGAAGATGAATGGATTTTAATTACGGTAGGTGCTGTATTGGGAGCTTTGGCCGGATTAGGGCAGTTGTTTATTTTGTTTTGATGCAGCATCCCGAACCATTTGTAATCCTGAATGTAATGAATGATCTTGCTGTTTGAGTAGCATTTGTTTTTTCGAATAAAAAGTTTCCTCGCTTCGCTCGGAAATTCGTTTTTGCGAATTTATTCCGACTGAAAGGAAGGAATCTTGCAGCTCGAAAAACATTTACTTAACCGAATAAAAAGGTTCCTCGCTTCGCTCGGAATGACGTTCTTCGCTCGGAAAAACATGATCCAAAGCTCCGCCCAAAAGCTATCAACTTTTCAAACCAAAAGTTCTGTCCACTCCGGTCGAGAGCTTTGATCTTTTCAAACCACCAGAGTACTCCGCTTAGCTCGGAAGCCCCAAACCAAACCTTTCATTAAATCCTCGCACACCCTGTAGGCCCCCCGTATGAATATATAAAACCTTCAAACCCGAACCTAAAGCATCTCTCTTCAATAAATCATCAATAGCATATAGCCCTTTACCGGTATAAACAGGGTCAAGCACCAAATCAAAACTTGAATAAATCGACGAAATAAACTCAAGCAATGCATCATTAAACTTAGCATATCCACCAAATGTATAATCTTCAGCGATTTGCCATCCATCCTTCATACCCGTCAATTCAAAAATCCGATCAGAAAAATCCATCTTCAAAACAGGTACGCCTACAAATTCGAAAGCGCGATTCCTTCCACCCAAAACTAAACCTGAAAATGTACCACCCGTACCTAAGGGACAAACCAAATAATCAAAAGAATCGTCAACTAAATCCATTATTTCAGCAACACCTTTTAAAGCTAAGGCATTTGTACCTCCTTCCGGAATCAAATAATAAGATGGAAAACGTTTTTGTAAAGCATTCCAGTAAGTGAGATTTTCTTTCAGCCTATAGTCGCTACGTGATACCGGAATTAATTCCATCCCACAATCCACACAAAATGATAAAGTAGGATTTAAGGGTTCAATTAACTCACCCCGAACAATTCCAATCGTTTTTAATCCGAATAATTTACCTGCAGCAGCAACAGCATATAAGTGATTGCTAAAGGCTCCACCAAAAGTTAACAATCCATCAAAACCACTAGATAAAGCAGCTTCAATATTGTACTTTAATTTTCGCCATTTATTACCATTTAACTGAGACTCCAAATTTTCTAAACCAACTAAGGGATGACATAAGTCATCCCTTAGAATATAAAGTTGATTTGAATTATAATTTTTTAAAAACTGAATCGGAGCATCAGAAATCTGAATTTTATCGAATGATGGTAACGGTTCCAGATTTAACTTCCTGCTCTTCATTGCTTAAATCTATTATATAATAATAGGTGCCTTCCGGCAAGATACTACCATCAAAGGTACCATCCCAATCATTTTGATAATTTACAGAACGGAAAACCAATTGACCCCATCTGTTATACACTGTAAGCTGAGCATTCGGGAAACGGGTAATTCCATTGATGACCCATTCTTCATTTACACCATCCCCGTTCGGACTAAAGCTGTTCGCTATCTCATCGATAAAACAAGCATCCACCTCAACCCTAACATCATACTCAACACTACATCCGCTATAATCAAAAATCGTAGCAGTGAAAACGGTGGTTTCCTCTACAATAGCCGTTGGATTTTCAATTGCAGAAGAACTTAATAATTCAGCTGGTTCCCAACTGTAAGAATTTCCTCCAAAGGCTGTCAATTGTACTTCATCTCCGGCACAAATCTGTAAATCTGAAACAACACCGGCATCTTCAAGGTCATTAACAAGAACAACCACTTCATTACTTCCACTACATTGGCCACTTATGTCTGTAACGGTAACGGTATAGGTAGTGGTTTCCGTTGGTGCTGCTATTATATTATCACCTGAAGTATTGGATAAACCGGCAGCCGGGCTCCAGGTATAGTT
>JAHDHT010000071.1:4308-7097 GCA_020631175.1 Chitinophagales bacterium
TTTAACATGGTAGAAGTACCGGAGCAAATGCTATAATCCTCCTGAATTGAACCCGTTGAAGCTGGTCCGATGTCGACATTAACTGTTTCAAAAACCGAACAATTTCCTTTTAATATCTCAACCGTATAAACATCAGCAGTTAATGGTTGGATGATCTGTGTCGCAGAAGCAGGATTATCTATTGTATTAATCCCTGCTGTCCAATTGTAAATATCTCCACCACTTGCCTCTAAAATGGCCGTACTTCCTTCACAAACGGTAATATCATTTGTAACAGAAACATTATCAAAGTCAATAACTTCTACGGTTATGGTATCAATGGTATTGCAATCTCCTGCACTAATAAATACTACATATTCCTGCGTTTCGGAAGGATTAACGGTTGGAGTAGGGGACGTTACATCATCTATCGCCACATTAGGTGTCCATAAATAACTTGTTCCACCTTCACCTTCTAAAGTAATCGATTCACCTGCACAAATCGTTTGATCTCCACCCGCATTTAAATCTTCTGAAGTAACTACTGAAACGGTTACATCAAATGTTTCGGTACATAAAAATTGATTTACAACTGAAACAGTGTAAGTTGTAGTTTCGGATGGATCAGCAATCGGACAACAAGAAGAAGGATTACTTAATCCGGTTGAAGGTGTCCAGTTATAACTTATACCTCCGTCCGCTATAAGCACCGTACTTTCTCCTTCACAAATATTTTGATTTTCGATAACATCGATTGTTCCTTCTTCTGAAACAACAATGCTCACCTGATCTGTATCTGTACATCCATCCAGATTAACAACTGTTAAGGTATACTCAATTGTAGAAGAAACATCTGCAATCGGATTCGGACAATCAGTACAACTTAAACCGGTAGCCGGCTCCCATGAATATAGAATACCACCTGAACCGTTTAGCTGAACACTTTCATCATCACAAACACTTTGATCTGAACCGGCATCTGCAAAATCACCGGCAGAATTAGCGACAACAATAGTTATCTCATCATCGCCTGTACACACACCGTCTGTTCCCGTAACCGTATAAGTAGTAGTAACAGAAGGATTCGCAATAGGATTAGCAATGTTCGGATTATTTAATCCGGTACTTGGAGACCAGGTATAACTGTTTCCTCCTGAAGCTAATAGTTCAACACCACTTCCACCCGGACATATCGTTTCATCATTTCCGGCATTCACCAATAATTCTTCTGCAACTTCGATGGTTATCTGATCTGCATCTACACATTCATTATTATTTTCAACGCTTACCGTATAGGTAGTAGATACTGAAGGGCTTGCGATTGGATTCGGGCAATTCGTACAAGTAAGTCCTGCCGCCGGGCTCCATGTATAATTAACACCACCACTTGCCAGTAATTGAATCGAACCTCCATCACAAATGCTTGCATCATTTCCGGCTTCTGCAAAATCAGAAGGAACGACAGTAACCGTAACATCATCTTCAGAAGAACAGTTGCCATTACTAACGGTAAGGGTATATGTAATTGTTTCAGTAGGTACTGCAGTTGGATTCGGGCAATTTGTACAACTCAGTCCGGTAGATGGAGACCATTGATAAGAAGTGCCACCCGAGCCATTTAAAGTAACTGCATCCCCTAAACACAATACCTGATTTGATCCGGCATTCGCATTTGGAGCAGGTAATACATTGACTACCACATTTTGCGTTAAACTACATCCATTCGCATATTCTCCTTCAATAAAATAATTAGTATTTGAAGTTGGATTTAAGGTTAATGTCGATCCGGAAGAACTCGAAGAATTTTCTGGACTTACACTGAATGACTCTAAAACATCCAAATCAATTTCAACAGTCTCTCCATTACAAACGGTGTAGCTTGTTTGATTTAAAAACGGTTCTGCTTCGTTTACCTGAATTATAATTTCTTCTGATACCTGACATCCATTACCCGCAATAGCCGTAACGGTATAGGTAGTAGTTGAAGCAGGAGTTGCGATTGGATTCGGACATGAAGTACAACTTAATGTTGCAGCAGGTGTCCAGCTATAAGAAGTTGCCTGACTGGCATTTGCCGTAAGCTGCGAAGATTCACCCTGACAAATTACATCATCATCAGATACACTTAAAGGGAATCCTTCATCGCTCACTTCAATAGTTACCATAGCATTTCCACTACAGGATAAGGTTGAACCATTAACTGTATATGTTGTCGTTTCAGTAGGTGAAGCAATCGGATTCGGACATGTTGTGCAACTTAATCCTTCAGCCGGTGACCAGTTATAATTTGTCGCTCCGGAAGCTGTTAATGCCAGTTCCTGTCCTTCACAAATGGTAGCACTTGTAGTGTTTAATGTAACGGTGAGTACGTTGGTTACAACAACCGTAACCTCAGCTTCCCCTTCGCAACTTTCGCCATCATCAACCACTACTGTATAATTTTGTGTTGTTAAAGGAGTAGCAATCGGATTCGGACAAGTCGTACAACTTAATCCTTCCGCCGGAGACCAAATATAATTTACTCCACCTGTAGCACTTAATTGAACCGATTCACCTGAACAAACCGATACTTCTTCCGGCTGGATGGAAGGAATTAAATCCTGACCAACAAAAACAGTAACCTGAGCCTCATCACAACAATTATCTTCATTGCAAACGGTAACCGTATAGGTTCTATCGATACTTGTGTTCGATGTTGGATTCGGACAATTCGTACAACTTAAATTTGTAGAAGGTGACCAGGAATACGTATAATTTCCGGTGGAAGGACTTACAGTTGCATTTAACTGAGTAGAACCCTGACCACAAAT
>JAHDHT010000071.1:7197-12653 GCA_020631175.1 Chitinophagales bacterium
GTATATAATTGTGAATTACTAATATTTACAATCGGATTGGCAATATTAGGATTGCTTAAGCCTGTTGAAGGAGACCATTGATAATTCACTACACCTTGCCCTTCTAATTGAGTACTGGTGCCCAAACAAACATCTTTGTCGGATCCGGCAAAAACAGGATTGGTAATGTTTACAAATACAGTCACACTTTCCTGACTAGGGCAAATACCATCATCTATTATACAGGAATAGGTAGTCGTTTGTGACGGTGTAGCTATAGGGTTTGGACAAGTGTTACATGATAAACCGCTTGCAGGAGACCAAACATAATTGACTCCGCCCGTTGCCACTAATGGCACACTTTCACCTAAACATATATTTTGATTCGGGCTGATGGATGTCATTCCACCACCACTAAGATCTACGTCAACAGATGCACTTGCTGTACAATTATTTTGATTCGTTACCTGAACGGTATAGGTAGTAGATGCGCTTGGATTTGCAATTGGATTACATGTATTCGGATTACTTAAACCATTTGCAGGTGTCCATAAATAACTCACTCCCCCCGAAGCACATGCATCAAGACTTGCTGTTTCGCCGGTGCAAATAACCTGATCCCCATTGGTGATTACATTTGGAGTTGGATTAACATTAACCGTAGCTGTCGCAGATGAAGAACATCCATTAGCACTTTCAACGGTAAGGGTATAGCTTGCGTCACTTGTTGGTGAAGCAGTCGGCGTTAAAATATTCGGATTACTTAATCCTGTTGCAGGAGACCAGCTATAGGTTCCTTGCACACTTGAATTACCCGGTAGAATTGTTGAGCCTCCTTCACAGATACTTAATAATCCTCCCGCATTTACAACAGGAACAGGAGCAGGATTGAAAGTCAAAATATTGTCAGAAGAACAATTATTATCATCAGTCGCTGTTAAGGTATATGTAGTAGTTTGACTAACTGAAACCTCATAAGTAAAACTATTTAGCTGAACAACATTGGTCGAAGGCAACCATTCATAGGTTCCCTGAGCAGGTAAAGTAACTACTGCAGGTTCACCAACACAAAAATCATCATATAATGTTGGAATATTAAATAGAAACGGTTCATTAACAGTAACCGTTACCTGATCCGTTCCTGTACATCCTCCACTCGAAACTTCAACCGAATATACAGTTGAAACCGTAGGGCTTGCTACCGGATTTGCTATAATCGGATTATTTAAACCGGTAATAGGCGACCATTGATAAGTCGTTCCACCCGAAGCATTTAATTGAACGCTTTCACCTGCGCAAATAGTAATATCATCACCTGCATCAGGTTGTAAGGCATTTGAAACCGTTACCATTACCGTTTCCGTAAAATCACACCCCGCAGCGTCGGTAATAATAACGGTATAACTGGTACTTGCATTTGGACTTGCAACCGGATTTGGTGAAGTTGCATTATTTAAACTTGTTGACGGGCTCCATACATAACTTACTCCGCCTGTTGCAGAAAGAGAAGTACTTCCTCCCGGACAAATTGAAACATTATCACTAACGCTTATATTATCTCCGCTATTTAATGTTACACTTTGCATTAATGTTTGTGTACACTGATTAGCATCCGTAACTTCAACGGTATAATCCTGATCAGCAGTTAAACCCGAAACAGTCGGGTTAGGGCATGTAGTACATGATAAGCCGGTAGAAGGCGACCATACATATGAACTTCCTCCGCTCGCAGATAAGGTTCCAGATTCACCCTGACATAAAACAAGATCATTGCCAACAGAAGCATTCGAAGGAGTATTAACAATAACCTCCACAGGGAAAGAAACCACACATTGATAGGCATCTTCTGCCGTTAGCGTATAAGTTGTCGAAGCAGTCGGGCTCGCTACAGGATTTGCAATATTACTTGCTGACAAACCAGTTGAAGGCGACCAGCTATAAATAACTGCACCGGATGCATTTAACTGTGCAGATTCTCCTAAACATATAGTAGCACCGTTACCTGCTGAAATATTATTCGCCTGAACCACAACTTGCACATCATCAGAAGAAGAGCAATCTCCACCTGCACCGCTGCTAACGGTATAGGTAATAGTTGAAGTAGGAGAAGCTACAGGGTTGGGGCATGTAGTACAAGATAATCCGGTAGCAGGCGACCAGACATAATTACCACTTCCACCACTCGCTGAGAGTTGCGCTGAAGTGCCTGCACAAATTTGCTGATCACCACCTGCTGAAACAGTAGCACTTCCATCCACACTAACAGCTATAGAACTTGAACCTGAGCAATTATTATTAGTTGTATAGGAAACGGTGTAGGTAGTAGCTGTTGAAGGACTAATTTCCGGGCATGGTGAATTCGGATCACTTAAACCGGTAGTAGGAGACCAGCTTGCGCTAACTACCTCCTGAGGGCAATCTATCGATAAAGGACTACCCGGACAAACGGTTAAATTCGTAGGATAATCCACATTTACTTCTTCAACTGAAACAACTACCTGTTCACTAGCCGTACATTGATCAGCATCCGTTAGGGTTACCGTATATGTTGTCGTAACCTGAGGTGAAACAACCGGATTTGGTACCGTTGGATTGGTTAAAGATGGATCAGCAGGAACGGCAGTCCATAAAAAAGAACCAACGCCGGAAGCATTTAAAATTAAAGGCTGTCCGCCACAACTTACCTGATCACCACTTGTTACCAAAGGCGGCTCATCTAAAACTTCAATGGTTACTTCATCAAATACCTGACAGTTCTCCGCACTTTCCATGAAAACGGTGTAGGTAGTAGTCGTAGAAGGACAAACCGAAGGATTCGCAATATTTGGATTCGAAACACCTGTTACCGGAGACCAGTTGTATGATACAGCACCACTTGCCTGCATCTGCACACATTGATTTGCACAAACACTTTGATCGGGCCCGCCGGTTGTTGTAGAAAAGCCGTCAATAACAACTTCAATTTCAGCAGTGTCGGCACAACCGAAACTATTAAATCCGGTTACGATATAAGTTATTGTTGTATCAGGTGTAGCAATTACCGTAGAGCCTGATGTTGTATTTAAATAGGTTGATGGTTCCCAGGTATAATTACCATTCACTCCACCTGTTACGCTAAGCGTTACCTGAGAGCCCGGGCAAACGGATACATTACCGGTCGTACTTTGCACATTAAATGCCTGACCCGGAAATTGATCATCCATCCAATCTAAACGATCAATAATCCAATCTCTTAATTGCTGAACAGCTTCATCGTAATCATTAGCAATTACCGGACTCGGAGCAACAAATTCATCTAGAATTGGCCATGCATCATAATTGCGATCTTGCGGTCCCTGTAATAATAATTCATAACTATCCACCAGTTCAAAAATTCTTGTTTCAGACAAAGCATTCGCTCTGTGTTGATTATAACGACAGGCAACTTCATCAAAAAATTCCTGATCATCCATTAATTTTTCCCAGTAAAAAGGAACCGGAAAAGGATCATTAGGAGATTGCTGATTGTATTCATATTGCCAACCTGTTGGCACATTTCCACCCGCATAATTCGCATTGCCAAAAGCAATATTTAAATCCCATATCGGGCCTGCATATAAAAGCGGATCATTACTGTCTTTATCTTTATAAAAGAAAGAAGACTGACGATAACCATCTACGTTTTTCGATAATTCTGTTAAAATAATATAGTCGGCCCATGAGTCGGTATTAATCCAAGATTTATAACCGCTAACCGGATCGTTATAATTCGGTCCCCACATCATCGATTCAAACTGAAGGAAATAATCCTGAATATAATTGGCCTGCTCTAAAACGATCGAACCCGGCTTTGGATAATGATATTGATAAATCCAATTGTTTGCACTTGAGTTACCTGAAATTTGTGGAAATGCAGAAAACCAACCATCACTGCTGTTTTCATATCCATCATCAATCTTGATTATAAATCCACCTGTAACCGCATCGCCCGAAATTTCTGAAGGATTTAAAGTAGCAATATCCACACGGTCATTATCCTGCTTAATACGTTCAAATAAAACATATACACCTTCATAACAATCATTAATTCTCAATTCGACATAACGCCCTTTTGGAGCCCAATGGCCCATTCGACGCGATAATTTGTAACCCAGCATGTTTCGCATAAGTGATTTGTCTGCATAAGGTCCATAAAGAATCCAGTCGTTTTCTACCGGTAATCCAATCAAACTTACATTGAGATTTTGACCCAGATCATCTCTGGTTTCAAAGCTGTAAGAAAATTTAGGGTAAGAAGTTGAAGAGTTACCACGCTTTTCAATACCAATAAAGCCATCATAATCATTAGCGGGTTGAGAAATGCTGTTAATGTTTCCAGGCCCATTATTAATAATTTTCATTGAAGCTGTCTCTTTCACATCGTCCGGAATAGGCGTACTTTTCTGGATGATCATGATCGGAATATTGCTCTGAATCGGCTCAAAACAGTCCGGACTACAGCAATTCGACTGTGCGAACCCTGAAAAGGGCAATAATGAAAGCGCAAAACAGATGGTTATTATGTACTTCAGCTTCATAGCATCAATTTATTGGAAATAAGGCAGCAAAAATGCGTCCTTTTTACATATATGTTATAATTATATCTCTTTGTACGAAATTTCAAAGAAACGGTTGTTCTATAACAAGACAAATTTTCTAAATATTACGTTGTTTCCTTTTAGACGGGGATTGCTTATTCTTCATTTTTAGACCTTGCTATGACAAAAAGGTAGATGTATCGAAAAATATACACTTTTTTCTTTTACATATGTTTGAGATATGTAAATGTAAGTAATTGATAAACAGTCATTTAAGCTAATAATGTATGAAAAATTGACTAATATTTGAATAATAAATCTAAAGAAAAGTCGCGAATATGAAACATAGCAAATAAGCAGGCGTAAAAGAAGGGCATAATAACATTGTGGGCACTACAACTTATGCAAATCGATCCAAAGATATTTGCTCAACGGTGACCATAATTAGAAAAAGAAAATTTGCTGCGAAAGCAGCTTTTCATCGTAGCCGTTGTCAAGAAGGGGGAGTGAAGACTCTCCCTTTTATTTTGTAGCAACAACACATTTCAACCCGAAAAATATCCTCACCGGCTTTACACTGCAACGCATGCTCAGCTCAGGCACGAAAGCTATTTTGCTTTTCTTGTCTTCCTTCGTCAGCCTTCAAAAATCAAAGCTTTCGGCATTCGCAAAGCAAGGGTTTCCGTTACAATCCGGGCTAGAGGGGAGGGGGTTTTCAAGTTCAAGTGACAAGCTCAAGTATCAAGTTCAAGAAAATTCAAGTTTCAGATTCAAACTCAAACTCAAAGGGTGAACGGTTAGCAGTTTTCAGTTCGCGGTATAAAAGGTAAAAGCTTAAGGTATAAGTGTTTTTCTTGCATTTTTTTCCCAGACCAAACAAGGGCTATAGAACCTTGCGCCTTAGCGCCTTTGCGGTAAAAG
>JAHDHT010000071.1:12753-14725 GCA_020631175.1 Chitinophagales bacterium
TTGCCTTTCGAAGAAACAATTTTCAAATCCTTCAAAACATGTTTAAAATGATCTTCCTGCACCGTTTTACTTTGATCGGGATTCATATCCGAACTTACTAAAATTAAAAATCGATCTTTAGGCGTTACCCTTACCGTTTTCTTATGTACACCATCACGTGCATAATCAGAATCAACGGTTACGAATAAATCTTCACCCGTTTTGTTATCCATATAAACATTATACTGAAAGTCAATTTTACAGGACGCAAAAAGAGCAAGGAATAATATGGGGAAAATGTGTTTCATATTTATAAAACTCCATCCATCCCCAATAAGTTACTTAATAAATATTAAAGTTTTTCTTAATCCGGCTTAAGAAAGAATCTTGATTTTCTTAATTCAATAGCCTCAATTTGGTTTCTGCTGTTCACGTAGATCTTAAATTTCTCGTTTACTTCTTCAACAGCAATTTCAATTAAAAATTTAATCTCCGGCTTTCCCGGGAAACGATATTCCATCGTTTTTGCCTTTTTAATGGTGTAAGTTTTATCCAGTTCTCCTTTTTTATAATGCATTTTCTCTAATTCGAACTTCAGATAAATACTGTCTTCAATGTACACTCTTTCTTCGGGAACTCTTGTTCTCAAATCTTCAATCATGCGATAAGGATAAATCGCTTTTCCATCCAGACTTGGGTATGCCCGCGCTTCAACATCCTTTTTGGAAGTGAAATATGCCGCTTCCTGTTCTAATAAATATTCAGACTTCAAAGGCATGAAAAAAGCATATTCAGGGGTTTCTCTCGAATTAATATAAATCAACTGAACAAAATTTTGCTGATCGCAAATAATTCTCAACTTACCACTGATACTCGGATTATTTACATCCATCCACTCAAACTCATAACCCAGATTAAATGGGTTTTTACTGTTTATATTTATGGAAGAATATCCTTCCACCCCTTTAAAATAAACGATGTTTTCAGTGAAAAGAATCTTCACATCTCCTTCCCCAATCAACTCCGGTCCAAATTCACCCTCTTCCACCTCATTTGGAATAAAGGTATAGCCGGTAAAATCTTGCACACGGTTAAACTGCTTATCACTTGCATAGGTATATTTAATCACTTCTTCCTCGTCCTGAGCGGTGAGTGGTTGTACAAAAAACAAGGCAGCCAGCACGATTAAGGTACATTCTATGGTTCTTTTCATGTTAATTTTGTTATACATTACAAGAAAGTAAAAGCGATAAAATATTGTTTATTTTTACGCTGCTACGTCACTAAATAACATAAATCATGCGAACTTTTGTAATAGGCGATATTCACGGTCAGAAAAAGGGATTAGAGCAATGTATTGAACGATCAGGTATCGATCCCGAAAATGATCGTTTAATCGTTCTGGGCGATGTGGTAGATAGGGGCCCTGAAAGTGCCGGCTGCATTGAAATGCTTAGAAATTTCCACAATCTTATTTATATCATCGGTAACCATGATATCTGGATGATCAACTGGTTAAAGGAGGATAAAAAACCTCAGATATGGATTAAAAATGGAGGGCAGTCTACAATTGATTCATATGAAGGAAAAGATGACTTAAAAGCGAATCATCTCGCCTTTTTTGAAGAAGCTGTGCATGTGTGCTACGATAAACACAATAATGTTTATACGCATGGGGGCATCAATCCGGAATTGGCGATCAATAATCAGGAAATGGAAACAGTAACCTGGGATCGAAAAATGTGGCATGAAGCGCAGGTGTTAGATCATCTTCAGAAGAAGATTGAGTATAAAATTAATGAAGAAGACAGTGCCGAAGCAGATGGTACAATTTTCATCGGCCACACGAACACACAGGAAGATTGGCCGGATCTAAAGCCGGTTAAAAAGGCGAACGTCTGGAACCTCGATCAGGGAGCCGGTCATGGTGGTAAACTCACCATTATGGAAGTCGAGTCTCAGGAATATTGGCAGAGCGATAAGTTATCGTAAA
>JAHDHT010000071.1:14825-17783 GCA_020631175.1 Chitinophagales bacterium
ACAACTCTTTTTCGTAATTTCCCCTTATGAAAAAGCCTGCCTTATTGCATTTATTTGTGTTGTATTTCTTTCTCAATGCCTCGGCTCAGTGGGATTTACCTGCAAATATGTATCCCGATTCATTATACGCCCCCTTCGATTATGGTATTGCTTCATTCGACCCTTCATCTGAAAGCATTATTTTATGGACAAAAGTGGAAACGGAATATGTAACAGACAGCCTTTTACTCGAAATCTCAACCGATGCTTCTTTTTCTCAAACACAATCTTCAGAAATCTTAACTACCAATGCAGTTAGTGATAAAACGGTAGTATTCAAATGGATGGAGAATTTGCAAGCCGGACAACAGTATTATTATCGATTTATTTACATCGCAGAAGGAGATTTTCAAAATAATATATCCCAAACCGGGAAATTCAAAACCCTTCCTTCCGAAACAGAAAACGTAAATCTTGCTGTAGCTTCCTGCTCATCTGTTTTTTCAGGATATTTCAATGCCTATAAAAGAATAAGTGAACGAGACGAACTCGATGCAGTGATTCATCTTGGCGATTATATTTACGATTTTGTAGACAGTGATGAACAAGTTCGTATTCCCGATCCATTACCAACCGATCCGGTTACACTACAAGAATTTCGTGATTTACATAAATATCATTTACTGGATCCCGACTTAAGGGCGATGCGGCAAAATCATGCAATGATTCATATTTGGGATAATCACGATCTGAGCCTTACTGCCGGCACCAATCCGGATGCTATGCAGGCATTTTTTGAATATGCACCTGTTGATGTGCCGGACACTAATCGTATCTATAGACAGTTTGCTTTTGGAGATTTATTGGATTTAAATATGATCGATATTCTCACTTATCGTGGTTTGGATACGTTAAGTAATGACACAAGTTATAGTATAATGGGTCTCGAGCAGGAAGCATGGCTAAATGATCAACTTTTAACTAGTAACGCTCAATGGAAACTGATCGCCAATCAAAATATGGTAGGCACCTGGTCTTCTGTTGGTGTTCCGGATGGATTAGGGCTCGATACGGATGGAGATGTTTTTGATGATAGTAGCTGGGACGGATTTACTGAAGCCCGATTCAATTTATTGAGTTTTATCGCCGATGAAAATATTAATGATGTTTTGTTTTTAAGCGGTGATGCCCATATTTCACTGGCGAATAATCTGCCCTTAAATCCCTTTGATTCTTTAACATTTAACTCTGTTACCGGTGAAGGCTCAGTCGCTGTAGAATTTTTACCAAGCAGTATAAGCAGAGGTAATATGGATGAACAAGGCATCAGTCCGAACCTTGGTCCCGGTGTCGCTGCATTCAGCATGGCGCTAAATCCGCATCAGGTGTATATGGAAGTGGTTCAACACGGCTATGGTTTATTGAATATAAAGCCGGATAGTATTGTAGCGGAGTTTTGGTATAGTCCGATTTTACAATTAGCTGACACAGAAGAATTGGGTTATTATTTAAGTTTGAAGCCGGGTGAAAACAGATGGACGGTATATCCGGATAGCATTTTAAATCCTGTCGGCATTCAAATTGCTGTTGAGCAATATGAATTAAATATGTATCCCAATCCTTTTGAAGACTTTATTTTGATAGACGGTTTTGTAGATCGGGCGGATGTTCAGGTTTTCAATTCGGAAGGAAAGGAAATAATAAGACAAACGATTAATTCAAATCGAATTGATTTGAGTGATTTAGAAAAAGGATTGTATTTTGTCTACCTCGAAATGAATGGTCAACAATTTTTGAAAAAGATAATTAAATGGTAAGAATTTTATTTGTTTCATTTTTATTAAGCTGCTTCTTTATTACAGATGGATTGGGGCAAAAGAAAAAGTTTTCTTTAAAAAAGAAAAAGGTTAACAACTTCGAAATAACTTATGATAAAGCGATTCCTGTTGCGCCGGGATTTGAAATACCGGTTGGCATAACGGCTTTTCTCCCGAAAGAGAAAATTTTAAAGACGCCGGGTTTGCTGGAAGGAAAAACACCCTGGGAAGAATATACTATTGAAGTAGAAGGTGGCATTTTTAAAGAGGGTAAAATTTTTATCGATCCTGATCCTTCTGCAATTAAAGATTTAAAAGTTGTTTTCAAAGCGGAGAGTATTTACCATCCAGGAACTCAAAAGACTTTAGAATTAGATGTCCGATTTGATATTGATATCATGGCCAATTTTAGTGGGAAGAACGGCAAGGCCGGAGCTTTTGGAATGAATGGAACGAAAGGGTCAAACGGTAACAATAGCGCAAGTACGGCTCAGAATGGAAGGATTGGCCAAAATGGCAAGGATGGAAAGCGTGGCAGTGATGGGGAAGATGCTATGGATGCTGCTGCAACTGTGAAATTATATGAGTTGGAAGGATACAGGGGTACTCTGTTAATGATTAATGTAAAAAATGAATCTTTTGATAAAAATTATTTTATCAATCCTGCTAAAGCTAAAGTGCTAATCAACTGCAATGGTGGTAATGGTGGTAATGGAGGAAACGGTGGCCATGGTGGTCGTGGCGGTGATGGTGGCAATGGTGAGTCTGACCCAAATGGAAACGTCGGTGCTCCCGGTAACGGTGCCGATGGCGGCGATGGCGGAAAAGGTGGTAACGGAGGCAACGGTGGCGATGGCGGTAAGCTGATGCTTTTCGTTGACGAAGATGCCAAGCCGCATTTAAAATCTGTTCAGGTAAGTAATGAAGGCGGATTAGCAGGTCAGCCTGGTCGAAGAGGCGAGGGTGGTGATATCGGAAAAGGTGGAAGTGGATCTTTCGTCGGAAAAAGAGGACACAGAGGTGCGCCGGGTACAGATGGCAGTATCGGCAATCCGGGCGAACCCGGACCTGAAGTGAAAGTTGTTTTTAATTGACCGTTAAATGTAGTAAAAGAATGTCCCGCTTGCAGGACGGCTTGAGCAAAGCGAATGCCAGGGTGGAA
>JAHDHT010000355.1 GCA_020631175.1 Chitinophagales bacterium
GCTCGGGAGAATTCGGACTTTGTTATTACCGCAATGGCGCTAAGGCGCAATGATATTTTGTAGGGGCGAATTAATTCGCCCCTACTTTTTTTAGTAGAGCCGACTTAAGTCGATTCTACATTATTTCTTCGATTGTCTCCATCAACCAATTCTTTTGAGTAATCTCTTTTTCATCTTGAATCATCTGCTGAATCTTTTCTAGCTTTTTTATATCAACAGGTTGAAACTTAACTAATTCAAAAAGTTCGGCCACATACTTTACCAAATTTGCATAGTAGATATGGCGTTTAGTTAATTCATTTTTATTTCTTTTTAAATACGAATCAAAAGACCGTATCATTTCTTCCAGCAAATCCTCTTGTCTGTAATCGTTTGTATTGGACTTAAAAATTTCGAAGTTGGTAATTAGTTCCCATCCCTTTACCGACATTTCCATTAAAACTTCTTTGAAATTTGTTTCGGCTAATAAATCGAGAACTTCAAAATATTTCTTTTGTTTGAAACGAACATTCGATTTACAGAAGGTGTAAACATCATCCTCCATAAAACGCTTATGTCGATTTAAAAAGTTAATTGCCCATTCCGTAGCGTTTTGCCTTAAAGCAACGGTAATAACATTTTTAACGGTAGCATCCGATAATGTTTCATTGGCTATAAGCAGACCGTTCTCAATCTGCAATTTATAGATATCAAAAATTTCTGTGTAATAATTCTGGTCACCGGTATTTATTCTTTTCGCACAAAAATTACGGGCTACAATAAACATATCCTGTACTTCCTGAACAGCAAACAAATGACTCTCTTCTTTTAAAAGTTGTTTCAGTTGTATGTAATTTTCAACATTATCAGTACTTAAAATAGCTTTTACTGCATGATAGTAAAACTGAATTCCAAAATGTTGCTGATATTTTTCTCTTTCAGATTCTTCAAGTACAGTATCCATCAAATAAATATCATAGTTGAATTCTTTGAATCCCCGAAAATTTAAAAGCTTGTAATAATATTTAAGTTTACTTACCAGATAATATGCATCTAAGTGATCGTGAACAGCCTGAAGATTTGGTTCTTTGTTTCGCTGTTCTTCCTGTTCAATTGCATGATGTTTATCCAGATTTATTAAAAGCAAATGTTCATGCAACTGGGTTGCTTCCGGCTTATCTTCATAAATTGATTTTTCAGCTTTATCCAGATACAGCTCCCAATAGTAATCTAAATTATGTCTGAAGTATGATCTGGCCTTTGTTAAATTGCTATCTATCGGTTGAGCTTTGAATTCTTCCATATGCCAGAAGGTTTCAATTAGCTTAACCAGATCACTCATCAGATTCATCATTTTCTTATCGTTGTAAGCCAGGCTTTTTCCGAAAACAAAAGAAAAGAATGTATCTTTTTCCAGTTGTTTGTGCTCAAAAGCAGGAGCATATTTACGCAGTTGCCTAAAAGCTTTTAGATAATTCTTATTCGTGTTGTGATAAGGGGAATTCAAAAATTTTTCAAATCTTTTTAATTCTTCCGGACTGCATCTTTTTAAGATTCCTATGAGTTTACTATTATGCATTTACTATTTAACAGGATTTATTACTAAAATAGTGCAAATAAAAATAAAAGATACAATTTATGTAAAAAACAATATGTAATACATTGAAATTAAATTATAAAGTAACGTAATTTAATTTAAAATAGGGGTTTGTAGCAGTGTAATTGCATGATTTTGAATGATGACAAGAGCTATCCTTTAACAGGAAGGATGCATCTTCGTATTGTCAGAAAATAATAGAACTATGAAACATTTATATCATATCCTTTTAATCACAGCTGTTGCTTTCCATCTATTCATATTCGAAAGCAAAGCACAATGTACAGGTCCTGTTTCTGTTGCTGATTCTTTAGAGTTAGTGGATTTCTATAATGACTTAAATGGAGTTTCCTGGTCAAATAATACCGGATGGCTTCAGGCAGGAGTTCCGGTTTCAGATTGGTTCGGAATTTCATTAACCGATGTCGGTGGAACTTGTTTTGTTTCAGCCATTGTCTTAAATAATAATAACTTAAATGGTCCCTTACCAGATGTTCAGTTCTCACAGCTGGATTCTTTAATGCTTCATTTTAACAGCATTAATGGTAATGTTCCGGACTTTACCGGAGCACCTGTTTTAAGGGTAATGCGTTTGCAGTCCAACAACTTAAATGGTCCCATTCCTGATTTTACAAATATTCCGCAATTGGAGTATATGAACTTCAGAAATAACGATCTGTCTGGTACTATTCCTGATTTTAGTAATGTTCCGAATCTCACTTTTTTAAATTTACCGGATAATTTATTCGAGGGCACTATTCCTGATTTTTCGAACATGCCTTTACTGGAGTTATTAGGTTTAGATCAAAACCAGCTTACAGGTCCCGTCCCTGATTTTTCAAATCTGCCAAACATGCAAACATTAGGTTTAGAAATAAACCAGTTGAGCGGTACCATACCCGATTTCAGTAATATGCCCGATTTGTTTTTATTATCACTTTCAGATAATCAATTAAGCGGTGTTGTTCCTGATTTTTCAAATATTCCCTTATTGTCTGTTTTACAGTTAGAAGAAAATAATTTAACGGGTAATATTCCTGATTTTAGTTCATTGCCGGTTTTACAAGAACTAATTGTTTGTCCAAATAACTTCTTTAATAATCTTCCTACCTTTTCAAATTCACCTTTATTGGATGTCAACGCAATTGACTTTACCTGTGCTTTTTGCAGTAGTTTGACTGGAGTTGTTTATTATGATGAAAACGGAAATTGCACATTAGATGCAGGAGAACAAGGAATTCCAAACGTTCAGGTAAGTT
>JAHDHT010000356.1 GCA_020631175.1 Chitinophagales bacterium
GATAGAATACATCTTGTTGCAGATAGATTATATTTTGAGCAGGATTAGGGAAAATGATGTTTGTAAATCTTATATTTTCAGATTGTTCAGCTAAAGAATTAACTACAATACAATCGTCTAATACAACAATTGTTTCTGAAACATTACAACCTGTGCCAGTATCGTAAACAGTCACTCCATACACAAACGATGGCAAATTCATTGCAGTGTTTGATGTTAGATTTTCATCATGAGACCAAACATAAACAGCATCTCCTGTTAGGTTATTCGCTTGAACGCTTATCATACCGTTATTATCACAGTTGGCAGATTGAAGATCGGTTACATTAATGGTTGGTAAAGAAGAACCCGGCGGGCAAATACCAAAGCTTGGATCCCAAACGTCTGGGATGCCATCAAAATCATTATCTTCCAAAGTTTCAAGATCATCCGGAATATCATCTCCATCCGAATCTTCATCCAGATAATTTGGTATGCCATCTCCATCAGGGTCTTGAGGTCCGTTATTTTCTATATCATTTATTCTGCCGTCACCATCACAGTCTAATTCGTATGGTGGACAAGGAGGAAAATAGGGAAGATCAACATAGAAAGCAGTTGTAGCCCAGCGATCAAATGATTCTGCTTCAAATGGAGGAAACTCTGGTCCTCCATTTGTACTTTCACCAGGTACAAATGCCGGAAAATATGGAACAAATGCAAAAGCTTTTACAGTGTATAATCCTCTTCCGTTAAATTCATCAAATTCTATATAACGAACTCCTGACATCGGTTCATAGATAACTTCTGTATTTATTACGGTACTATCAGGACGTATAATATCTATTGTGTAAACAACATCATCTCCTAATGGGAGGTCGTAATATGTTGCAAGGTTTATTTTTATAGGTTCAGTTCCATTAGACACCATAGGTTGAGCGTCTACTACTAAATCAGGTTCTTTATTTTCAACAACAGTTACTACATGTCCATAATTTCTATCATCTATACCATATTGATTAAAATCTGAACCAATTTGAAGATTCCAATAACCTGATGTCGGGTTTGGATAACGTAATAACCAATAAAGTTCTTCTTTTACTAAAAATTGCTGATCACTTTGATTAGATACTACATTGCCCATAGGGTCAGTTAATATATAATAGGGAAGCCATTCTTGACTATTAGGTTGAGCATTTGTTATATGAATAGTAATGTAATCGGCATCCGGTTCAACATAAAAGGAGCGATCATAAATATGGTCAGTACAACTTGAGAATTCACTTTGACCGCCACAAACATTAAATGTTTCACGTGTAAGAGCCAGACCGTTGCCTCTCCATAAAGCTGTTAATTCTGCAAAAGCAGCAGGTAAATAATCGCCTTTATTCGCTTCAGCCATTAAGCCATTATTTTCAAAACTGATATCTGCTAATAAAGATCGGTCAGCACCATTTCCAACCGGAACGGTAAAAATCTTTATACCTCTTTCAGCTATAAAAGAAGAAACTTCTTCGGGATCTAAACCACAGTTTGATTCTCCATCTGTAACTAAAAATATTGTCGGATTTATTCCTTCAATATTGTTTATTGCCAATAATGCCTCTGTTAAACCTTTTCCAACGGCTGTTTGACCACCGGTACTTATGGTGTCAACAGCAGTTTTTAAACTGCTTAAATTTGAGGTATTTAAAGTCGTCATTGGGAAAACTAATTCAGTTTCACAGTCGAACGTAACTAAAGCGACATTTGGGTTAAAGCTTACAGCCATATCTAAAAATGTTCCAACTGCTGCTTTACCATAGTCCATTCTTGTGGAATTAGATTGATCACCAGGAAAACTTACATCTTGAATATCCATGCTTCCGGATTTATCCATTACAATAACCAATACATCTGTTCCTGTAGTTTGGTCATCAATATTTAAAAAGGTTTGACAATTAGCAGGTGGTGCTGCAACAGGTAAATTTGAAGGTAAGGTTATTGTAATTCCCCAGTTTGTTTGGCAAATATTTCTCAGTACTTCCCATTCAGATAAGCCACCTTGCATAATGGTGTGTTGCGAACTTTCAAATGCGCCGGTGATAGAACTCCATCCTCGACACACTCTATCATTACCGTTACTATTAGGAATTCTACACAAAGAATCTGTACAGTTAATTCCTGTTGACAACATATCGTTTGCGATCAGATTAGCACAAATATCAGGAGTATCTCCTCTAACCGGATCGTGATTTGAAGGAACAGTAAGTTCTGACATGGTAAATTGGTTTTGCATAACTGTATTCGTTTGAGGCGTTACCGCAGAAGCTGCAATTCCAATTCCAATACCACATGGGCCACGACCTCTGCAGTTCTCTTGATAATCATCATAAAGGGCAAAAGCTAAATGAAAAAGTTCATGTGCCATAGTCGGACCGTTAATATCGTCTAAATATAAATCAACATGGCTTCCTACTTGAGACAGGTTTCTTCCATCTGTCCAAATACTTGCAACGCCTGCTCGACCGTTAAATGGATGAATCCATATGTCAGCCAGTTGATCATTTACAGGACCGGAGGTAATCGTTACATTTCCTAATTGAATCTGACCATCAGTAGCATCACACATAAGGTCGCTACAATCTCTAATTGCTGTCTTCAGGTTTTCGAGCTGAGTCGGTGTGGCCGGAGATTTGTAATTTATTGTAATATTTAACAATCCTCTTAAATTTCCATCCGATCCGGCTGGAGGAGGTGTAATACTTCCGGATCCACCGAAAGCGAGTGTTGTCATAGTACATAGATATACTATGGCCATTGTAAAACGGGTAATCGTTCTCATTGATTAATAATTTTGGGTTTAAAAAAGG
>JAHDHT010000072.1 GCA_020631175.1 Chitinophagales bacterium
CAGCTGCAAAAGCTAATAATACCTGAATAAAATATTTTCTTGTCATTTACTTAATAGTTAAATTTAGAATCAATCTCTCATAGATCTTTTTAAAAACAGCATATCTTTTCGATCGAGTGATCGATTATATCGATCACAGATATATAAGTCATTTAAACCATCGCCATTAAAATCACCAGCAATTATTCCAAGTACATCTCGTTCTTATTCTTGATCGAAAAATTTAGAATTATTTTCCTTAAAATATCCTTTGCCATCATTTTCCAATATTTGAATATTTCCTCCGTAGAAGTTGCCTAAAATAATATCCAGGTTACCATCTAAATCACTGTCTTCAAAAATTGCATCCAGTGTATGTAATTGTTCTTGTGGTATTCTTTCTCTAGTCACATCCCGGAACATTCCTGTACCATCATTCAAATAATGTCGATTTTGAGGGTCCTTCCCTTCTGAGGACGCCATATTTGATAAAAAGACATCAGGGTCACCGTCATTATCAATGTCACCAAATGATACTTTTCTTGTTTCTATATTTTCAATTGCAGGAAGTCTTTTCTCCGTTTCATCTTTAAAAAAACCACTACCTTTATTGATATAAAGCATATTTCCATCTTCATTACCTGAAAACAAATCCATATCACCATCACAATCTACATCAGCAAGCGCAAGATCCTGAGTGATTTTTGAAACATTGGGAAGCCGATTTTCATCCTTTGAAAATGTTCCATCCCCTTTATTAATTAGCAAAAAATTAAGACCATTATTTCCAAATATCAAGTCTTCAAAACCGTCCTGATTAATATCATAGTGAATAACAGCATTTGCTTCAGAATCAGGTAATTGAAAAGCTGACTTTTTAAACTTTCCACTTTCAGATCCTAAATAAAATTCATGGACATTTTCTCTTCCGTGGACAATATCATCCTCACTACAAAAAACGAGATCATCATATCCATCCAGATTAAAATCAGCTATACTAACATCTTCAGAATCTCTTTTACTTTGCGGAAGTAATTGTTTGGACATATTCGAGAAATTGGCCTTCCCATCATTAATCAAAATAGTATTCGCTTTAAATTCATTCGCCAGAATGATATCAAGGTCACCATCATTATCAATATCACAGGCACGAACATCCATAGACGGACCTTTGGCTCCACTTTCTGGCAATCTGTCGCTTGCATCAATATAAATTTGTGCATTTATTATGAACGGGGAAAATAATAAGAGGCAAAAATAATAGTACTTCATTTGTTTTATATTGGAAGTTCTGTTTGATAATTAACTTTAACAAAATCAGGCACTCCAAGGTCTGAACCACCTAATCCAAAAAGCATTCTATCTATTTTAGCTGAGCCCTTTACAGTTAAGGGGCTTTCACTTATCACTTCAAATTCACTTTCTAATTTTTGGGAAAGTCCTTTCATGCTTAACTTCATATCAGCAGTATAATTTTTATCAGAAACTTTTACCACATTAGCAATTTCGATATTTGCTCTTGAATATTTTGAAACATGGAAAAAATCAGGAGCTTTTAGATGTGCCGTTAATTGCGGACTTTTTTCTGTCACAGATGAAAGACTAACTTCAATATTGGCCTTTAATGTTTCCAGATTGTCTTTAGTCATTTTAAAATCCTGAAAATGCCAGTCATCGAACTTTCCTTTTGCCTGATATCTGTCATTTGCAGCTTCAAAGGTTATTTGGCCATTCGTTTTAATTTGATTTGAATTCGGTTCAGCTGACTTAGCATTACTTTCGCTCATAGAGTTTTTAGAAGCACATGCTGCTATTAAAAATACTACAGTGATTAGGGTTAGAAATTGAGATAAATTCATTTTCATATTGTTATATATTTTCGATTAAATTAAAATTCATATAAAATTGAAGAAGATCTTTTGCGGGAGAAGGACCATCCGGTCCTTTGATTTTAAAATGCTCAAATAATGGTAATTGAAAAGTGCAAGTTGCATTTATTACCGCTTGGCCGTTTATATATTTTGGAAGGAATATTGTTTCAACAGCCAATGGAATTTCCACACCCTGCATTTCAAATATTCCTTCAACTTTACCTTCATTCTGAACATTTGTTTTCAAGACTGCATTCTCAAAATGAAATTCTTCAAAAACAAAAGATGCCTCCGGAAACAGTATCTGGTTGAGCATTTTATTTTTAATCTGAAAATCTAGATCCTCTGCTCCCATTGTAATATCCGCAACATTCACTTTAAAGGAGCCTTGTAAATTATTCAGGTTCTTTTCATTTTGTAATTCTATAGATCCGTTCATCACTTTAATTTCACCTGAGTAATTATCTAAAGGTGCTAAGAAACTGAAGATTGCAAAAGGCTCATCATTTTCGTCTGTCTTTTGAATTATCCATTTTTTACTTTTTGAAAATGGAATATTTGATCTTACTTCTTTCTCCTTATTAAGACTTTCTATATTTAGATTTAAATCCTTCCAATCGATAACGGATATAGGATTTTTTACAATACTAAATGCCTCAGCAGATGAAGATGAATTGATTACTATCTGAATGTCATTTTCTATTTCTTTTGCTATTTGCGCAAAAGCTATAAGTCTAACTTTATAATCTACCGCTTTTACAATGGGGTCAAATTGCTGAATTATTGGTTCTATACAATTATGCTGAGAAAAGACTTCATAGGTTAAATAAATTAAATTATCATCATCCAGATATGGATATATATTTAAATAGAATTGCTTACTTGTTTTCGAGGCCTGGTGTTGAGATACTAAATCAAATTTACTCATAGCCTTAGAAAGAAAATTTACAACTTCATTTCGAAAACTATTTAAATCAAAACTATTAGGAATTTTTCCTTGTGGTTTAGTGATTTTAACGTGTGCAATTATATCCGCTCTCCCCTCCTTCCAAACCAAAACGTTATTCAAATTTTTGAGACTGTCTTTTGGATGGACTAGTTTAGATGTTCGAATGAAGTTTCTTAATCTTGGAATATTATTATATCTACCTACATAAAACGATCTTCCGTTTTCATTTTGAAAAAAAATAGATGGTAATGTTTTGACTTCCTTTGGAAGTCCATTGTTATCATCTTTTACTATTAGGCTAATTTGCTGATTAGCCGCTAGCTTTTGCAAGGCATCTATTTCTTCATCAAGAATTATTGAATTACTATCACTTTTAAATAAAATTAATTTTCCGGATGATTTTAATGCTTCCTTTTTGCCTGATTCTTTCACTTGTGTTAAGGAAATATTTGCAGACATTTTTGAATTTGAATTCATTGATGAAATAGAATATTCAAACAGAAATGGAAAAAATAGGAGAATACAGAGAAAAATATATTTCAAGGTTATTACTTTGAATATCCATTAATAAAGTCTAAAATAATTTCTCTTCTAACACTTTTTGGTTTTGCAAGATCTTCCCACAATTGTTGATGTGTCATTTTATGTACATGCAAGACTTCAAAGTTTCTATAATCCGTTTCTTCTCTTATTTTGTTTTCGTAAATAGTTGCATACATATAAGTATCTCCTTCAGATAACATGAGCATAGGAACTGAAAGATTTTGGAGGTATTCGGTTGGAGATGCATCTTTAAATTGCTGTGTTGTTTCACCGAAAACTGCATTTACATGTTGCTTGGCTAACTGAGGATTATCATCATTGATGACATTATAATAATGTTCAATATCATAACCTCCGCTTACGGGTATGATTCCTTTAATATTTTCAAAACCTAAATTATACTTATCAAGATAACGAGGATCTGAAGACAATAAGGCAGACAAGTGCGCTCCGGAAGAAAAGCCACTTACAAAAATTTTATCCGGATCATAGTTATACCTTTCTGCATTTTTTATGAGCCATGAGAAAGCCTGAGCTATATCTTGTATATGTGCAGGATGTTGTACTCCTTTTGTTTGATCAGGAATTGCCCAAGTCGCTGCACTCAGACGATGTCCGACCGCTGCGACGGCAATTCCTGACTCGGCAAATCTTTTTGCAACATTTACTTCATTCTTTCGATTTACAATCGACCAACCTCCACCGCCAATCCAAATTAGTAAGGGAGAGTTTTGTTGGTTTTCTGGAAGGTAAAAATCGATTCTTCGATGTATATCTTCAGGATCATCCTGAGGCATATAGGAAACATCTTTAACTCTTTTTACAGAGTGTTTTTCCTGCTGAGCATTGCTGCAATTGCTAAACAAAAGGATTATAAAACAACAGTATTTTATAAGGGTATTCATATATTCTATTTTTTGGATGGAAGGATTTATTTATTCATATCCTTCTCAATTCAAATGTAGGAGGACTTTGAGCTTTAGATGTGTCAAAAATTGCTTATTTTAAATAAGGAGTAGGCTAATTTTTAACTAAATTTTAGAAAGTTCGGTCGACTTTTTGGATTTGAATTTAGATATTTAAGTACAGCAGCTAATCCTCAAAAAAAGTAATGATGGAATCATTGATTATTCAGGAATTTACCGGCAGCAAAACAAGTAAAAGTACCCGAAGTATTAATGGGAATGCTGTATACAAATCGAGACTAAGAGACTTTAACAAAAAACTTAATCAGACAAATTACTCTTTAAAACTACCCCTATCCGGAGAAGAATTTTACCAGACAAATGATAGTGCTTACAAATTAGATTCTGATCATTATCTAATAACAAACCCTAATGATACTGTTGAAGCTTATGTTAAAAGTGAAAATGATGTTTTTGGTTTGTGTATTTATTTATCAACGGATTACATTAATGATGTAACCAGTTCTATGTCAGCGGGACTAGAAAAAACATTAGACGCTCCTTTTAAAAATTCTGATAATGTTAGCTTTTTAATTTCTGAAAATCGAATTGGCAATGATCCATTAAGTGAACTTCTAAAATTATTTAAAGAAGATATCCTTTCAGGTAAGACAGAAAAATATGATGCAGATGAGTTTTATACATCTATTGCTGAATTACTAATTCAAAAAGAATTGAAAGTACGTTCTGATATTTCATCGTTACCACAACTTAAATTATCAAGCAAAACAGAAATTCTAAAGCGGGTTACTTTAATGAATGAATATATAGAAGACAATTTCAGAAATGAAATCAGTCTTGATGAACTTTCAAAAATTAGTGCTTTATCGAAGTATCATGCCTTAAGGTGTTATCAAAATATTTACAAAATCACTCCATACAAAAAAGTTAGGATTTTACGATTAGAAGAATCCAGGCAACTTATAAAGACAGGAATGAGTATGACGGATATAGCATTTGAATTAAGTTTTTCTGATGTCCGTTCTTTTTCTAAGGCATTCAAAAATTATTTTGGTAAGGCTCCGTCTTCTTTTAAAGAGAAATAATCATTGCATCTCAATCGGATGAAACTTCATAAAAGAATTAATCAATATCAATCCATTTATGAAGCTGTTCTATGGCACTTTCAGTAGAATGGATTAACTCTATAATTCCTTTTGTTCTTCGAATTTTTAATGCCATTTGAAAATATTTCATGGCTTTCTCCAACTCGCAAGTTTCGCATAAATTTTTAGCTCGATGTTGATATAGAAAATGTAAACAATCAAAGGGGTCATTATTTTCAATTAGTTTCTTTTCAAGCAGGTGATATATGTCTTCTGCATTTGCATGTTCACCTTTATACTGTAATAATGTTGCCCATCTAATTTCGTTTGTCCAGTAGATTTTTATTGATTTGTTACTATTTATAATTTTTCTTGCTTCGGATAAATGTTTTTCGGCTTCTTTTAGTTTTTCTAATTGTCTGAACATGATTCCAATTAATGAATGCAAATTTGCTTTTTCAATTGCTGCAGTTACAAATTCAAGTTCTTTTAACTTTTGGTTTAAAGTGAATTGAAATTTATTGATATCACCAGGATAATCCCGAAATTTTAGTGGAGTCATATTTTTTGAAATACGAGATTCAATATTAGGAAAAAAATTACTTTCTGCAGCAGGGATGAAGGCCCCTCGCAAATATATTTGCTCACCCTCTAAAGCTGAGCCTGCCGCTTTTGTTTTTTTAGGGGCTGACAGCGGCAAGCCACTGAAAAAACTAAAAGCAAAGTGTGAAGCTTTAGTGCGTATAAGCCGCGAGCCCGGCCGCTGCCCAAATAAAACATAATTTATTGGTAAATAGATTAAAGGGGCGAATAAATTTGCCTTTACATTTGAGTGGATTTTCAGAGGCGAATGAATTCGCCCCCACAAAACAAAAAAGCCTTATAATCAAACGACTATAAGGCTTTTAAGTGCTCCAGGCGGGAATCGAACCCGCACGCACGCAATGTGCACAGGATTTTAAGTCCTGCGTGTCTACCAGTTCCACCACCAGAGCAAAACGGCAGCAAATGCTGCTCAAAAAAAATGGATTGCTTAGCATCCATCTTTATATGAGCGAAAGACGGGATTCGAACCCGCGACCCCAACCTTGGCAAGGTTGTGCTCTACCAGCTGAGCTACTTTCGCTTATTCAATACAATAATAACAAACGTTCTTCCGAACGGGCAGCAAATATAAAACAATTCAATATAAAATAGTGCCCTAAAATGAATTTATTTATCGGCTTTTTATTCAATTATTTTTCGGTCAAAAAGACCTGTATTTATTGATCTCAAACTGATTTTAAGGTGATAATCTGCTGTTTTTCACGGTATGATTGTTTTTCAGCTCAATAATTTGACATTAATTATTGTCATTTTTTTGTTAGTAAATCAACTTTAGGTTAACTTTTGAAGCTACAAATTAACTCTTAATTATCTCATTTTCAAATTATTATGATTTTATATTGAGTTTATCAATCAATTTTTTGTTAAACATATGCTGAAATATGTACCAAAATTCTGACACATCCTATTGCATCTTTGTAAGGTCGAAAATCCCATAAACGATTAAATTTAGAAACATGAAAGAATTAAGTCAATTGAACTCAGTAATGCGAAACTTCATCTTCCTTCTTTTTTTAGGATTTTGCTTGCCACTGCAAAGTCTTTTTGCTCAAAATTGTGAAATCACGATTACTCAAGCTGAAGCATACTGTGTATCGAATGCTGTATTTATAGACTTTGAAATGGATACTGCTAATACTTCAGGATTGTCTGATATTTTTATCGTTTCTTTTAATGGCACAGATTATGGCAGTTTCACACTTGGTCAACAATTTTATACTATTCAATTATTCGGATATAATACAGGACTTGAAAACCTGAATGTATATATGAATGATGACTTGACTTGTACAGATGAGTTTCTGGTAGATCTTCCTGACTGTGGAATATACTGTGATATTTATGTAACGACATCGGAAGCTTATTGTGATGGAGCTAACTCGTTAATTGATTTTGAAATTGTTGAACCTCCATATCCCGGTTACGGATTTCAGGCTTTTTATGAAGGTATTTATATGGGTACTTTTCCTTATGGACAAGCATATTATACAATAAATGTAAGTGGACTTGGAACTGGTACTAATCAATTATTAATTGAAGACCTCGATATTCCGACATGTAATTCTGTAACAATTGCATCAGCTTTAGATTGTAGTTCTTCCAATTGTAATATTGAATTTCAAAATGTGGTACCCTATTGCGATTTTGTTTTGGATGAAACAGTGGCCTCTTTTAATGTATTGAATTATGGAAATCCCGGACAATCTTTTAATGTATATTTTGAAGGAACTTTAGTAGGTAATTTTGCATATGCTCAACAAGACTTTTTAGTTATTCTAAGTTCTTTTGAAGGTACGGCAGGCAATTTAGTGATTGAAGATGCTGATGATCCTTCTTGTTCTGATTATTATGGAATAACGGTACCGATATGTGATTGTGGAATAAACTTCGCTGTATATGAAACATTTTGCGCACAAGATGATCCTTTCATAACTTTTGAAATAGAAGAACCTGCCAATAATAGTTCAGGATTTTTTGAAGTTTATCTGGATGGAAGTTCGCTAGGAAACTATCCTTACGGGCAGATAAATTATACCATTGCATTAGATGCCTCAAATCCAAATTCAGTTTTAACATTGGTGGATGTGGATGATTCATCTTGTAATATCTCTTTAGGATTTTACACACCTGAATGCCAGTGTATGATGGATATTACTTCACTCAATGTAGGTTGTGACGCAATTAGTTCTGTAGTTAATTTTGATCTGGCAACTAATATGACTACTGGTGGTTTTGAAGTTCAATTTGTTGGTCAGACAGTAGACTTTTTTAATTACGGAACAACAAGTTATACCGTAGATTTATCTTCTTATGCCGGCGCATCAGGAGAACTACTTTTAATCGATAATGACGATCCTAATTGTACAACGAATACCTTTGTAAATGTACCTGATTGCAGTTTCAATTGCGATCTCTTTATTACAAATTATGAAACTTATTGCGACAACGATACGCCGTATATAGATTTTGAAGTGAGTGCCGGATCAGGGGTTAGCACATCTTTTGATGTTTATCTGGACGGTGTGTATATGGGATATTTACCATATAATGAACCTTTTTATACGATTGACATCACTAATTTTTCATCAGGAGCTTTACTTTATATTGAAGACACCAACAATGATAATTGTTTAGCAGAAATACAGTTTTACGGCATTAATTGCAATTCAAATTGTACAATTGATTTATTAAACTTAAATCAAGTTTGTTATAATTATCTGACACTTGGCTATTTTGAAGTTGACGGTGCAGGTACAGGATCTATGTTTCAGGTTTATTTTAATAATCAATTTATAAGCAACGAACCTTATAATCAATATAGTTACCAAGTAGATTTAACCCCCTTTGTCGGGCAAACGGGAACTCTTGAAATACGCGATATCGATAATTCTATTTGTAGTTCTGAAGTTAATATTACAGTCGACGATTGCTCTGCATCATGTTCTATCGAAAATTTTGAATATGAATATGGGAATTGCACTGGAGATGGATTTGTTTCTATAGAACTGGAGTTTGATGTAGTTAACGGTAATGGTAGCGGTTTTGATGTATTTTTGGATGGAAACTATGTTGGCTATTACCCTGATTATCCTGCGAACGGTGGAACTTTATATGAAGGCATTCTTCCTGCAGATGGAATGCAACATTTTATTACAATAGTAGACAATGACAACCCTACTTGTATAATTGTAGAAGAAATATTTAGTCCGACTTGTGGTACTAATCCTGATTGTGGATTTGGTGGATATGGGCAATTTTTCAGCTATTGTATTGGTGGTCAATCGTATCTAAATCTTGAAATGGTTGAAAACCCAACGAGCTCTTCCGGCTTTGAAATAGAATTAAACGGTGTGACATACGGCCCTATCCCATTCGGACAGGATAATTATAATATTCCGGTAGATTTAATCACCGCCGCCATTTCATATGTTACTTTAACCGACGTAGATAACCCGAGCTGTAACATTCCGGATATGATTGTTCCGAACACATGCCCATACGAATGTGACCTAAGTGATACAGAATTATTTGCAGCTCCATGTACTAATAATGAGTTTGCCTTAAACTTAACGTTCCCGAGTATAAGCCCGGGCGGTTCCGGATTTAATGTTTTTGTGGATGGAGTTTTACACACTTCAATAGGTACTTACCCTAACGGCACCGTTGGTATTTTCCCAATTATTGTAGATTATCCAGGCCAGCAATATGAAATTTTAGTTCAGGATGATGAAAATGAATCTTGCGTATACTATGAAGTCATTGCTGCGCCATATTGTGATAATTGTGTGATGGATATATTCAATGTGGAATCAACGTGTAATGGCTACGATTCAGAATTAAGTTTTGATTTATATTCCAGTTATTTTTATGGTGACATTGAAATTTTTGTAGATGGAAACTCTGCAGGAGTTTATCCGGCCGGATTAAATTCATATACAGTGATTATACCTTCTGGTTATGGTTTCACAGATTTGTGGGTGGTAAATTTGAGTAATCCATTTTGTTCAGCAAGTGAAAGTTTTATTCAGGAAGATTGTCCTGACATTTGTGACTTAACAATTTCAAACATACAGACATTTTGTGATGGCCCTTACCCATATGTTCAATTTGATTTAAATGGGACTGTATTCGGCAATCAATTTTATGTAATGTTTGATGGAGTTTTAATGGGCGTATTTCCAACAGGTGATTTAACATACGTTGCCCCTCTTCCATCGAATTATGGCGCAACAGGTTTACTTGATGTTTATGATAATTTTAATCAGGGCTGTATAGCTAATGAATTAGTAACCATTCCTGATTGCTCTTCTTATTGTCAGCTTCAATTAGAAAATGTTAGTACTTATTGTGATGGTAATACAACAATGGTAGAATTCGATCTAAATGCACAATCGCCGGGAGCAAGTGGATTTGAATTATATTTTGGATCCGATTCGATAGGGGTTTTTGCCTACGGACAAACGACCTACTCTATACCCGTACCGTCTGGCTTAGGTTTTTTCGATCAGTTATTTATAAATGATTTGGATGATGAAACTTGTGAAGATGATTATGATGTTTGGTTACCGGGCTGCGATTGTCAGTTATTTAATCCGGTTTTAGATGTTAATCCATGCACAACAGATACTACTTTCAGTATAACATTAGATTTCGACGCATATGCACCCAGCTCACCTGGTTTTAATTTCTTTAGTTCATGGTTTAATGAAACATATAATTATACCGACCTTCCAATTACTATCGACGGTTTGATTGGTGATGGTAGTTTTTATCCTGAATTCCTGATTACTGATATTGCCTCAGGCGGATCTTGTTTTCTTGAAGTTCCCGGATTTGATAGCCCGGTATGCGAACCGTCTGATGATTGTCAATTAAATGACCTTGAGTTAAGTTTTGATTGTTTAGGTAATGATGAGGTGAGTGTTACGATAGATTTTTCATTCAGTAATTCAGGTACGGAAGGATTTAATCTTCAAATCAATAATGACCCGGAAGTATTTTATACCTATGCTCAATTACCGGTGACTGTTGGGCCTTTAGTTGGGGATGGAATGACTCCTTATAATATTACGCTTACAGATATTGACAGTCTGGCTTGTTCTGAGACTATTTCTGTACCCGAAATTAGTTGCGTATGGCCAGGTGATGCTGATGATAGTAGGTTAGCTAATAATAATGACATATTAAATTTAGGTCTTACATATAATTTTACAGGTCCTGCGCGTGATGAGCAAGGCATTTTATGGCAGGCATATGCTGCTGATAGCTGGGATGGAAGTTTTGCATCGGGAGTCAATCATAAACATGCTGATTGTAACGGTGATGGTATCGTTAATGATGATGATTTAATTGCTTTAGATAATAATTACGGTTTCGAGCATAATAAAACCAATGAAGATTTATCGGTATACAGTGAAAATGATGCTCCACTATATGTTGATCTGCCGACTTCAGTTTTAAATGGTGGCGAAAGTGTCGAAGTGCCAATTATTTTAGGTGATATGTCGATTCAGGTTGAAGATATTTACGGATTAGCCTTCACTATCGAATACGATGCTACTATTATTGACAGCAGTTCAGTAACGGTTGACCTATCGGATACATGGTTAGGTGATGTCAATAGCGAACTTATTTCCATCCATAAAAACCCTGCAGCAGGTATAATTGAAATTGGTGTTTCAAGAACCACACATATGGCTATAAGTGGCTTCGGTCAAATTGGAACATTGGGTTTTGTTTTGATGGAAAATGTGGAAGGAAAAATGGCAGCTGAATTGGTAGTTGACATTAAGCACGTAAAAGCAATAACCTATCACGAAGAAGAAATTATTCTAAATACAGATCCTCGATCGGTAGATGTGATTAGCGGTATTGAAGAACCGGTTGTTGATTTAGTTGAGATATACCCTAACCCAACAAGTGGACAAATCATTATTAATGATGATTTATATGCCGGCTTAAAAAACATTGCAATATTTAATACACAAGGTGCATTACTAATGAATGTACCTAAAGAAAATAGTTCAACACTGAACATTAGTCATTTACCGGAAGGTCTTTATTGGTTGAGATTAGAGATGCTGGATGGTAGTATGAAAAATGCATCAGTGATTAAACATTAATTAAATCCCTTTTCTAGCTTTAATTAAAAGACCGGTTCTTAATTGAATCGGTCTTTTTTTTATCGAAATGCTTTTACTTTTTCCAACAACCATTTTTTATCCGCAATATCTTTGGTAGCTTCTATTTCCTTAATGAGTAAAGGAACTCTGGATTTCCTTTGATAATGTAGTCGTGAAGCTTTTTTAACATACTTAATGAAGTTTTTATAATTTTTTCTGTGTCTTTCTGATAATACTTTCTTCCTACGTAACATTTTTAAAAAACTAATGATAAGATTATCCATTGCTTCAAATTCTTCCAATTCATAATACGTTTTTAATAAAAGAGCTTTTGCATCTAATGCATAAAACAAATCAGTAAGGCTTACCATTTGTAATGCCTGCATTGCAGATTTAAATCGTTCTTCCACAAAATCTATTCTTGCTGTATTAAATAACACAGCATTTTCTCTGGATTCTTTCTTTAATAGATACTTATAATCCATTATAAATTTTTTAGCCCATTCCAATTTACTATTGCGTATACTAACCGAAATAATATTTTTGAAATGCCAAGGACTTAAATATCCGTCTTCTAAAAGTATATCTTTCTCGACTGCAAGTTTGTAAATCTTAAACAACTCTTTAATAAACTCTGCATTGCCGTGATTTATCTTTCGAATACAATAATTTAAAAGCATAAAATAGAACTGCCTATGCTCTTGTTCAGCAATTTTATGGCTATTCTTAACCAAACTGTTCTTTAAATTATAAAAGTTTTGTACTTCTGATGGGTTGCTTAATACAAGGTATAATTGATAATAAAGCTTCACCATTAAATGGTCTGCATAAGCCTCGAAATTAAAATACTTAAAAAAGCTTTCATATGTTTCTTCATGCTCTTCTGATTCAATTACATTTTTATTATTAATTTCAGCACAAATAATTTCCAATTTCTTCAAAAAATAAAAAATATCAAGTTTTTCATTTAGAGCTCGGTTATCATCTTTAACTATCCTTCCTGAGTTTTTTAAAGTATTAGTCAGTTTAATTCCAATTATAGGAATTGAATCAAAATAGAATCCTGCATTTCGAATTTCACTACTTCTTTCTTGAGCATCATATTTAGCCGCTACATGCTTGAAATGTTTTTGTAAATCTTTTTCATTGAAATACTCCATTAAGTATTTTTTTTGCGAGTAATTATCCTTCCTTAGTTTTTTTAAAGTTATATAATCACAAATTAGGTCATATAGGTCTGACATTAAATGTCTGATCTTCAAATCATCATATTCCTGTTCAGGAAACAATTTTAAAAAGACGGATTGTTTCATTTGATTGACCGTATTCAGTTTTTGAACTGTTTCAATACATGCAGAAAGTAATATGGATAGCTTCTTATTTTGATTGAATAAGGGTGAATTGATATAATACGCTACTTTTTTGAGTTCACTTTGATCAAATTGAGCCAAAACTTCAAGGACCTTTACTTTTCTCACTCCGACAAATTACATAAATGTGTCAAAATATTTCAATATTAAGCCTAATATAGGGAGTAAACAGTATTTTTTCTAAAAGAATCCATCCGACATATTGATTTTTTTGTACCTTTTTGTGTGCAGTAATTGTGGCATGTTTGTAATATCAAATATTCAACATTTATGAACACTCTATTAAAATCCTTGCTAATCATCCTTTTTACTATTGTTATTAAGCAATCTAATGCATGTGATTGCCTTGATTCAGGAGATTTAACCCCGTATGACCAGCTTCTGGAAGAAGGAGCATTCATGTGGAAAGCAACTCCTGCCGGTCCTTTTGAATTGGAAGAAGAAAATGAATTCGGAAATTTTGGAAGCCGACTATACAAACTTATTGAACTGTATTCAGGTAATATGTGCAGTTATGCACCTGTTGTAAATCTAAATGAAGATAGCTTGATTCATATAGCAGAATATGAAAATGGCTTTGTCAACAATGATTGTTTTTATAGTCTGAATTCTAATGTTGCGGATACTTTTCTATTGATAACAAAAGAAATAATTCACTTTGAAGATAAAGTGGCATTTGTATTAAACAATTGCTTTGAAAACAAGGCAGCAATTATAAATGATAGTCTTTTTCAATTGCAATCATACTATCAGAATGTAAATACAACATTTCCTTACAATGAGTCTTTTGATAACTTTATTGATACCCTGAGTCATTTTTATAGCAATCCGCTTGCTAGTATTGAGCTTCAAGAAGATACTATAATATACTTTATTGATAATTACGCTCATCTATCGAGTAACTGGCAAACTTTTAGTATTCACGATTTTATTTCTTTTGATATTTGTGATATAAATGACTATGATAAAATTGTAGTATCTGACAATGATGGACCAGCTTCAGTTGTTTTTTTAAACGATGAAACGCAAGATTCATTAACTATTGGATTTTCATTATGGTTTAGTCCAAACATTGTTGACCGTTTCTTCACTGCTGAACTTTTTCTTTGCAGTGATCTAAATATTTGCGATACAATTCCAATTAATCTTTCTATTCGATTTCCTTCCAGTAATCTACAGGATGATTATTATTCTACAACTAACAGTGAAAGTATATCCTTTAACCCTATCGAAAACGACGATCTTAATTTAGATTTCCAAGGGTATTTACCTGAAATAATTTCAAATCCCAATTATGGAATGGTAAATTTCTCAGGATGGAACAATGGGGAATATGATTTTATATATGAACCAACATCAGACAGTACTTTTATTGACTCTATAAAATATCGGATCTGTAGCAATTTAGATTGTGATACTGCAACCATGTTTTTCGAACAATATTCCCCCCAAGTTGAAATGACGAATGAAATAATTCAAATTCAATTATATGACACACTTCAACATATCATATTTTTAAATGATTCAATTTTTATCCAACGAAATTTACAACTACCAACAAATCAGTATCAAGGCAGATGGAATTATAAAGCATATGATAATCAATGGTTGGGAGATTGGCCTTATGACTATTTTGATTATAATCCTTATAACTTCAGTATTGATATCAATGGTGATGAAACTACATTAAAAAATTTATACGGCTTTATACGTAACAGAGCTCCATGGCCAGGTCTGGATTCATTTGATTGGTTTAACAAGATAGAAGATACCTTATATAAGGGCAAAGCAGAATTTATCTTAGATACCGATTATTTAGAATTCTCCACTGAATTTCCGATTCCTACATTTCAGCAATTTAATATTACGACAAGTATGTCTGGTTACTTTGGAACTCAAGATGAATATTTAATATGGCAGTGGATGCCGTTTTTTAGTGAAACTAATAAAGGGTTCATGATGTTTAAGTATGTTGAAGATGCTTCAATAGAAATAATTCAAGAACCAAACCATATTAATGTTGACACTATTCAAAACGGTATACAATACAGATCGAATAGTTTTACAAACTGGGAAGAAGATAGTATAATCTATGAAATCTGTATTAAATCTGGACATTGCTTTGAAAGAAAAATTGAATTTCAAAATCCGTCTAATCACAGTCCTATTCTATCAGTAGATACCTTTGCAATAATACAAGCATCTAACAGTTCATTTTATCCACTATTAAACGACACAGACCCTAACGGAGATTCATTATTTATAAACGATATGATTTATGATGAATCTATTTTTGATATTCAATTTGAAGCGGACCATTTTAACATTACGCCTATAAATCCATTTCTAGATTCAGGAACATCTAATTTAATGTATGAAGCATGCGATACATTTTTTAATTGTTCTTTTGAAAATATTGCCATTAAAATAGAACAATGTGAAGCACCTGTTTCTTATTTTGATTATCAATTCAATCTATTTACAAATGATACTATTTCATTTTATGTAAATAATTCAAGTTACAATGAGCCATTCTATGATTTAGAGCTTGTTCATTCAAACCATCAAGGTTCAATTTACCTTGAATATTCAAGTGAAGTAGTATGGAAGTATGTACCTCCAGCGAATTTTACCGGAAAAGACACCTTATTACATTTTGCAGGTACTGTTTGCAGTGATCATTTATATTATCGATTTGTTTTTGATGTAGATGAAGACACAACACAGTTAGATGAAAATGTCTGGCCTGGTGATAGTAATAATGATGGAATTGCTTCTAACTTCGATTTACTAAGTATAGGCTTAAACTATAATAAAACCGGACAAGACAGATTAAATGCGACAAGCAACTGGATTGGGCAATCAGCGTTTAACTGGTCGAATGCCTATCTTGGTCTTAATGACAAACACAGCGATTGTAACGGAGATGGTATAGTGAGTGAAGCTGATATTGACGCCATTTTACAAAATTATAATTCAACACATAACGAATCCCTTTTCACTCAACCTCCTTATGAATTATCTGATATTTATCCAGATGCACTTTCAGATATATTCTTAGTCCCGCAAACCGATACTGTCTTTACAGGTGATACAGTAAGGATACCGATTTATCTTGGAGATGGTTCAGAACTAATTAATGATGTATATGGAATTGCTTTTTCAGTTTATTATGATACGACTATTATAGTTCCAAATTCTGTATCTATAAATTTTAATGATGGATGGATTGCTGATGAAGGAGACTATTTTGATTTAAGTGTAGATCAATACAGTATTGGAAAAGTGGATGCCGCAATTACCCGTTTCGATCAGATTTCAGTTAACGGTTCAGGTCAGATAGGCGAGTTAGTGGTTGTTATAATTGACAATTTAGATGGAAAAGATTTACTCCAACAAACGACAACAGCTTCTACCCAGAATATTTTCTGTGTAGATGGAAACAAAGATCGGTTAGATATAAATAATTCGAGTTTGAATCTTATTGTTGAGGAAAAAGTAACGAATTCAATTAATGATATAGATGTATCTGAAATTGAATTATATCCGAATCCAACTAAGGGCTTAATTAATTTCAATCAAAAAGCTAATAAAATCGAATCAATAAGTTTATATAGCGCAGACGGAACTTATATTATGATGGATAATCAAACTAACAATTTGACTTTCGATATCAGACATCTACCTGGTGGTTTATATTGGTTAAGATTTCAACTACAGGACGGTTCATTTCAAAACGCTTCAATAATAAAATATTAAGTACAAAACTCTTGCTTAAAATTAAAAGACCGGTTCTTAATTGAATCGGTCTTTTTATTTAGGAAAATATACAATTATAGAAGTGCCTTCATTGTCTGACAATGCTTTAATTGAGCCCTGATGTCTTTGAATGATTTTTTTTACAATCGATAAACCCAAACCACTTCCTTTATAGGCACTTACCGCATGTAGTCGTTTAAAAGGCTCAAATATTTCCTGCAAATATTCCCTATCAATTCCGATACCATTATCCTTAAAGGTAATTTTGTGTTTATTTCCTTCCTGAATATAAAGTATATCTAACTTTGCCAAATGATCTTCATTTGCCGGTTGAAACTTTATCGCATTGCTAATCAAATTTTGAAAAATAGATTTAATTCCATTTATATTACCTCTTATAACTGGTAGGTTATCTATTTTAACCAGAAAATCGTCCGTCCTGTTTAAATCCAAAATCTCTTCGACCAATTCATTTAGATCTACATCTGTCATTTCGAACGGTATACTTTCTATTCTCGCATAAGAAGCCAGATCACTTATTAAT
>JAHDHT010000357.1 GCA_020631175.1 Chitinophagales bacterium
GGAATGATATGGATCAAAACTATGGTGGATTTATTCCGAGAAATATTGATTGGGATGCGATCTTTATTGAGTATAATGAACAAGTAAGTCTAAGTAATGACGAAGATGAATTATGGGAAATTTGTACAGAAATGCTGGAGCAATTAAATGATGGTCACATTAAATTATTTAATACAAAAAATGATGAAGGTTTTTCTTCCGGTCGCAGATGCAGATCACACGCAGCCAAAGAATTTGATATAACAAATGTCAAAAATAATTACATCGCAGATTTTAAATCTATTTTAATCGATGGGGAAGAATTGATTTATGGACAAATAAAAAATGAAAATATCGGATATATTTATTTGCCAAATTTTGAATATGACGGATCCGACTGGCACCTGGAAATAGACAATATTCTAAATGAATTACAAAACACTGATGGTTTAATATTAGACCTTCGGAATAATAGTGGAGGTACTCCTCTGCTGGACCGATATATTGCAAAGCGTTTTGTAAATGAAGAAAAACTGGTTTTTTATGTTCAAACAAGAAACGGAAAAGAACACGATAACTTCGATGAACCAACGCCTTATTATGCTACAACTGAAGGCACACAGTATAAAAAAGACATTTTTATATTAACGAATAAAACAACGATAAGTGCCGGCGAAGAATTCATATTATTTTTAGCTTCTCAAAACCATGTAACCATTGTTGGCGATACCACCGCTAAGGCTTTTTCATCAGAATCATTCAGACGCTTATTGCCAAACGGATGGGAGTTCGGATTACCAAATCAATTATATACATATCCGGATGGTTCCAGTCCGGAAGGGGTGGGCATAATTCCTGATATTTACATAAAAAATGATACCATAGAAGTACAAAACGGATTGGATAAAGTTCTCGAAAGAGCCATAGAAGAGCTTTAAGTTTACTGCTTTATATCAACATATAGTACGTAATGCAAACAATCTGTTTGTTTACACGTAAACTTAATTGTTGCTTAAATGGTAATTAATTATTTTATCAGGTAAGTGTAATTAAAACAGTTTGCGATTAATATTCAGTAATATTGAATGCGTTTAAAGAAAAGCTTAGTAGTCGATGAGTTTGAAACCTGCATTTAATGATAGTTGGATAGGTTATTTTTTTATTCCTTTCGCAGCCATTTTTGTTTATTACTTAGGTGCCGATATTCCGTTTTATAAAGATTCATTTACTTTAAATGACCTGATTTACATTTTATTAAATGTTGTATTAGGGCTTATTGTTTGGCGATTAATCAGAAAGATTTTATTCAGTGTGATAAAAGAAGAGCTTAGCTTAAATCTTTTCTTTAAAGCTTTTGTACTCAATTTAATTGCCGGTTTATTTTTATTGATAACTTTGCGTTTAATTCATGATTTAATATTCAATAAATCGACGGGAATTGAATATTATACATTAGAATTACCAACAGATGCACTTTTTATTTTAATAATTAATTTATTCTATTTAATTCTGTTTTATAAAAATAAAACAGAGCAAATTGAAACGGCAAATGTTTCTCAATTAGACTTTTCCAATAAGATTTCTATTCAAAGCGCAAAAAAGAGTTTCCTTCTTAATCAGACAGATATTGCATTTGTTGAGCTCGAAAATAAAATCACCTCGGTTTATCTTTTTTCAGGTGAGAAAATCGTTACCGTTTATTCACTGAATCAGCTTTATGAAAAACTCCCAAAAGATATTTTTTTTCAGGCAAACAGACAGTTGTTATTAAACAGAGAGGTTATCAGAAGTTTTGAAGTTACAGAAACAAGAAAGTTAAAAATTCAACTATCTAATTCAATTCAGTTTAACAAAGAAATTTTCATCAGTAAAGCCAAAAGTTCTTCATTTAAAAATTGGTTTTTAGATAAAGAGCAATGATTTAAAAATAAAATCTCAAATCTCAATTTTCAATTAAAAAAAGATCCCTCTTTCAACGGGATGACCTGTGGTCACTTCTAACTTCAAATCCTTCTAGCTTCTCTTCAAACCGAATACCGAACTTCAGACATTTTCAAATCTCAATTTTCAAATCCTTCTAGCTTCTCTTTAAACCGAATACCAAGCAACATCAATTTTCAGATCCTTGATCATAAATTTGAGAATTCAGAAATCCTCAATCCTCAATCAAAAATCATCCTTCCTTCATCATCCCAATAATAGCATCACTCATGCCCATGTTTGAAAATCCGCCATCGTGAAAAAGATTTTGCATGGTGATCATTCTGGTGTAATCTGAAAAAAGCATCACACAAAATTTTGCGCAATCTTCAGCAGGCGCATTACCCAATGGTGATAATTTGTCGGCATAATCGAAGAAGGCATCAAATCCGCCCACACCGCTTCCTGCTGTTGTCATGGTCGGTGATTGAGAAATGGTATTTATTCTTACTTTTTTTTCCTTCCCATAGTGATAACCGAAACTACGGGCAATCGATTCAAGTGTAGCTTTCGCTTCAGCCATATCATTATAACCCGGAAAAGTGCGTTGAGCAGCAATATAGCTTAATCCTAAAACAGAAGCCCATTCGTTTAAAGCATCTTTTTTAAAAGCCGTTTGCAGCACTTTATGAAAGCTCAAGGCAGAGATATCCAGCGTTTTTTGTAGAAAACTATAGTTCAAATCGGTATATGGCCGATTCTTACGCACGTTCGGAGACATGCCAATAGAGTGTAAAACGAAATCGAGTTTACCACCTAAAATTTCTAGACTCTGATCGAATAATTTTTCCAGGTCTTCAACCACCGTAGCATCAGCGGCAATAACTTCCGCATTACAAGCTTCCCCAAGCTCCTGAATCTTACCCATTC
>JAHDHT010000358.1:0-1214 GCA_020631175.1 Chitinophagales bacterium
TTATGTAAAGTTGTTTTTTCAGGTGTGAGGAGGGTGGCGCAAATGACTTGTAATGCTTCGTTTTTAGCACCCTGTGGTTTGATAGTGCCTTTTAACGATTTTCCACCGGTGATTTTAAAGACTTCTTTGGCCATTAACGGTAGTTTCTTTTCTTGTATTTATTATTGTTTCTGCTGTTACTCTTATAGTTCTTACTCTTATATCCGTTGTTATTACTACGTTTTTTCTTTTTGTAACTGCTGCCTCCGCCCGAAGGAATATGATCGAATTTATTTAATGTAGTCGATTCATCTAATTTAAGTTTACCTTTACTGAGTTCAACTATATCATTGAATACAACATCATCACTCACATTTTCACCACTCCAGTTGCGTAATACCATTTTCATGTAGTTAGCAATGATAAGTGTATAGGCTTTCTTTTTTTCTTCATCCTCCATTTCAACAGCCTTAGCTATCATTGTTGCTACGTTCTGGCCATAATGACGGAAACGAATGTTGTTTTTAGGATATTCAACTTCTAATTTTTCAATAGGTGGAACATCATCTTCCGGCATTTCAAATGGGTAAGTGATGTTCATTTTATCTTTCGAAATCAGCTGAAGATGATGCCATAGTTTGGCTTTATGATCTTCAATGTTTTTTATCTGGGGCGTTAACTGGGCCATTATTGAAACAATGCCTTCAGCGACATGAAGTCTTAAAGCATCATCTTCAATAGTAATAGCATGATTAATTAAATTCTGAATATTTCTTCCATACTCACGAATGACCAGTTGCGGTCTTTGCGTATTGTAATCCATTAGTAAAATTTGAAATAGAATGTAATCTATTTAAAGATCATTTCTTTTTAAGTAATTCTAAAACAGCTAGCCTGCTATAGATGAGACTTGATATGCAAATGTAAGCATTCACAGCTTATCCTCAAAACTGAGAATCCACATCTTTATTTTACGTAAAAGGTGAAATTTTGTTATTTCCGCTTTTTCCATCCTTCCAAGCTATTAAAAACACCAAAATAGGGCTCTTTATTGGCTATAATGCGACTTTTCAACATCATTTTAGTACAATCTTATGATAATCGTGATATTCCAATTAATTTAATGGATTGAAAATCTTAAATCCTTATATATGAGTAAAATCTACCTAACTCTGGTTGTATTCTTAGCATTTGCACTGCATTCAACAGCGGCTGTTAATGTAAATGAATCAACT
>JAHDHT010000358.1:1314-2828 GCA_020631175.1 Chitinophagales bacterium
ACTACTGGAGATGATTTCTGGCCGGGTCCTTTGAATTCGGATGGAGAAACTTCAGCTAATGTTTGTGCTTCATTCGACCGTATCTGGTCTGTAACAAAGGCAGATATTGATGCACATATCGCAGATGCTTCGGATGGAAATGTAGATGGACCGACACCGGCTTCAATCACTGAATGGCCCGGAAGAGATAATGCTTCTTCTGTAGTTCCTTTACCGGCAGGTGAAAACATGGCTCCTTTCTTTGATGCAGACGGCGACGGTGCCTATAATGCTTCAAATGGTGATTATCCTTTAATCAACGGAGATGAAGCAAAGTGGTTTGTATTTAATGATAACGGAAATGTTCATACCGAAACAAGTGGTTCTCCATTAAAAGTGGAAATTAAATTAATGGCTTTTGGATACAACACTGTAGATAATTTACAAGATGTAACTTTTGCAAATTATACCATCACTAACAAGTCTGGCGATTTATTGAAAAAGACCTATTTAGGTTCTTGGGTGGATCCTGATTTAGGAAATTATGTAGATGATTTCGTTGGATGTGATACTACAAGAAATTTAGGTATTTGTTACAATGGGGATAATTTCGATGAAGATTATGCAGGAATAAGCGGATATGGTGATGATCCTCCGTTTGTAGGCGTTCAGATTCTGGATGGGATATTAACTGATAATGGTGAAAAAATTGGAATGTCTTCGTTCGTGTATTATAACAATGATGCAACTGTTCAAGGAAATCCTCAGACGGCTCAGAATTTCTATGATTACTTAAAAGGTATCTGGTTGGATGGAACACCTATTACTTTTGGTGGAACCGGTTATAATCCCGGATCTACTCTTGAAGTACCTTATATGTTCCCATCTAATCCTGCTAATCAGGGTGGATGGTCTGAGTGTGCTGAAGGAAATGTTCCTGCTGACAGACGATTTATACTTTCAACTGGTCCTTTCGATATTGCTGCCGGTGAAAGCAAGAGCCTAACAAATGCTATTTTATGGTCAAGACCTTTAGATGCTTTTGCGGGTGGATGCCCTACTTTTGATGGAATAGCAGAATTAGCAGATCAGGCACAGGATTTTTACGATGCGAATATTTTTGTTGATGATCTTCCTCCGGTAATCACAATTGACGGAGATGAAATTATTACTGTTGGTTTGAATTCAAACTTTACTGCTCCGGGTGCAACAGCAACGGATAATGTAGACGGTAATGTAACTGTTACCGTTGATGATAGTCAGTTAGATTTATCTACTGAAGGTGTATATGAAATTTTATATACTGCTTCTGATAGTAATGGTAATACATCAACTGTTATCGTTACCGTTATTGTGGATGGAAATTATGTTTCTATTGAAGAAGAACTTTTAAATGATATCACCGTTTATCCGAATCCGGTTTTAGATATTGCAACAATTGACTTAGCTACTAATGAGTTATTGTTAGTTGAACTATATAATATGCAAGGTCAAAAAGTATTTGAGCAAATCTCAAATGAAGGTCAGGTTAAAAT
>JAHDHT010000359.1 GCA_020631175.1 Chitinophagales bacterium
AGCAATCGTCGATAAGGTTCAATAGTTCTGCCTTTTAAAAGTAACACTAGAAGAACAAAATATAAGCCGTTCCGATTTTTCGGAGCGGCTTTTTTCGTAAAGGCGAATTATTCGCCCGTACAAGTTTTAAAAAGGATGAATTTTGAATAGTAGCTCAGAATTTGATATCAGTGTATTTTATATATCAACTGTCGACAAAGTACTGTGCGACAAAGTACTGTGCTACTAAATACTGTGCTACCTTGTACTGTGCGACAAAGTACTGTGCTACTAGGTACTGTACTACTAAATGCTATGCTGCCAATTACTATTTCAAATGCTAAATCCAAATTTGAGGCTTGAGTGGTGAAAGTCGCAAAGTGAGGTTTGAGTAAATCAATAATTAATTCGCCCCTACTTTATATCTTGCATATTATGAGTGATTCAGGAAATGCCGTTTCAGATAAGTCGAAAAAGATTGTACCTATCGCCATGCCGGGTACCCATCAAAATTTTTTGAAATACTTTAAGAAGCAATCGATTGGGAAGGATGTTAAAATTCTGGATCTCGGAGCCGGACATGGAGCTTTCACGAAGACTTTATTTGAAATGGGATATTCTGTAGAAGCCTGCGATTTATTTCCGGAGCATTTTTATTACGAGGAAATCAAATGTGCAAAGGTGGATATTACAGAACCTTTTCCTTATTCGGATGGATGTTTTGATGTCGTGATTGCCATTGAAGTAAGTGAACATATTCTCGATCATGAAAATTTCTTTGCTGAAATTTGCCGCATTTTAAAACCGGGTGGAAAGCTATTTATTTCAACTCCGAATATCTTATCGATGAAGTCCAGATTGCGCTTTATGTTTCGCGGATTTTATTACAGTTTTAATCCTTTAGAAATGCAAAATTATGATGGCTTGCAGCATATTGCATCGATGACCTTAGATCAATATAATTACTGCGCCGTGAAACATGGTTTTCATAAAGCGGAATACGCGATTGATAAAGAACAAAAGTCTTCGCGATGGTTGCTGGTTTTATTTTACCCCTGGATGTGGTTGTATGGAAAATTAAAATCGGTAAATCAAATGCATAATGACTACCGTTTGCTGGTAGGAAGGATTTTGTTTTTGCAGTTTGACCGAAGGTCAAACTGAACGAAGTGAAGGTTCTTTTCATACGAGAAATCCCTCCTCGAGAAGGGTTGTAATGCTCCAAGAACCAAAGGCGATTGGCAAAGTATTACTGGGAGGTGTAAATGAAATTTGAAATTGTTTTAGCCTCGAACCTCGCTCCTCCGAAAAGATTTGAGTTTGACATTTGAATTTGCACTTGAGATTAACAATTGAACTTGTCTTGAAAAAGTCTAAAAACCAATCTCTATTCTCGCAAGCAAAGCTGATCTCGATTCTTGTAGGCAAAGCCGATCTAAAAATCTGAAAGCAAAGCGATCTAAAAGTCTAAAGTCTAACAGTCTAAAAATAAACCGTAGCCACCAACTTTCGCCGCCCTCCCCTATTTCTAAATTCACATAAATAAATCCCTTGCCAGGTGCCAAAATTTAATTGATGATTGCTGATCGGAACAGATACCGATGAACCTACTAATGAAGATTTAATATGTGCCGGCATATCATCAGCTCCTTCATAAGTGTGTATATAAAATGGCTCGTTTTCTTTTACGATATGATTAAAGCTTGATTCAAAATCTTGTCTTACTGTAGGGTCGGCATTTTCATTTATGGTCAAGCCCGCAGAAGTATGTTGAATAAAAAGATGCAGTATACCCTGCTGCGGTAATTCGCCTAATTCATTGAGCACCAAACTTGTAATTAAATGAAAGCCTCTTTCAAAAGCCGGAAGGCTGAATGCATATTGTTTTACCATTTCATATTAATTTAAACTTAGATATATTTTTATTGACTTAGCTCTAAAAATACCCTATCTTCAAGGAAACACTAAGCTAGCAAATGACTACTATTCAAACGACCCTTAAAAAGGCTGCTGCTGCATGCCTTTTACTCTTGTTTACAATTCAATTTTCTCATGCTGCCCAGTTAGTTGTCACCAGCAATTTAGATGATGCTTCCATCGGAACATTACGGTCTCAGATAGGCGCAGCTTCAGCTGGAGATACGATTGTATTCAGTACAGCAGTTCAAGCTCAAAACATTGAGTTAAACTCTGCAATATTTATAAATATTCCACTTAACATATTTGGAAGTACTGAAAATAAACAATCAATAAGCCTAAACTCTTCTTACAATGGCGGCTTTATAGCAGTCTATAACACCTTAAATTTACGAAATATCAGTTTTTCAGCTCCACAACCAATTAGTTATGGATTGTTTCTTTTTGGAAATGCAATCATCACAAATTGTGAATTTACAAGTATTGTAATTTCTGCACCCGCTGGATTTCCATTTGAAAATGGCTTAATTGTGAATGCTGCAATTTGTGAAATCAGAAATTCGATTTTCCGGAATAATACTTTTGTAGATGGACCAAATGGTGGTGCTACAGTTTATAATAGCGACATCGGCTCCATGCATATTGAACAATGTTTATTTCAGAATAATACTAACTTTCTAAATACCGGACAAAGTATTTTAAATGAAGGCTTTTTAAATTGTTTTTTCTCGACTTTTGTAAATCATGATTTGGGTGGAGGAGGAATAATTCATATTCCGGCAGGAAGTCAAGGGGCAGATATTATTGGAAATGTATTTGGAGAAAACTCCATTCTTGAAATTGACTTTACATTTACTGCATATCCAATTTTTATTGGTAATAATGTTTTAGAAGATGCCGGGCTTAATGGTGCTACAGGCGTAACTTT
>JAHDHT010000073.1:0-16300 GCA_020631175.1 Chitinophagales bacterium
TTTTCAATAAATCGCTTAAGTAATTCGGAGATATATTTAATTGTTTTGCACAATAGTCGTTAAATCCTGCCGGAAAAGGGTCTTTTTGTGAAAGCCTGTAATCAGGTGAGATGATAGCTACTTTTCTCTTTTTAAGAACATCTTTATAAAATACATTCGCCATTTCAGGTATTCCCATCATATAGCCACCACCATGAAAATAGACCATAACAGGTAGCACTTCATTTTCTGTTCCCTCCGGGCGAAAAACTCTTGTTCGAATTTCATGTCCTTTCGTATGCGTACTTGCTATTTGAATGCTATCGTTGATGGCATTTTTTACCTTTTGACCTTTCGTAGATCGAACTAAACCATTCATGATTTTAAGACCCCATTTAGTTGTATTCATAGAGACCATAAACCTGAATTGTCCATACTGAGCCTGAAGCTCCTTATTATGCATTTCTTTAGTTACCTTCATTATGCTTAATTAGATTAATTGATAATTACAAAAAAAGCTGTTCTTAACTATCGGTTTTTAATGATTTCAACAATTTACTAAATGATTTTACCGATTAGATTATTAATTCAGAGTGACAGATTTTGTTTGGATAAAAATTTCTATAAAAGCCGTTTTTTTTGAGGCACGTATTTATTATACTTAAATGTTTTTTAGCTCATCAATAAACTTAAATGTCCGAAACACTCAGCTATATATATGATTCAAGATCAAGTTTGGAAAGAATAAAAGGTGCGGAAAACTTGTTATTATCTAAATTTAATGAAGTTGAAAAAGGAAATTCTCCATGCTTTTTTTGGGGGAAATTAAAAAACCCTTACGAGATATCCCGATGCCTTATAACACTTTCAAACATTGTTCAATCCAGTTTTAATTTATCCCCATTTCAACTCGCATTGTTAAAAGACCCTATTGTAACTGCAGGTAACAATCAAATCCGATTTGAAGGATTTTCACATTGCGCAGGGGTTTATGCTCGAGTAGATATATTAGAAAATGGGCAGGATGGAGAATTTATAGAAAACGGAACAACAAATGTTGATTTCAATACTCCATTAATTTCTGAATTAAGTAAAATAAAAAAGAATGATGAACTCGTTCTATCAATCGGACAACAAGAGGTCGGTTTTCATAAAGAAGGTGAAAGTTTTATTGAACGAAAAGTACCGTTGCCTTCTAAATGGATAAAAGGGCTCACAACTGTTCAGCACTACTTTTCAGAATCTGAATATGCTTATACCATAAGCAGGGTTCAGGCAATTCAATTATTTAAAACAATTCCGTCAGGAAAAGTTAAAACTGACTATTACTTAATCAAACGTGGCAATAAATATTTATTTAGTCCAATGTCTTCTAAAACTAGTTTAAGTATTGGTGGGATTCATCGTTTAAAATTATTGCAGCCATTAATTCCACTCATCAACGAACTCAAAATTTATCCTCATAAGGATATGCAGGCCGCTTCTTTTATTTTATGTTTTGATGAATTAAACTTTATTTTTTCTGTATCAAGAGACTATTGGAGAGGTTTTTCAGGAGAGGGTGCTGCATTAGAAACTTTAATTGAAGACTTACCTGAAAGTCTTGTCCAGGCTTTTGATAACTATTCCTTTTCAAATCAGGAATTTAATCCGGCATTGATGTCATTTGAAGAAGGAATTGATATTTCCAAAATTGAAAAGCTTTCATCCAAGCTTTCCGCTATGGGTTTGCTTGGTTACGATTTGGCAAAAAATGGATTCTTCTACAGAAGATTACCATTTAAATTAAGTAGAATTTTATCGCTAAACCCAAGACTGAAAGGAGCAGAAAAACTACTGGAAAACGACAAAGTTCAAATTATCTATAATCAAGATAATAAGATTGAAGCAAAAGTTGACGGCAGTGGTATTCAACATTATGTTTTGCTAAAAGAGGGAAAGCAGAAGTGCACTTGTACATGGTTCAGCAAAAATCAGGGAGAACGTGGAGCTTGCAAGCATATTTTAGCTGTAAAGAAAAAACTAAAGTCTTGATAAATGCTTGAAAAAGAATTAACAGAGATTGTATTAAAGGAGAAAGACATTATTCCATTTTTACAAAGCCTGAATGATAAGGACAAACGATCTCTTGTACCGTTTATCAAAAAATTCAGAAAAAAGATAAATGAGACTTATATAGTTGAGGAAAAAGCTGGTTGGGGAACGTATAACAAAAATGAGTTTAAATATTCGGAAAAAAAGAGAGATCTGGTAGACATGGCTTGTTTTGTTTGTTTTAACAAAACAGATATAAAAAGAGCCATTTTTAATATTGCAAATCTTTCTGTAAGTGATGAATATCTAAAAAAAATAATTCCCTGGTATGTTCCCAAATGGTTCGAAGAAGTAGTTAACAAGGGAAATCCATGGGAGCTGAATTACGATAAAATGATGCAGCTTTTTAAGCAAGGTTTAATAAACCCTTCCAATGGGTTAATAATCAGACGACTTCCAATTTGGATTATTGAAAGGAAATGGGAAAATAACATTGCTGACCTTTATAAACCTGAAAGATTATTAAAATATGAAGAGACCTTAAAAGATCACATTTGGCTGCTCTTTGAAGAAGATTCTGAGATTAACAATCAATATGCATATTTAAATACTGGAAACCATACAGGGGGAAGAGATCTATGGATTGAAACAATAATCAGTTTAGTTACCGAAAAAAGACTTGATAGGCAAAGGGTTCTTATTGCTACAATCTACACTTCTACCAAGGGCTTTAATAAATCATTAAGTGGATGGTTTTTTGACTTGCTAATTAAACTAAATCCATCAATTGAAGAGATTTTAAGTTTGCAGGATGAGTTGTTTTCTGTACTAAATTCACCTCATTCAAAATTAATTAATACTGTTTTAAAATATTTCAAACAATTAGCCAGTAATGAAAAGTTCAAGTTTAAAGCGTTTATTGACAACTCTTCGATTATTTTAAATTCGGAGACTAAGTCTGTTGTTAATTCGACTTTAATGATTCTAGATAAAATCGCAAAGACTCATGAAACAATAAGAGTTGAAATTTGCATTAAAGCATCTGAAGCACTTATCAATCTTGATGAAAAAATTCAGAGTAGAGCAGCCAAATTAATTGTAAAGTATGGGGACCCACAAAATTCTACAATAACTGATGAAGTATCTTTATACACTGATAACTTATTTCACTCGACAAAAGAATTATTAAAAGACTATTCAAATTTTGAAGAAGAAGTTCAGGAAACTGAACACTATGCTGAATCCCTTAAAATATTAAGTGAAGAAAACAAAATAACTGAATTAGAAAGCTTAGATGATTTAATCTTTTTTGTGAGTCAATCTATTGATAACAATGAAGTTTACCATATAGACTTGCTTTTAAGCTATCTTCCTAAATTAAATCTCTTATTAAATAGTGATAATGTTTCGAAGCTTGAGCCAGTTTTTAAACGTGCTCTGGATTTATCGATGTTTCGTAATTCAAACAGCCAAATTGGCCAATTAGAGTCTGATGCTGCTTTTTATATTAATGACTTTGCTAAATTACTATTAAAAAAATACCCTGATAAATTAAGTGACTTCAATAAATATAGAGATACTAAGATTCAAAATTTATTAGAAACAGGCTATGATAAAACATCTATAAAATTATCTCTTGAAGAGATTGAAAAACATCCAATTCATGATTTTATATATCACATCCATTACTCTTTATTTGTTAAGTCAAAAATTTTAATCCGAAAGAACTTGTCTGTTGGTTTTCTTTGCACGCCAACACATGAACCTTGCTGGATTGATCCTGAAATACTATTAAATCGAATTATTAAATACGAAAACTCAAGTGAATCAATAGACCTTTACGATTTTCAACTTGCATTTGGTCGTATGCCTCTTTATCCTGATAACAAAGAATTTATCTCCAAAATCGACTTAATAAAAGATTTAGAAATTAGAAACATATTTAAATATCATTTTGATGAAATAAATATCCGCAGTGTGAAAATAAACCGTCCTGATTTATGGCTTCAAAGTGTATTATCTAAAAATAATGAAGATGAAATTAATTACTTTCAGGACCAATTTAATTATAAATTAATAAAAGAATCAGGACAATATAACTGGACGTGTCAGTTAGGCGATTATATTTTCAAATCTTATGATCATTCTAAAAGAAAACTCGTAGATAAAACAGGAACTAAGATTGAGTTACGATTTAAAGACTTTTATACTGAAGAGGTAAAGAAAAAATCAGTCGTTTCAAGTATTGCAGGTGTTTTCAGAAAAAAGAGAATGCCAAATAAAATATCAAGTATATATGAGTATATGCATTTTGACATTAGTAAATACTATGTTGTTATTTGGGATAATGATGAAACAAAGTTTCTTAATCTTTCGCCAAATAACCCCAGTTCATTTCTCAGCCACGTAATCCATCATAATTTGAAAGAATCTACTTTTTTTGATGAGACCGGCAAAAAGAACATGACAAATTTGCTAAAAGGATTGTATGAAATATGGTATAGAGCAGATTATAAAGAAAGTACATATCTATTTTTAGCCTGTGGATTATTATGCAGTGAAAAAGTTGCTAGAGAACTTGCAGGTGAATTATGGATAAAGGCAAATTCAGAAAATAACATGAATAATGTAATACTTGGTAAAACAATTGGTAAACTTCAGTATGGCCCTTATGCCCCGTTTAAAAGATTTACTGACTTAATAAGTGCAAATCTATTTAATGTATCAAAATTGCATAATAACTCTTTGCTAATTGTTATTAATAATATGTTTAGTGAAATGAATGAAACGCCCATTAGAGGCCTAAAGAAACTTCTAGAGCTTTATCATGAATTACTACTTAAATTTCCAGAGACTAAGCTTAACAACAGGTCTAAAGAAAAATTTGGGAAATGGAGTGAAACAAAGTCTTTAAAACCTGTTATTCAAAAAATATTGAATATCTCATTGAAAAATGAAGGCAGTTAATTTTAGATCTAACCAAATGACTATCGAAAAATTAGATAATATTTTACAGATCGCTAAAGACTTTGCTGAAAATAACGTCAATATCTTAGCACTTGCTTTTTGTGGCTCCCGGGCTAGAGGAAATGCACAACCGAATTCTGACGTTGATTTAATATTCCTGGTAAATGATAAACATGCTTTTAAGCAGACGGATTGGATAGAGGCTTTAAGTTTTGAACTGATAAATGATGTGTTTGATCGTTTTCAAGATGAAAATTACGGTGCGGCATGGTCAAGACGTGTCTTTCTTAAAAGCAATACAGAAATTGAGTTTACATTTGCAAATCGTTCATGGGCAAATGTTGAGCCGGTTGATAAGGGAACCTTTGAAGTAGTTTCGAACGGTTTTAAAATTATATTTGATCCCGATTTTATTTTAGGAAATTTAGTTGAGAAAATTCTATCACAAGAAAACATGTAACAATGTACCCTCCAATTCTTGAAACAGAAAGATTAATTTTAAAAGCTTATCAATCAGAAGATGAAGAGGCTTTTGTAGAAATGACTTCTGATGAATATCACACTGAAAAAGTTGGTGATGAAAAAACAAGAAGAGACTTATTTCATAAATGTTTTAAAATTTATGCTTCTAAAGATGATCGCTGGTTTTGGATATGGGGCGTATTTAAAAACGATCAACTCTGCGGACATTTAGAATTAAAAGATACAGAACACACAAATGAAAATGAATTGGAAGTCGTTTATTCAGTTCATATTAATGAAAGGCGCAAAGGTGTGATGTTTGAAGTTTTGTGTTTATTTCAGAAAATGCAAAAAGAATGGGATCGTAAAATTATTGCTACTGTCGATTTTGACAATTTGAAGTCTATACAACTTTTAGAGAAAATCGGAATAGAAAATAAAGAAATATATACCGATGAAGATGGTGATCAATATTTTAAGTTTACTTTAAAGTAGAAACCTTTTTAAATCTAAAATTTATCCTGCTTAACCTTCAACCTATTTAATTTAAATGAAGACAATTCAATTTAAACATAATAATAAAAAGGCCGGATTGATTGTCTTCATTTTATTTATGCTACTCTTAGTTGGCTTTGCAATAATTATTATTTCCGGTGCATTCGGAATATTAGATTTTATTAATGAAAATGGTGGCAGAAGATATTCCGGATATGTTTTCCTGCTTTTATTTTTACCATTTATTCTGATTGCTAAAAAATTAGTTGTTCAAATAATTAAAATAAATTTTAATACTGAGTACGTTGAAATAATAAATGGTAGTACAATTAAAAAAGTCGATGTAAATTCCATTTCAAAAATTGAAATAATAAATCGTCAAATTCTCAAAATCTATAATGGAGATAAATTAATCTATACTTTCAATTCAGCTGCCGGTATAAAAGCAATTGGAGAATTAAAATCTGCTATACTGGCTTACGGGAAATTCAGAAAAATAAACAGCACTTCTACTAGTCGAATAAAAGAGACTGAAGAATTTATTAGGAAAGAATAAGGCAACATCTAGCCCGGATTGTAATGGAAACCCGTGCTTAGCGAAAGCCCTAAACTTTAGCTTTTGAAGGCTGACAAAGGAAGACTAAAAAGATAAAATAGTTTAGGTGCCTGAGCTAATGTGCGCGTTGCAATGGAAAGCCGGAGAGGATTTTTCTATGGAAGAAAATGTATATGCTTCTGAAATTATGATATGATAGGGTAGTACTATTTAGTACAGACTTAAAAATCTTATTCAAGCACACTATAATTTAATAAGAGGTTACAAATAGCCGATTTGCTGAATTGAATGGACAACGTTGATATTTGGCATATGCTTTTGCCGCTTTCAGACGAATTTCTTCATTACTTTGTTGCCGCACCCAGCCATCTAATGCTGCTTCAAGGATATAGGCTTCCGGTGCCATTAAGCCTGTTGTACTGATAAGTAATTGGGTAGACGATTGCTCTAATGGTATTGTAAAATATTTTGAACTATAACAACCTAACACAATGGCCTGCCGTTGTTTATGATCTGATTTTGCCGGGTAATAGTCCATATTAAAATAATAATCCATCATCGCATTGTGCCCAATATAAACCAGCAAATCAGCTCCGCCGCCGATGTTTAATGTTTTATTATCTACCTGAATTTGTTGTTGATATTCACCGGCGCAACGATGAATAAAATCGCGTACTGTTGTGTAAATATAGTCGCCATCATAGGCATCTGCCACGAGATAAACATCGTTTTGCTTGTGTTTAAAAACGACGCGTTCAAGAATATAGGCTTCCGGATTGCGAATACTCTTTACCAATTGCCAGTCGGCGCTATTCTTAAAATTCGTTTTAAGTCCGTAAAGTGCTCCCCAGTACAGATTGTTGGTTAAATCCTGTCCATTACCGAGTTTAGGGGCTACCGGCGCTATATTCTGATCATTATCGCAAAGCGCAACAAGTGCGTGAACGACTTTTGTTTGCGCTAAAACATTGGCACTGCAACTGATCAGCAGCGCAATAAGGATCTTTTTAAAATATTTCGTTTCTGGAATTAATTTTAGCATTGCTTTTCTATCAAAGCAATAACCTCGCCGAAGGATTTATATTTCAGAGAAAGCGCTCTCAGGTAAGATTTTTTTTGCAATATCGATACTAAATGGCTTTTCGAAGATTTCTTTTACGATGGGTTTATCCTGAATTTTTTCTTTTAGCGAATCATCTAAGGTTGAAGTCAGGAAATAAACTTTTAAATCCGGGTTTGAAGCCGCGAAATGTTCTGAAATCTGATCGGCAAAATAATGGCCATCGAACTTAGGAAGGTTAATATCACTACATATTACATCGGGAAACTGATCTTCTGATTCTCCGTTTTTAATCGCTTTTAAATAGTCTAATGCCTCAGGCACGGACTGAAAAAAGACGGCATCAATAGGAAGATTATCAATCCTAATGATTGTTTTAGTAAGATGATTGTTTGCGTGATTATCGTCAACAAACAAAAATTTGAAGGAATGCGACATTTTCACCTAAATAGTTGCTAAAAATAAATACGTAATTTATTTAAAATTGTTATTGTTTTACCTAAGTTTTGAATTATAAAAACCTATCAGTCATATAGACAGCTTTTCAAAGATAAACGCTTTCCGCTCGCTTTTGTTGATCTTGATTACTTTGATGAGAACTGCAGGGTAATTGCGGAGCGTGCAAAGGGTATGCCGATTCGGGTGGCATCAAAGTCTGTTCGTTGCACCACCTTACTGCGACGTGTTCTTCAACAGAAAGCCTATCAGGGCATTATGTGTTTTACAGCTGATGAAGCGCTTTTTTTGCTTGAAAATGATTTCGATGATCTTTTAATGGGTTATCCAGTTGTTGACAAAGGGCAAATTGAGTCGCTGATACCACATTTAAAGGCAGGGAAGGAGTTGGTGTTTATGGTGGATCTGGTGGAACATTTGCAATTGCTCGATTCAATTGGGCAGTCGAGTGAATTTACTTTTGATGTTTGCATTGATATAGATATGTCTTCGACTTATCCGGGCCTTCATTTTGGTGTTCGTCGTTCTTCTATTCGGAATGAAGCAAGTTTACAATTGTTGCTGAATGCATTGAACGGTTGCCCTGCTTTAAAATTGAGGGGAATAATGGGTTATGAAGCTCAGGTTGCAGGCTTGGGTGATGCAAATCCGAATCAAAAACTGAAAAGCCGGGTAATTCAATATTTAAAGAAGCGTTCTGTTAATGAATTTTCTGAAAGGCGTAAAAAGGCGGTAGATTTAATCAGGAAAAATGGTTTCGAAATTGACCTTGTTAACGGTGGAGGTACGGGTAGTATCGAAAGTACAATTGAAGAGCCCTGGGTTAGTGAAGTAACTGCCGGTTCGGGTTTTTATGCACCGCATTTGTTCGATTATTATATAAGGTTTCGGCATTTACCTGCTGCAGCCTATGCTGTTCAGATTGTACGCCGGCCTTCCAAAAATATTTATACTTGTTTGGGTGGAGGTTATATTGCTTCTGGAGGTATTGAAGCCGAAAAAGCACCGATTATTTATTTGCCTGAAAAAGCACGCTTAGATAAAAATGAAGGCGCAGGGGAAGTGCAGACTCCGGTTTTTTATGATGGAAATATAAATTTGAATATTGGTGATCCAATATTTTTACGACATAGCAAAGCCGGTGAGCTTTGCGAACGATTTAATGAACTTTACCTGATTAGTGGAAATGAAATTGTAGATGTTGTTCCGACTTATCGTGGTGAAGGAAAATGTTTTTTATAATAAATGATGGTGGATGCAAAATTGGTCAACATATATAAAATGGAATCCGAAAGAAATAATTCAACCCGGTTCTGAAGATGAAATTATAAGGCTTGTTCAAAAGGCGATCGAGAACAAACGTAAAATTCGGATAATCGGTACGGGTCATTCTTTTGAACCACTTTGGGTAAATGAAGATATTCTTGTAAATCTTGATAAGCATAGTGGAATAATTGAAATTGACCAAGACAAACAAACGGTGCGGGTAGCTGCCGGGACCAAATTGAGCACATTAGGTGACTTATTGTTTGATCAACTATTAGCTCAGGAAAACCTTGGTGATATTGACCAGCAGTCAATTGCCGGATCTATTAGTACAGGCACGCACGGTACGGGTACGGCATTTGGAAATTTAAGCACTCAGGTTATTGCATTAAAGTTTGTAAATGGAAAAGGTGAATTAATTGAATGTGCTCTGGATAATCAATTTGAATTATTTAATGCTGCACGATTATCACTTGGTAGTTTCGGAATAATAACTGAACTCACTATAAAATGTGTTCCTGCTTATCGTTTAGAGTTAGAAAAAAAGAAGGAAGATTTATATGAGGTTTTAAATAAGCTTGATCAATATAATAATGAAAACAGAAATTTTGAATACTATTGGCTTCCTTATACCGATACTACTCAAACGAAATACTCAAACATTACAGAAAAGCCGGCTGATAAATCAAATTTAGGCACCTGGTTAAATGATATTCTTCTTGAAAATCATATTTTACGACTCGTCGCTGAAACAGCAAAAGTTTTTCCCGGTCTTAATAAAGGTGTAAGTAAGCTTTCAGCGGCATTGGTTGGTGGCAATAAAAAAGTACATCAAAGTCATAAAGTTTATGCAACACCTCGTTATGTGAAGTTTAATGAAATGGAATATAATATTCCGCAGGAAACATTCCGGCAAGTTGTTTTAGATATTAAATCCTGTATTGATAAAAATAGCTTTCCAATTCATTTTCCGATTGAAAATCGTTTTGTTAAAGAAGACGATATTTATTTAAGTCCGGCATTTGGCAGACCTTCAGCTTATATTGCTTGTCATGTTTACAAAGGCAAACCATTTAAAGAATACTTCGCAGCATTGGAAGAGATTTTTGTAGCCAATGGCGGAAGGCCTCATTGGGGTAAAATGCATACCCGAGACGCTACCTATTTTGCCAAAGTTTATCCTGAATTTGATCGCTTCATAAAAATCAGAAATGAACAAGATCCTGATCGAATTTTTATGAGTCCCTATCTACAGAAAATACTTTGCTAATTTAGTTCGATTCAAACACCCAGTTATATGTACAAAATAGGAACATCAAAAACAGACATTACTGCTTTTATAAAGGGCGTTGGCATGCTAGGCTATGGTATGCATTTCAACACCATGGAAGAAATCGAAACACCGCTTTATGCAAGAGCATATACAATAGATGATGGCAAGAAAAAATTGTATCTGGTCGTTTGTGAGCTTTGTTTTATTACTGTTGCATTAAAAGCGGGAGTAATAAAAAACCTGAAAAGAAAATATCCGGATTTCGGAATCAGTGAAGAAAACTTAATGTTGCTCGCACAGCATACACATAGCGGACCGGGAGGATATGACCATCACGGTTTTTATAATATGAGTATTCCCGGTTTTTCATTTGAAGTTTATCGCAAGCTGGTAGATAGCATAAGTACTGCAATTTATAACTCAGCTTTAAAAACAACAGCATGTTCAATTCGTTTTAAAAGTGGGCGTTTTGCAGATGATGTTCCTGTTGCATTTAACCGTTCTTTAAAAGCTTATAATCAAAACCCGGAAGTAGATAAATTAAGTGAAGAAGAATGGCATCATGGAGTGAACAGAAACATGCTTTTACTCGAGTTTGTTAATTCAGACGGTAAGCCTATTGGTTCCATAAATTGGTTTGGTGTACATACAACTAGTGTTTCTAATGATAATACGGCTGTTTGTGCTGATAATAAAGGATATGCGGCAACAATGCTTGAAAAACATTTTGGCGATAATTATGTAGGAGCTTTCGCGCAGTCTCCCTGCGGTGATGTCACCCCAAAATATCGTTTTAATCCGGAGCATAAATATCAGCGAGGTAAATGGGAAGGAAAATATAAAGATGATTTTAAAAGCGCTTCTTTTAATGGCTCACTTCAATTTGATCAGGCTATCTCAATTTTAAAATCGGAAGGAAAAGAAATTTCAGGACCTTGTTCTTCAGTTTTCAAATATGTAGATGCTTCCGATTTAAATGTTGATCCGGTTTATGCAAACGGTGTTAGTGGTCAACGAACCGGTGATGCTTGTTTTGGAATTAGTTTTTTTGAGGGAGTATGGATTGACGGACCGGGAATGCATCCGGTTGTCGGCTGGCCTTCTCGAAGGATAGTGGAGGTTTTAAATGCCTATGAAAAATTAAGTGGGATTTTTAGAAACTCTGAAGACCAGGAAGAACTGATTAAAAAATATGAGATTCACGGAAACAAGCATATCATTGTTGAGGCTGCAAAAAATCGATTGCTTTATACTAAAAATGTAAAGGCATCTATTTTACCCGACTTTGCCGATGAAAGTATTCGCACGTTCAAATTTTTTCACAGAATCGGAGCATTAGATGATAAGCCTTGGATCGGACAAATTTTACCTTTACAAATTTTCATCATAGGTAGTATTGCAATTGTTGGGGTGCCTTTCGAACCAACTTATATCGCAGGAGAACGATTAAAAACATCCATCCAAAAAAAGCTTGAGAAATCCGGGGTCAGTGAAGTTATTATCGCTCCTTATGCTAATGCATATGCCGGATATTTAACAACCTATGAAGAATATCAGGTTCAGGCCTATGAAGGCGGACACACCTTATTTGGTAAGCATAGTTTGGGTGGAATTCAAACTGCTTATGATCAATTGATTGAACATGGCGATGAAGAAAAGTTACAGCCAATTGTTTTTAGTCAGGAAGAAATTAAAAAGAGAGCCTTTTATGTACGTGACTCATATGTAAGGACAGAATTAAAACGAACCGAATATAAAATCTGATGTAGATATTATTTGTAATTTTATACTATGAAAAAGCAGTTGTGGATCCTATTCTTATCGGTTTTACTTTTAAGTGCCTGTACAAAATGGCTCGCCTTAGATGAAGAAGAAGTTGAACTTCCACCTTCAATAACTGAAATCAAACAAGAAAGCACCGCTAATTTTGATCAGCTTCGGTTAAAGTATTATGGCATCGGTTCTGTTTTATTAGAATATAATAACAAAGCCGTTTTGACTGATCCTTGCTGGACGAATTTACCTATGCGTGATGTTATGTTTGGTAAAATAAAAACCGATCGGGAAGGCATTAGTCTAATGCATCCTGAACTGGATCATGTAGAATTTACACTTGTAGCACATTCTCATTATGATCATTTGATGGATTTACCGTTTATTGCTAAAAACTATTTAAATCCGAAAAGTAAAATTGTTGGAAGCACTACCACTTCTAATTTAATGTACAGCGCCGCTTTAGAGCAACCTTTTGTAAATGCTTTACCTTTTATGGGGTCCAACGAGAAAGAAGGAGACTGGTTATATAATGAAGATGAAACGGTAAGGGTAATGGTTTTAGAGTCGCACCATCCGCCACAGGTTTTAGGTGTTTTAAAGTTAGGTGGAGGAACAGTTGATGAAGCGTTGCAACAAATACCGGATAGGGCTTCTGACTGGAAGGAAGGAGAAACGCTTGCTTTTTTAATTGACTATTTAGATCCTGCTCAAAAAAGCAAAATCAAAAAGCGTGTTTATTTTCAATCTTCGGAAGGAAAAGTACCACAAGGTATTCCACCTGCTTCCGTTTTAAGACAACGACAGATTGATGTCGCAGTAATTGCGGGCATTACAAAAATTCAAAATTTAAAAAAGAAAATTGAAGTCTTGAATGCCAAACAAAATGTGATTGTTCATTGGGAGAATTTCTTCAGAGCTAAAAATTTAGAAGCTAAACCAATGAGCCCTTTTGCATTTTCGAGATTGAAAAGATTTATTAAAGAAAATAATTTACAAAACAGAGTACAAATTGCTCAACCGGGTGAAGCTTTAGATTTTTAAATTACTCTATTTCGTATTTTACGTAGTAGGTATAGGTTACTTTTATTTTTTGAAAGTTAATATCATCTGCTACTTGATATTTATCAACCCCAACAGATTGGCTGACTACATTTCTTGTAAGATATTCTGCCCTTACATTACTTGTTAAACCGTAACTTACATTTTGTTCTGTTATCTCAATGGGTTTTCCGGCTTCTTCTCCAACGGCCTCTAATAAGTAATCCACTTTTTCTTTTGCTACTTTTATGGCATCAATTCTTACTTCTTTTCTAATCTGATCCATATTAGAATGGCTCGTAGATTTAATATGTGTATGCGATACATTTAATTCATCTGCTAATTGAAAAACCTTAGCCGTTTCAACCGCTGTTTTTACTTTTACCAGAATTTCAACCCGGTCTAAAACACCATCTTTTATAATTACATTCCTGAAGTCTGAAATCTGGTTTTTAAGTTGAATATCATTTTCGTTTACGCCAATTTCTTTTAATCCTTTTATTAAACTTTTCTTCTGTTCTTCTATACTTTCTGAAGACTTTCCTTTTAAACGTTCTTTAAGGGTAAGTTCTAAAATAATTTCATTTGGTTGTACCAATCGTTCTGCTGTTCCTGTTGTTTCAATATGTCGTTTTTCGCAACAATCTGAATTATCTAATTGCCCAAATATTGAAATAGGCAAAAGCAGCGCTAAAAATAAAATGGTTTTGAGGTGCATGATTGTATTATTTAAAATATTGATAATAATTTTTAACCAGGTCGTCTGTTTCCTTAGATTTTATTTCATTGATTTCGGTATCCAATGTGGCAACTAATCTTTCAATTTTATCTATTTCCAAACGGTCAAGCTCAGAGCCGTTACCTGCATTAAGGTTTGTCACAATTTCATTTCGTCTGTTGAGCTGAGTAATTTTAGTATTATAAATCGCTTCTGCAGATCGATATCTCAACCATTTTTGCGATTCATTAATTGCTTTATCTTTCAAAAATGCTGTAGCATCTAAAATGGTATTCTCTTCATTAATACGCTTTAAGTAATCGCCGTATAATCGAACAACAGTATATTTCCCGTATCTTCTCGATTCTTCATAAAGATCCTGATAATAAGTATTATACGCTTTATCACCGGTCTTCGCATAAGCCGAACCGACTGCATACTTCACATTTACATTATCTTCATCTTCCAGGGTTTTAGCAATTTTAATCGCTTCATCTTCATTTATTTCACTTAAAGCCATCAAAGCAGAAGAGCTTACCCTGTAAGAACGATCATTCACCCATTTCATTAAAAGAGCTTCGTCATCGAGCCATTTATTGGCTAATAATTCATCAATAGCTTCACTACGAACGGTGGTGTTATCGTCTTTTGATGCTAATTGTAATACCAGTTTTTTAACTTGATTTTTATCATAGCCGGCTTTATGATCAATGTTTCTTAAAGCCTCCAATCGAATGCCGTAAAACGGATCCTCCATTGCGTTCAAAAACAGCTCACGAACATCTTCATCCTTTTGATTTTCAGCCAATCCTTCCAAAGATTCATATCGATTAATAACACTTGGTGAAAGCTCAAATTGTTTTAAATATTCTTCCTTTGTTCTTTTAAAATTAATCTCAGCTAATAAGCGTCTGTCCGGATCAAAATTTACAAAGGTAGGTTCATCCTGAACATTTAATGTAACTACAGACTCTCTATCCTCTAACCATACCGTTTTTCTATCCACCCGATCACCATAATAAATATCCAGCTTTGCCGGTATTCTGAATAAAGGACCAATTTCTTGTGTTTGTTCGACAGATAAAATCAGTTTACCTAATTCTTTATCATAATCATATTCAACATCCAGAATAGGATGTCCTTCCTCCATAAACCAGGTATTAAAAAACCAGTTTAAATCTTCGCCGCAAACATCTTCCAATGCAATTCTGAGATCATGCACTTCAACAGCATCTAAAGCATTGTCTTCCAGGTAGTGTTTTAATCCGGCATAAAAAGCATCGTCGCCAAGGTATTCCTGTAACATCCATAAAATCTGACCGCCCTTTTGATAAGAATGTCTGTCAAACACTTCTTCTCGTTTTTCATAGTAAAATCGAATTAGTGGTACTTGCTTCGTTTCATATTCGGCGAAATAATAAGAGCGATCTTCCAATACTTTTTGCTCTACCGCATTTCGTCCGTATTTATGTTCCTCCCATATTAATTCTGCCCAGGTAGCAAAAGCTTCATTCAAGGCAATATTGGCCCAACTTTCACAAGTAACATAATCACCAAACCAATGGTGCGCGACTTCATGAGCGATAATATCTTCCCGATCTCCATCCAGCAAATCCCGATCATTCTGATGTAAGCCATCAAAGTGAATTACTGCTCCCGTATTTTCCATGGCTCCACTCACAAAATCATGCACTACTACCTGATGATATTTATCCCATGGGTATTCCATCCCAAACTTTTCTCCGTAAAAACTGAGCATTTCAGCTGTATTGCCAAAAATTTGCTTCGCATAAGGGGCATAAGCGGCATCTACATAATAATTCATCGGAATATCATTCCAGTTATCCTTGATCTCTGCGAAATCTCCGATCGCCATCATAAATAAATAGGGCGCATGTGGTATCTCCTGTTTCCAATAATCAGTTCTTGTGCCATCGCCATTGTCTTTCGAAGAGATAAACTTTCCGTTCGAAATAGTTTTGAACTGTTCTTCTACGGTGATAAACATCTCCTGAGATGTTCTTTCATTCGGACTATCAATTGTTGGAAACCAGCAGCTCGAGGCTTCTGTTTCGCCCTGAGTCCATATTTGTCTTGGCTTATTGGGGATCGTATCGAATGGATCAATAAAATAAAGGCCTTTGCGATCCGTAATTGCTTCACTACCGATCAGATTCAGTTCATTGGGTTTTGCTGTATAATCAATATAAATTTCAAAGA
>JAHDHT010000073.1:16400-17696 GCA_020631175.1 Chitinophagales bacterium
CCGATCAGATTCAGTTCATTGGGTTTTGCTGTATAATCAATATAAATTTCAAAGATTTCATCTCTGGTATAAGTGCGCGGCAATTCAATTTCGAGCTTTAGTTGATCATAATCATAGTCGAGCTCCGATCCTTCCAATACTTTATTAGCTTTTGCCATTGAAATTTGATGGATGTCGAAGCCCTTTGCATCAAGCACCAAAGTAGATTGATCGTAAAAGAATGGTTTTAAGCTTAACCAGGCCTGTCCATTGGCTTGTTGTTTTTCATAATCGAATGAAAGCTCCAGGCGTGTATGAATAAGGTCAAAATATCGATGATAGCTGCTTTGGTAAACCGGTTTCTTGGCAGCGATCAACATGGTATCGAGGTTTATCACCATTACCGGCTCGCCTTTGGTCTTCCCAATCTTCTTTGAATTCTTGCAGGAAAACAGCAAACAAAGGGTGAAAACAATTATTATATATCTGTAGTACATCATGAAATCTACTTATTTAGATGATAATTATCTTAAATTTGGTGCTTATAATCGTCAAATAGTCGTCATTAAAAAAATTCAAAACTAAAGTATTTTAACAAATGAAGAAGGTAAGGGTTGAAGGAAGTGAAACCGCTATTGAAATCGATCACAAAGACGGTACTTTAATTATTAACGGTGAAAGTGCTTCACCTGATATATCTCAAATTTCTGCTAATCATTTTCATGTATTACATAAGGGCAAAAGTATATCGATTCGGGTTTTAGAAATTAACAGGAAGGATGCGCAGTTGCGGATGGAAGTGAACGGAAAAGTACAAACCATTACTGTTCAAAATGAACTGGCTTTATTGCTTGAAAAAATGGGTATTGATAAAGGCAGCAGTCAGAAGATCGATAATATAAAAGCGCCGATGCCAGGCTTAGTATTGGATATCAAAGTTGAAGCTGGTGCCGAAATCAATGAAGGCGATGCACTTATTGTTTTGGAAGCGATGAAGATGGAAAACATTTTAAAGTCACCGGGTGCAGGTGTCATCAAAGAAATAAAAGTGAATGCAGGTGATGCAGTTGACAAGGGTGCTGTTTTGATCGAGATGGAATAAATTTTTGGAGTAGCAGAGTACTTTGTCGCCCGGTAGCGCTCATTGCAATTTCGAATGTGAAATGACTAATTACTGATTTTGTTTTTCGGTGTTTAGTATAGAGAATTTCGTGTTGCTTTTTTACCACAGAGATCGCAGAGATTTTTTGCTGTTGTGCGGCTAAGAAAATAGCAAATAGAAAGAATACAATTACTTGCGACTTGTACCTTATACCT
>JAHDHT010000360.1 GCA_020631175.1 Chitinophagales bacterium
TAGCCTTCAATTGCACAATGCCCTTTTCATAACAAGCCAAAGCTAATTCTATTTCACCCAATTCATCTAACAAAGCCGCATAATGATAGTAAGTACCGCTGTATTCGGGAAAATCATCCATCAAAATCTGATAGTATTTACGGGCATTATTGAAATCTTCCGCCTTCTGATACTCCATTGCCACGGCATAAAACAGGAAAGGATCTTTCGAAGTATTTTCCAATAGCTGCAACAAGTTTTGTAATCGTTGGTTATTCATTATGTCAAAGGTAAATTTCTTTTCCCCTGCGCAAAAGAAATCCTTATCTTTGCACGAATTTTTGAATCAAATTTAACTTTAATGAAATATTTAGTTTGTATTTCCAAGGTACCGGATACAACCACAAAGATTGAATTTACGGATAACAATTCTAAATTCAACGAAAGTAATGTACAATGGATCATCAATCCGACCGACGAATGGTATGCTTTAGTGCGTGCGATCGAATTGAAAGAGGCGAACGGCGGAACCGTTACTGTAATCAATGTTGGAGGAGCAGAAAATGATCAGGTAATTCGCAAGGCTTTAGCAATAGGAGCAGACAATGCCGTAAGAGTAAATGCTGATCCTTCAGATGCTTATTTTGTAGCATCTCAGATTGCAGCACATGCCAAAGCGGAAGGATATGACTTAATCTTTACAGGAAAAGAAACCATTAATTATAACGGATTTGTTGTAGGTGGTATGTTGGCTGAACTATTAGACATGCCTTACATTTCTTTAGCTGCGAAATTAACAGCGAATGGCGACACCTATGAAGTGACCCGTGAAATTGAGGGTGGGGAAGAAGTGCTGGAAGTAAGCGGTGCTTGCGTAATCAGCTGCCAGAAAGGTATGGCTGAACAGCGTATTCCTAACATGCGTGGAATCATGTCGGCAAGAACAAAGCCTTTAACTGTCGTGGAAGCTTCGGCTGAAGCACCTTTAACGGAAGTAGTTTCTTATACTTCACCACCGGCAAGATCGGATGTGAAATTGGTAGATGCCGATAATGTTGAAGAATTAGTGAAATTATTACACGAAGAAGCAAAAGTTATTTAAAACCGGAAAGATGTCAATATTAGTATATATAGATAATGCACAAGGTGCAGTAAAAAAGGCAAGTTATGAGGCGGCTTCTTATGGAGCAGCTCTTGCAAAACAAAGTGGTTCGGAAGCCATCGGCGTTTGTGTTGGAAACGTAGATGATGCTGCCTTAGCAGAATTAGGTGCTTACGGACTTTCAAAAGTACTCAACTTCAAAAATGAAGCATTAAACGATTTCGAAGCCGGAGCTGTGACTGCAATATTAGCGCAGGCAGTGGAAAAAACCGGAGCTGAGGTAATCGTTACTTCGCATAATTATAATGGTAAAGCGGTAAGTTCAAGATTATCAGCGCGTTTAAAGGCAGGTTTAGTGCCGGGCGCAGTAGAGTTACCGGATACTTCAAACGGATTTGTAGTTAGAAAAGGCGTTTTCTCAGGAAAAGCCTTCGCCGATGTAAAAATTAATACCGACAAGAAAATCGTTTCGGTAAGTCCGAACGCTTATGGTATTGAAAAAGGTGATGGATCTGCTGCTGTTGAAGCATTAGACGCGAGCTTCGATGCTGCTTCACTTAAAGTAACCGTGAAGTCGGTGAATAAAGTAACGGGTATTATTCCATTATCGGATGCTGAATTAGTGGTTTCTGCCGGTCGTGGTTTAAAAGGACCTGAAAACTGGGGTATGATTGAGGAGTTAGCAGAACTATTGGGTGCTGCAACGGCTTGTTCAAGACCGGTTTCGGATATCGACTGGAGACCGCATCACGAACATGTAGGCCAAACAGGCATTACGATTAGTCCTAATTTGTATATTGCAGTAGCGATCTCGGGTGCGATTCAGCATTTAGCAGGTGTCAACAGCAGTAAAACGATTGTGGTGATCAATAAAGATCCGGAAGCGCCGTTTTTTAAAGCAGCTGATTACGGAATTGTTGGAGATGCCTTCGATATCGTACCGAAATTGACCGCAGCAATAAAAGCACATAAAGGCAATGCCTGATAATGCATAAAATTGAACTTGAAATAATAGCGCTTTCGCACAGCATCACGCAGTCGCATTCTTATGCGGTCGTGCTGGGAGAAATTGGTGGCAATCGCCGTTTGCCTATTGTGATCGGAGCTTTTGAAGCACAATCGATTGCTTTGGCTTTGGAGAAGATGACGCCAAAACGGCCCTTAACGCATGATCTTGCTAAGAATATTTGCGATGAATTTGAAGTGGATGTAAAGGAAATCATCATCAATAATTTAATTGAAGGGGTTTTTCATGCGCGAATCGTTTGCGAAAAAGACGGTAAATCGGTAGATATCGACAGCCGTACCTCTGATGCATTAGCATTGGCTGTTCGTTTCAATTGTCCCGTTTATACCTATGAATCTGTTTTAGACAAAGCCGGAATTATTCTGGATGTCGATGATCAGGTCGCCGGCGAAGAAGGTGAAAGTCCGCGTCGTTCAGGTAGAAAAGTGGAGATTAAATCTTCGGGTGATTATACAACGCTTAGTATGGAAGAGTTGAAAATCAAGCTCGATGAGTTACTCGATAAAGAAGAATACGAAAAAGCGATTCTAATTCGGGATGAAATAGCCAAGCGCGGCGGAGAAGTTTAAATTTTAAGCAATAACAATATTGAAAGGATCAATGCTCAAGGGTGGGTGTTGATCCTTTTTTTGTTTGGGGTGGAATTAGGTGAAAAGAATCGGGCGCGAGAAATTGGGTGCGAGGTTTTTATGACTTAAAAAATACTTGCC
>JAHDHT010000361.1 GCA_020631175.1 Chitinophagales bacterium
GATTGTACCGGAAATACTTTTAATCGGAATGGCTTCAGCCCTTAAGCACAGGCAGCGACCAGCGGAAGCTGATTGTGCTTTTAGGGATGTGCCTTTCGGTTTAAAAGATTGCAGGGGAAAGCCCGCCCGGGTGCCTCAATAATGTAGCCTCTACTTTCAACGATAAAAATCTTCAATCAAAAACCTTAAGTGTATTTAATTTTCCTTAACAAATATTCAATTCAACTGTAGCGTTATATAGAAAAGCTCCTGCAATAATGAAAATTAAATTTATCCTTCCGGCACTCACTGAAGCAAAAAGTCCTTATTGGCGACCTATTAAATATTCTTTGTTTCCACCTTTGGGTTTAGCCACTTTAGCGGCTTACACAAATGATACAGACGAATGCTGGATCGAGGATGAACATGTGATGGAAGTTAATTTAAATGATGATCCGGATATGGTCATCATCCAGGTCTATATTACCAACGCTTTCCGCGCATATGAAATAGCAGATCACTACCGTTCGCGTGGAGTTTTTGTTTGCTTGGGTGGCTTGCATGTAAGTTCTTTACCGGAAGAAGCTGCTCCACATGCGGATGTAATTTTTATTGGACCGGGTGAAGAGACATTTCCTCAATTTTTGAAAGACTACGCTAAAAATCAACATCAAAAAAAATACTTTTCTGCTAAAAGAACCTTAACAGGAGTTCCTCCAATAAGAAGAGATTTAATTCAGCGTAAACTTTATCTGGTCCCAAATTCAATTGTAGTAACAAGAGGCTGTCCGCATCATTGTACTTTTTGTTATAAAGATGCTTTCTTCGAAGGAGGAAAAGGATTTTATGTGCAGGAAGTAGATGATGCTTTAGCTGAAATCGATCGCCTGCCCGGAAAACATTTGTATTTTTTAGATGATCATTTATTGGGGCATACCAGATTTGCGCGCGCTCTTTTTGATGGGATGAAAGGAATGGGCAGACTCTTTCAAAGCGCTGCAACAATTGATTCTATTTTAAGAGGCGACTTAATTGAAAAAGCTGCCGAAGCAGGATTGAGAAGTCTATTCGTTGGCTTTGAAACATTGAGCCCTGAAAACCTCATTCAATCGAATAAGCGACAAAATCTGAAAAGGGATTATACTGAAGCTATTAACCGACTCCACAGCTTAGGTATTATGATTAATGGAAGTTTCGTTTTCGGTTTAGATCATGATGATCCGGATGTCTTTAAGCGAACAGTAGATTGGTCGGTGCAGCATGGAATTACTACAGCGACTTTCCATATTTTAACCCCATATCCCGGAACCGCTTTATTTAAACAAATGGAAAGTCAGGACCGAATTTTACATCGCCAATGGGATTTATATGATACAAGGGAAGTGGTATATAAAACTAAAGGCCTTTCTGCCCGGCAATTAAAAGAGGGCTATGATTGGTCTTATAAAAGTTTTTATTCCTGGTCGAATATAGCTAAAGCAAGTCTTCAGCATGATCAATTAAAACATCAGGTAAAACATTTTACCTATGCAGGTGGATGGAAGAAATTCGAGACATTGTGGAATTTCATGATCAAATCGAGGCGTTTAAATAATATGAGACCTCTTTTAGAAGCCATTTTGTCAAAGGTTAGAACATCGGATCATCGGTCTGTAGAGCTTACTCAATCAGTTGAAGGTCAATTGTCTTAGACAGTAAAATACCTATATCTGCCTTTAAACATCATATATTCATATGTAAATTCGGCATTTAGCATTGGTAAAGGGATGTACATTCATTAAATTAGCTTAACAACTTATAAACAACCCTTTAAAATTCTGTACTATTTAGTTCAGGGGGGAGGTTAGTTGAAAGCAGGTTATGAAGAAATTTTTAGTAGTATTCGCCCTTACAATCGGACTTTTAAGTGCATTTCAGACTTATGCTTGTGATTCGACGCCTGTAATAACTTTTAACAATATATCAGATCCGGATAATGGTTATTATGCCGTTGAAATTTCGATGTGTGCAGGCGATGCCGGTTCGGAGTCCGGTTTTACGACTTCATTTGCGGGACTGAATATTATTAGTTTTTCGCCTCCTTCTGTTACAAGTACGGTTCCGAATACCGCTACGGGGAGTTTAACCGGTGGTGTTTTGAATTATTTTTACCCTGGCAATGGGGCTGGAGGTGATGTTTTTATTGCTGCTAATACCAATGATTGCATAAATTATACAGTGGTTTTAGACGGTGATCCTACGGGGGTTCAGACGACTTTTGATGGAGTAAACTGCGACAGTGCAGACTGTCCCGGTTCTTGTTCGTTCATAGGAGGGGACGTTCAAACGGTGCCAGTCCCCGGTCCGCCCGCTGTTCTCGAATGTGGAGGTGGTTTTGAAGATAGTGGTGGTAGTGGAGGTAATTATCAAAATAATGAAAATCAAACCTGGACAATATGTCCTGATAACCCGGGTGATGTGGTCTCTCTTGTTTTTACCACTTTCGATATTGAGAATTTCTTTGATTTCCTTACCATTTATGATGGACCTTCAATTGCTTCACCACAGATTGGTTCTTATACCGGAACGAACAGCCCTGGAACAGTTTCCTCTACAGACCCTTCCGGATGTCTTACGGTTACTTTTACATCGGATGGATCTGTCACTGATACAGGTTGGTTTTCAAATGTTATTTGCGGCGAACCAGTACCGGTTTGTACGAATATATTTACAGATTCAGGAGGGCCAAATGGAAATTATCAAAATAATGAGAATATTGTAAATACAATTTGTCCGGATAATCCAACTGATATTGTTATTGTTGACTTCGTAAGTTTTGCAGTTGAAAATGG
>JAHDHT010000362.1 GCA_020631175.1 Chitinophagales bacterium
GAAGTCAATTTCAATTGAGAAAGATTTAAAAGAAAACTCCTTAATGATCTGTATTTTTCATCCGAACCAAACTTGAAAATCTTAATTCCTTAATGGTTCAAACGAAGCACATCAAAAGCTTTTTACTTAATGATCTGCATTGCTCATCCGAACTAAACCGGAAAAATCTTAATTCCTTAATGGTTCGCAAACGAAGCACATCAAAAACTCTTTTCTTAATGATCTGTATTTTTCATCCGAACTAAACCGAAAAACCTTAATTCCTTAATGGTTCTAAAACAAAGACCGATAAGCCTTAATGTTCAAGCTATAATATTCCCTCATATTCTCTATGGTGAAGGTGAAAGAAATTAGTATCTTCCCTTAGCTATGGAATTTAAAAAATTACTCAGAGTTCTCGGCCCGGGAATACTCTTCGCAAGCACAGCAATTGGAGTCTCTCACTTAGTGCAGTCAACAAGAGCCGGAGCACAGTTTGGCTTTGCCTTACTATGGGCTGTACTTGCAGCTAATATTTTTAAATATCCATTTTTTGAATTCGGAAGCCGCTATGCAAATGCAACAGGTGAAAGTATTATTGATGGATATAAAAGACTGGGAAATTGGATGCTTATTTTATATTTCATTATTACCCTGGCGTCTATGTTTTTTGTAACGGCTGCGGTAGGGGCTGTTACGGCAGGTTTTATGGATAACCTATTTGGGATTTCATCTTTAGCTCCTTCCCTTAAAGTGTTACCGGCATTAATCGTATTCACCGTTTGCGTCGGAATTTTGTTAGCAGGAAAATACAGCGCATTAGATAGCCTCATAAAAATTGTTGGAATCGTATTATTAATCTCCACATTAATTGCTTTCGTATTGACACTTTTTCATGGTCCCGAACCTAAAGTAGCAGGCTTCATAAAACCTGAAGTGTGGGATAAAAAAGGAATTTTGTTTTTAATCGCATTAATGGGATGGATGCCTACAGCTGTTGATCTCAGTACATGGAATAGTTTGTGGACATTAGAAAGAATTAAACAAACCGGATACTATCCAAAATTAAGGGAAACACTTTTTGATTTTAATTTTGGCTATTGGGTTTCAGCAGGACTCTCGATTTGTTTTGTAACATTAGGAGCATATCTAATTTATGGTACCGGAGTTGAAATGCCAAAATCATCAGCTGCTTTTGCGAATAAAGTAATTGAATTATATACGACTACAATTGGAGAGGTTTCATACATAATTATTGCCGCCGCCGCATTCTCTATTATGTTCGGAACCTCAATGGGAGTTTTCGATGGATATGCAAGAGCACTTGAACGAAGTACGGAATTATTATTTCTAAAGAAACAAGAAGCTACAGAAGCATTAAACAGCAGTAAAATTTATAATTGGTCCCTTATTGTTTTAGCCATTGGAAGCTTTTCAATTATTTATTTCTTTGCGAATCACTTACTGACCCTTGTTGATCTAGCAACAACAATATCATTTTTAATTGCCCCAATTATTGCTGTCGTAAATTATAGATTAGTAACAGGTGAATACATAAAAGATGAAGCCAAACCAGGTTTATTAATGCGCATTTTAAGCATTGCCGGCATACTATTTCTAAGTGGATTTAGTTTATTCTTTATCTATGTTCGTTTATTTCAAAATACTTAGTGCAGTTTTTTTATGCCTTATAGTTGGGATAAATACAAAGGCTCAAACTACCTTTGAAAATGACGAGCTAAGTCTTTACCAAAGTAGAATATTTCCTAAACGCTATGTTTTTTTATCTAAACAAAATGGTTTAACACAAAAATCTACAGGCAGATTTTATTATCAAATCAAAGGAGATGAAAATTATTATCGAATAGGTTTTCACGGCAGAAAATTAAGGCCTCTATTTAAAGACTGTGACGGTTGCAATATTTACCTGAATAAATACAGAAATAACAGAATAATGAGTTTTAACTCTGTAGTACTCACAACGGTATCTTCTTCACTTTGGTCTTTCTTCTTCATCGAAAATGTAATTAATGGCCATGCTATCGGTAAAGCAGCAATAGGGAGATTAAATGTCGGACTTTCATTCGGAGGTCTAGTATTGAGTTCTATTGGAATTGGCTATTTTGCTAATAATGCTCAAAATGCATTAGTCGATTCCGGACTTGTTTATAATGGACACATGCCTCAATATAAAAAATCCAAAAAGATACCTCGAATGGAACTTGGGATGCAGCAAATTAATTTGCCGCATTATCAAAATGAAAGCTATGCAGCTTTATCCTTGAAACTATCGTTGAATCGCTAAATAGTTTGATAGTAAGAGGTAGAGTTTTGTTCTTTCTTTAATTATCTTATTTTTGGTAATAACATTATAATTATGGCCATCAGAAAACCATTCAACCTACAAGCCTGGATCGATGAACACAGAGATGAATTAAAACCACCTGTCGGTAATCGGAATTTGTATAAAGAAGCCGGAGATTATATCGTCATGATTGTTGCCGGACCAAATGCCAGAAAAGATTATCACTACAATGAAACAGAAGAGCTTTATTACCAACTTGAAGGGGATATCGTAGTGCGAATTCAGGAAGATGGAAAAGCAGTTGATGTACCTATTAAAGCAGGTGAAATGTTTTTGCTTCCAGCCAAAGTTCCGCATTCACCAATTCGAAGCGAAGGAAGCATTGGCCTTGTTATCGAATTAAAACGGAAGGAAGAAGAGCAGGATGGATTAATTTGGTTCTGTGATAATTGTAATAATAAATTACATGACACCTATTTTAAGCTGACCAATATTGAAAAAGATTTCCTTCCAAGGTTTAAAGAAT
>JAHDHT010000363.1:0-1131 GCA_020631175.1 Chitinophagales bacterium
TGTATGACCAGCCCTTCATTGTTTAGTAATTATTTATGGAGCGGAACTGCAGAAACGGAAGATGCCTTTTACCAATCTACTTATTCGTTTAATGACAAAGAACAGATTATTCCTTCCTTCCGAAAAATACCTAAAAATCATGTTTTGATAAAGAAGTATGAAGACCAACGGGTAATTAGAATTCTAAAATGGTTTTCAAATAATTATTATGCGATCATGAAAACTAAGGCAGGTGATCTTCAATTAATGGATTTACGTTTTGGTTCAATGACGGATAAAGCAGAGGTTAAAGAGGAAGATTTTGTTTTTCGATTCATTTTAAAAGAAAATGAAAACGGAGTCTTAGAAGCCCATGAGGGTGAACGGGTCAGAGAGGATGGTATTTTCGAAGCTATCTATAAGCGTACAATGGGAGAACGGATGGATTAAATTCAGTTATAAAAATAAAAAAAAGGCACAATTAAAATTGTGCCTTTTTAGAATGATAGGGGCGAATAAATTCGCCCCTACATTTTATTCAATTATGAATTTCTGACTCGTTAAGAATGAGCCTGATTTAATTTCTACAAAATAAACTCCGGAAGCTAATCCTTCCAAAGCAATATTATGTTGATTTAATCCTGCCAATCGGTTGCTCATATTTTCGTGAACCGTTCTACCAATCGCATCATAAACTAGTATAGATGTTTGTTGACTTTCAGGTAAGTTGAATAAAATATTCACCTGAGTTGAAGCAGGGTTTGGCCATAATTCTACTATGCTCATACCGGTATCACCTCTGTATAATTCAACTATTCCTGCGTAAGTAGAAGTTCCATCAAAGTCAGTTTGATATAATTTATAATAACTGACACCAATTGGAGCTTCTTTATCAAGGAATTCATAATACTGATTTACATTTGTATTTCCAGCACCTGATTGAATGTTGATTTCTTCAAAATCGATTCCGTTTTGAGAACGTTCTAAAGTGAAGTAATCATTATCAATTTCTGTTGCAGTGACCCACTTTAATAAATTCCCATCTGTAAGCGCTTCGCCTGTAAATGAAATTAATTCCACCGGAAGTTTATCACATTGCACCGGACCTGCTGAATAGGTTACATTACAACCTTTTCCATCATCGATTACATT
>JAHDHT010000363.1:1231-2808 GCA_020631175.1 Chitinophagales bacterium
GCAGTACAAGGATCATTTAAATCCGGAATACCATTTACACCCGGGAAACCGGCAATTGTAGAAACACATAAGTCAATATTAGTTGGTAATGTTCCATCATTCACAAAGATTCCTGTATTGCTGTTATCATATATATTACCAATAGTCGAACCGTTTCCATCATGTAAAATGTAAACTAAAACAGCACCCGGATCTAATTGAACACCTGCTGCAGGAGCATTGGCAAATTCTCCTGCGCAAACAAAGGTTACGGCATTATTTAAAATACCCGCATTGTTATTACAATCATCACAGTCATAGTTGAAGTCTAAACAGAAGTTAGGATCAAAACAACCAGGAACACTGTTACTGAAATAATCAAAACAGAAGGTAAATGAACCTGATGCTCCCGGACTTGCCGGACCCTGTGTGGATGAACCATTTACTGATAAAAATCCATCACAAGCATTATCTATTCCTACAGTAACCGAACAGCCATCATCTGAAGAGGAAGCAAAAACAAATTGATCTACACTCGAAGGATATACCGTAACATCTTCCGACTGAACTGCAATCTCATCACCGGTATCTGTGCAAATAGCTGTTAATGTATAGGTATTTGTTACAGGGCTACAATCGTCATTGGAAGGGCTTAAAGAGCCCGTCCATACTCCATCACCATCACTATCTGACAATGAAAGAACATTACCTGAATCATCAGAAATATTAATTTCTACGTTGGTCGCCGATGCCGGTTCTATAATTGCGCTGAATGAAACGGATGTGCCATTACAGATTACATTGTCTGTAACTTCACTGCTATATAATATAGGACAAACAGGAATGCTAACCGGAGGATTTCCGGCATCAACTCCATCACAAGTAAGTCCGGTAGCGTCATATGTAAAGTTACCTTCGCAAGGAGCTGTTCCGGTATATCCCGGATCATTTATTGTAAAGTTGTTAAGCTGGTCTAAAGTAATTGCAACAGCATTACTTCCTAAAATAGAAGCATCATGCGCAACAGAAACAAAAATTTCTCCTTCAGCATTGCCATTGCCATCACAAAGAACAGAACTTGCATCGAAACTTGCATCCAAAATACAAACATCCGTCAAACCAACCGGTGGATCGCCTGCACCCTGACCGTCACAGGTAAGATCGCTTAAGTCAACGGTGAAGCTTAATTCGCAAACATCCGTTCCGGTATATGAAGGATCTGTAACGGTAATCGTATTTGACTGATCTAATGAAACAGCTACTGTGGTGCTGCCAATAATCGAAGCATCATGTGCAGCTGTAACTTCATAGGTAGCCGTTGCACCACCCGATCCATCACAGACTACTGAAGCAGGATCCAAACTTCCAGCAAGAATACAAACATCTGTCAAACCAACAGGTGGATCACCGGCACCCTGACCGTCACAAGTAAGACCTGTTAAGTCAACCATGAAGCTTAATTCACAAGCATCCGTTCCGGTATAGCCCGGGTCAGTAACCGTTATCGTATTATTCTGATCTAATAAAACCGCAACTGTCGTACTTCCAATAATAGAAGCATCATGCGCAGCCGTAACTTCATAGGTAGCTGTTGCACC
>JAHDHT010000364.1 GCA_020631175.1 Chitinophagales bacterium
TTTTTTACCGCAAAGACGCTAGGGCGCAAAGCTTGTTGCTGTAGTTCGGATTATAAATAGCGCAAAGAAACTCACTTATACCTTAAACCTTTCTCCTAACGACTTTTTTACCGCTAAGACGCCAGGGCGCAAAGGCAATTGCTGTAGTTAGGTTAATAAAATAACGCAAAGAAACTCGCTTACACCTTGTTCCTTTCTCCTAACGACTAAAAACCCCATCAAATACATTAAACCAAACTGAGAACTAAGAACTAAGAACTAAAATTCCTAAAAAACGTCCCCCAAAGCCTTCACACAAGCATAATAATGAAAACTTGCACCTGCCATTACAAATAAATGCCAGATCGCATGATGATAATAAAGGCCTCGCCACACGTAAAAGATCGTACCGATGGTATAAGACAATCCACCCGCCAAAAAGAGTTGAACGATTTCGAAGGGTATGTTTTGAAAAATGGGTTTTATAATGAATAAAGCCATCCATCCCATAGCAATGTAAGCTAAAGTTGAAGCGAGTTTAAAGCGGCCGGTAAAAAATATTTTAAACAGAATTCCGGCAAAAGCGATGATCCAAAGAGCCCATAAAACGGCAATTGCCGCTTTATTTTCAGATAGATAAATCAATATAAATGGAGTATAACTTCCAGCGATCAGAAAATAAATTGCCATATGATCGAACTTTTGTAAGGCTCTTTTGAGTTTCTGTTCTTGTACTCCATGATAAAGCGTACTGCTTAAATACATCGTACACAGGCTAAGACCATATATTATTGCGCCAATACCTGCTTTGAAAGGATTTTGGAAGGATAGGATGATTATTAAAATCAATGCCGGAATGGCAATGATTAAACCTAATCCATGTGTAATAACATTGGCTACTTCCTGTTCAAAATTCTGATGTTTTTTGCTCGTTATCATCATGAACGGAAATGTAGGAAAAATAAGCGGATTTTATAACGATGAATAAAGCCTATTTGACTTCCAAAATATTGTACTTTTGTGACTTAAATTGAAATAAGATGCTTGCTATTGCGCAAATTAAAAATCAAAAAGAAGAATTGGCTCAGCGACTCGGAATCAGAGGGCTTGATGGAGAAGATTTATTAAATCAGGTATTGGCGCTTGATGAAAAGCGACGTGCTGTTCAACAGGAGGCCGATGCTGCGGCCAATGAAATGAACGTGATCTCCAAACAAATCGGGCAGCTTTTCAAGGAAGGAAAAACAGAAGAAGCAAATGCTGCAAAAGCTAAAACAGGTGAACTGAAAGAAAAAGCCAAAACCTTTGCGGATCAATTACAAGCTATTGAAAACGAGCAAAGAGAATTACTATACACCATTCCTAATGCTCCGCATACAAGTGTACCAAAAGGAAACAGCGAAGAAGATAATGAAGTGGTGAAGTCTGTTGGTGAAATTCCTGAGATGGCAGATGATGCCTTACCTCATTGGGAGCTGGCTAAAAAATATAATGTTTTTGATTTAGAGCTTGGTGTAAAATTAACCGGTGCAGGTTTCCCCGTCTATCGAAATAAAGGAGCTAAATTACAGCGTGCTTTAATTCAATTATTTTTGGATAACGCTACGGCTATGGGCTACGAAGAAATTCAGCCGCCTTTAATGATTAACGAAGCAAGTGGAATTGGAACGGGGCAACTACCGGATAAAGAAGGGCAGATGTATCATGTTACTGCCGACGACTTCTATTTAATTCCAACAGCGGAAGTTCCAATTACGAACTTATTCAGAGATATGATTCTCGATGAAGATGCTTTTCCAATTAAGATGTGTGGATATACTCCATGCTTTCGCCGTGAAGCGGGCTCTTATGGAAAGGATGTTAAAGGATTAAATCGTTTGCATCAATTCGACAAAGTTGAAATAGTGCAATTCGCACATCCGGATAAATCTTATCAAGTTCTGGAAGAAATGGTAACTTATGTCGAGACCTTATTAGTCAAACTGGAATTACCATATCGTATCTTAAGATTATGTGGAGGAGATTTAAGTTTTGCTTCTGCCTTAACTTATGATTTTGAAGTGTGGAGTGCTGCTCAAGGCCGTTGGCTTGAAGTAAGTTCTATTTCTAATTTTGAAACTTTTCAGGCGAATAGAATGAAGTGTCGTTATCGGGATGCTGATAATAAAAAGCATTTGGTGCATACACTGAACGGTTCTGCTTTAGCATTACCTCGAATTGTTGCTTCTTTATTAGAAAACCATCAAACAAGTGAAGGTATTCGAATTCCTGAAGCTTTAGCAAAGTATACCGGTTTTGATCTTTTGAATTAAGTTGTTTTGATATTAATTGAAAACGTATTAGTAAGTCGTGCTGTACTTGAAGAAGAGTTTGTATGCAATTTAAACGCTTGCAAGGGCGCTTGTTGTGTGGAAGGAGAAGAGGGCGCAACGGTGACGGTAGAGGAGATCGAAAAGATTAATAGTATTTACGATAAAGTAAAACCCTATATAACAGAGGAAGGAATAAAAGCAATTGAAGAAAATGGAATTGCCTATAAAAAACCTTCAGGAGCTATGGGTTTGAATGCAATAGACAATAAAGCATGTGTATTTATTTCTTATGACGAAAAAGGAATCGCAAAATGTGGCATTGAAGATGCGCATAGAGATGGAGCTATTGACTGGAAAAAACCGTTAAGTTGTCATTTATACCCAATTCGAATTGATGAGTATAAAGATTTTGAAGCAGTAAATTATTATGAGTGGGATATTTGTAGTCCGGCATGCACTTTAGGTAAAGAATTAAAAGTGCCGGTTTACAAATTTTTAAAAGAACCCTT
>JAHDHT010000074.1:0-3309 GCA_020631175.1 Chitinophagales bacterium
TCTAATCATTTTTATTTTTCCCCTTTAAATACTACTTTTACTCAGTATATCGGGCATTTTTACATGAGCGATTTATAATGTATTGATAATCAATTACTAATATATAAACTTAAGAACTATGAAAAAACAACTACTGTACGTGTTTCTGTTTTTGGGCATGTCAATGGCTTTAAGTAGCAATTGTATAGCCCAATCTGACAAGGTAACATCAAAAAAAGCCTATCCTATAACGGATAACAACAAAGGCTTAAAAGCAACAAACCAATTCGATTTGGTTTCTTCTTCGGTTGACAAAATCAGTGAAGCTGACTTGGATTTGCTTTATCAGCTAAGGAATACACTTGAATTGAAAATTCAATCTGTCCAAAACAACGTTGAAAAATTAACTCCATTGCAAAACCAACTTTCTAGGCTTAATCAGGCAATAGCTATTAAAGAGCAGTAAGATTAAGAAAACAGAAAAATAAAACTTGTTATGAAAAATCATATAAATTTTACAAAATTTTTAATGTGCACATGTGTTATGGTGGCTTTCATGATTATGGGAGCCTCTAATGCATTCGCTCAATGCTCTACTACGATTTGTGGTGGAGGTGCAACATTTTCTCAAGGTACTTCGCCTGCAACCCCGGCAATTCCTTCAAGCAACACGAGTTGTTTGGGTACTAGTTGTAACGCAGCAACATTTTTTGTTTATGAAAATGTAACCTCGGGTACTGTTAGTTTGACACTAACAAATACAAATGCAAATGATCTTGACTATGTTGCTTATGGTCCGTATGCTTCTGAAGCAGATGCGGATGCCGCTTCATGCGCGCTAGAAACGGCTGGCGATTTAAACACTACTGCTGCTGGAGCCGGTGAGGTTGATTGTAGCTTCGCTGGTGGTTCTACTGAAACAATTAGCCATGCTGCAAATGCTGGTGAGTTTTTCACTTTAGTAGTATGTAACTTTAGCAATACTCCAACTGACGTTGCTCTTCAAGATGCAAACGCGGGTGCAGCAGGAAGTATTGCTCCTTGTCCGCCATGTTTTTCTGCTGATATACCAGATCCCGTTGTATGTTCAGGTGACAATTTGGAAATTAATATTGATGCAACAACAGCTCCAGGTGGTGCTTCTGCTGCAGTCGTTTTAGTATGTGGTGGAGTAATTAATGGAGATGCATCTCCGGTTCCTGTAGGGACAGCCGGAATCATGACTTTAAATAATTTCGAACAAATTATTGGCGATGCAACCTGCGAGTTAGTAATAGTAGATGATCCGAATGCATGTCCGGCATGTACAATTGATCCTGGTTGCGTTCCGGTTCCGGTAGAATTCACCTTTCTTGAAGGAATAGAAACATCTCAATCTACGGCTTGTAACGCAGATGGTACTGGACAAGTAACAGTAACTGTAGGTGGCGGTGGTCTACCTGCTTACGATGGAGGAGCCACAATGTACACCATTGCAGGTGCTGATGGAGATGGCTCGATGGTTGCTGCAGGTGGGACATATTCTTTTGCAGTAGCCTCTGGAACATACGAAGTAATTGTAGTTGATGATAATGGATGTGAATCTTTGGTTGCTGGACAATGGTTACCACCAGCGATGACAATCGAAGCATGTCAACCAGTAGTTTGTGTTTCAGAATACGACAATACATGTAATCTTAATCCAACTGCACCTTTAATAGACTGTATTACCGGAACAATTGAACCACAAGTTGGGGGTTTTTCTATTTTTTATGTTGGTAATGGTGATGGCTTTCCTCAGGAACAATCCTTTACAATATTTAACTCAGCCGGCGCTCCGGTTGGAAGCGGCGCTCCTTCCGCATTTCCTGCTCAGGTAGATGTTACCGGTTTAGATCCAGGTGATACATATACTATATTATTTGAAGATTCTTTTGGTGATGGTTTGGATTGTACAGGTGTAGGTACTTTTGCTGTTACAGATTTTGATGGAACAGCAATCTTACCAGCTACTCCATTTGATTGCGGTGGTACTGTTGTTACATGTTCTTCTGCCGGTGGTTGTACCTCTATGGGGCCGTTTCCATTGGGCTCACCTAATGCAAGTATTGCACCTGTAGGTACATTTACTGGTCCAGGCGTTATTGATGGTGGTGACAATACTGCAGATTTTGATCCGGCCGCAGCTGGTGTAGGTGTTCACACGATTTCTTTCGATTTTACTGATAGTAGAGGTTGTGTTTTAAATGAAACAGTTGAAATTGAAGTAGTTGATTGCGATTGCAAATACGAATTCTGCGAAAGCTTAACTTCTACTGCAGGTTTAATAGCTCCGGTAACAGGTAATAATACTACTCCAGGCTTTGTGACTACATATGTGTTAGTCGAAGCAGGAATTGTAACGCAAATTTCTGATGTATTAGATTTTGATATGACTATTGCCGGCGGTGATGGTTGCCAAATTTATTCAGTAAATTATGATGCAGCTGATCCTGTAGCTCAGGGTTTAGTTGTGGAAGGGCAATCTTTGGCTACTTTACAAGATCCGGGCGATCCTTGTATATGTATTGATGTCTCTTCTAATTTCTGTACAATATTTAAAATACCTGCTCCTGAAGCACCTGTTACTACTAGTATTTGTGTTTGTGAAGGAGATGATGCAACTATAACTTCTACTGCTGGTGCATGTTCAGAATCGGCTTGTCAAACAAACGGTACAACTCCTGCCTCAACTTCGCAAGTTGCATGGTTTGCAAATCAAGATGATCTTTTAGCAGATGCTATTGTCGTTTTAGCGTCAGGCGCTCCCTTTGATCCGCAAGATCCAATATATGGTTTACCAACTGACCCGGGTACTTATGTTTATTGGTCTTCAACCTTATGTTCAGGTGTAGACGGTCCCGATTGTGAGAGTGAAAGAACAGGTGCTACTTATGACATAATTCCAACTCCTAATGCACCTGATTTAGATAACCCTGCCCCAATTTGTGGGGAAGAATATGCCGCTGGTGGTCCTCCTTCTGTTTTATTAACCAATACACAAGCAGGTTCTACCTTCAATGTGTATGAAGCAGATAATGCAACTTTAATACAAAGTGGCGTTTCTGGTACATGGACACCTGCATTAGTAGCAACTGGTGCTGCAGGTCTTTTAGATGCTGATGCAGACGGTACTCCGGATGCAGGAACTTATACATTCTATATTTCTGAATTAATATCTTCTACTGATCCTGGTGGAGGACCAGATTGTGTTTGTGAAAGTCTGACTGCGCCAGTCCAAATTACAATATTTGAACCTGCAAATGCCAGCATTAATTCTGACTGTGTTAATATTTGTACAACTGATGATCC
>JAHDHT010000074.1:3409-12038 GCA_020631175.1 Chitinophagales bacterium
TAGAGCAATTCTTACAAACTAACGTAGACAATACAGGCATTGATGCTGCCTCTGGCACTTGGGAATTAATTGATGCAAATGGAGTAAGCACTCCAATTGCTGATCCAACAAATTTTGTTGCTCCAAATCCAGGTCCTGCTTGCGGCTTCTTTACAATTCAAAATACCGTAACAAGTACATGTGATGAAACAGCGACAGAAGCTGGTTGCTCTATCGATTGTACCAATATTGCAACACAAACAGTTCAAATTTGTCCTTCTTTAGATCCAACATTCATGACAACATGTGTTTGTTGTGATGCAATGCCATACTGGTTACCAGGTGGTGGTAATTTAACCAATCCAGACCCGGGAACATATCAAGAATTACCAAGTATTGCGGTTGCAGATATTACGGGAACATGGACTGGTTCAGGTGTATTCTTTAATGATGGAGGAACACCTAACGATCCATCTGATGATTTATATTATTTCGATCCAAGAGTTGATGATCCTGTAGGTACTCTTGCTCAAATCGATCCGGCCGCACAAGGTCAATTTATCACTTCTGAAGGTGAATGGACTGTTCAGTATGAAATAGGTGAACAGCCTTGTGAAAATGAATACGTTTTAGATTTCGATATTTCTTGTCCGGTTGATGTAAGCTTAACAGATAACTCTATCTGCGTTAGCCCATCAAACAGCTTGAACTTAATCGGTCAATTTACTGAAGCTACTACTCCAGGTGGTATTTGGTTCTTAGATCCAAATACAGATCCTAATCCGGATCCTGCTAACGGCGACATCGCTGTTTCTCCAGGTGGTGCTTTAACATATGATGCAACTACTATCACAGAAGCAACTACAGTTGTAGTTAGCTACTCTGTAGGTAATGCATGTGCAGGTGGTGCTTGTGTAGGAATCGGTTCTACTACAATTACATTAGTTCCTGCTCCTCAGGTTGATTTCGATTACCCTGATTTCGCTTGTAACTCTGAATTGATGGATCTTAACATGTGGGATTACGTTGTAACTCCTTCAGGTTCTGTTCCTTCTTCTACAGATGCATTCTATATTAATAACTATACTCCTGTAGGCGGTAACCCAACTCCTTGTAATGGAGATCCTGCATGTCCTTACACTGTTTCTAATGATGGCGCAACTGCCACCATACAAGGTGCCGGTGATTTCTTAGGATTAATGGAAGTTTGTTACGAAGAATTAGCTTCTGACGGTGCTGGTCAGGATTGTGTTGCTACTGATTGTGAGTTAATCTATATCACAGAAATCAATGCTACAGTACAAGATGCTGAAGCTTGTGTTGATTGCGCTGGTGAGTGTTTCGATTTAGATCAGTTATTTACTGCTGAAACAACTCAAGGTGGTGTATTCATCATTAACTCTGCAACTGATCAGGCTGCTACTAACGTATTAGGTGACTTCACAATTAACGGTGGTAACTTATGTTATGATTCTAACTCAGTTGATGATATTACAACTGTAACAGTAACTTATTCTGTTGCTGCTGATCCTTCTGGTGTAGGTACTACTTGTATCAGAATCGACGAAGCAGATATCGTACTTGTTCCAAGTCCGGATCCGTACTTCGCAGGAGAGCAAACAGTTTGTGCTACTGATCCTGGTTTCACTATCGATTTATTCGATGATTGTTATGGTGACAATGCTTGGTATGCAGATGCTGCTAACTGGCAAGTAACTGGTAATTCTGTTGGTAATAACGGAATGGACGGATTAGTAAATGGTCTGTTTACAGTGAATGCTGCTAATGGAAATGCATTAGACGTTGATCCTGAAGCTGCAATAGCTAATCCAACAATGGCCGGTGAATACTTAATTACATATACTGCATCTTCAACTGGTTTAACTACTGGTCCTGGTGGTACTGATTGTACAGACGTAATCTCTACTTCTGTATTCATCTATCCTTCATACGATGCATGTTTCGATCTTCAAGCTTCAATTTGTACGAGCAACGCTCCATTCGTATTGACTGCTGATGAAGATATGTTAACAGACTTCACGAATAACAGTTTATTCGGTCAGATGGAATCTGAAATCTCTATCTGGAATGTTGTTGGTCCTGATGGTGTAACAACCACATTACCATTAGTGGGTGATGGTTCAGGTGATGCTACATTCGATCCAGGTGTAGGCCCTGGTACATATACTATTACACACTTCTTAGGTTATGACAACTGTCAGACTACTTGTGTAGCTCAGATCGAAGTTAAGCCTATCGTAGATGCTGATATCGAAGATCAGACAATCTGTAGTTCTACTTCTCAGAATATTGATCTTGGAATCATGTTCACTGGTACAACAACAGGTGGTGGTACATTCACACTTGATCCTGATGGTGACGGTTACGTAGGTACTGCAACTGATCCTAATGGTAACACAGTGAACTTAACTACTGCTGATGTTGCAATCTTAGCAAACGGTGTAACACTTGTTTATCAGTCTAACTTAGCACAGGATGCTACTGATATGGTAATCGATGTTCTTTACACAGTTGGTGATCCATTATGTTGTGATGATGCGACAACTGCTGCAGTTGAAATGTGTATGGAAGGAATGGATGATTGCTATGATGAAGATCAGGCTACATTATATATCACAGGTGGTCACGATGTATTCTTAGACTTCCCTGAAGATGAGTACTGTTCTGATGCAGATCCGATTTGTATCTACGACTTCTCTTCTATCGAAGATGTAAGTTTACCAGGTGTTGAAGTTGATCTTGACGGTGTATTAGAGCCGGGTGAAGTTAGCTTCGAAGTAGTTGCTGTTAATGGTAGCTATGATCCTGATTCATTATATGTGGATGCTAACAACAATGGTGTTCCTGATGTAGGAATCGACTTCTTCTACGCCGACGTAATCGACTTAAGTGGATGTGTTGGTACCGATGATGCTTCTGGTCCTTCAACTGCAGGTTACACTTGCGATTGTGCAACAGTTAACTTAGAAGGTGTACCGAAAGAGGTTACTTTAACAATAAGAATGACATACTTCGATTTCGAAGATGCTAACGGAAACGGAATAGCTGATCCTTCTGAAATTGGAGCAAATAGTGGTTGTATCGCATTAGCAGAAGATAACATCTTCGTTATCCCTGCAGGTAACGCTCCATTGAAAGATGGCGAAATCTGTGTTGCTGACGGTGTAATCGACTTAACTACATTATTCTATTATCCAATCGATAATGCTCCTGAAGGTGTAACAACTGTATGTGGTGATTTCTACATTCAGTGTCCTGAAGATGCTGATCTTGGAACTACAATGGATCCTAACGATGAAAACATGAACGGAACATTCGATCCTAATGATGCGAATTATCCAAACTATGATTTCACTTGGTTAGATGATCCTACTAAATTATACATCACTTACGTTGTAGGTCAGGAACCTTGTACTATTGATACAGGAATGACTGTAATCGATCTTTGTCCTCAGCCTACTGCATTTACAGATGTTGTTTGGGGTGAGTGTATCGAAGGTGGTACAATCAACTTACTCGGTTTAGCCGGCTTACCGGCTAATGCTCCTGGAACATGGACATTAAATGGTGCTCCTGTTGCTAATCCTGCTGAATTAACTTGTGCTGATTTAGATGCTGCAACTACTGCTACAGGTCCTTCAGGTGATGAGATTCAAGTTGATGGTGTGTTTGTATATACTGCCGGTTCAGATGGATGTTGTCCTGATGCTTCTGCAACAGTTACAATTGATGCGAACTACTCTTGCGCTACTGATGATTGTGTTGAATTCTCTGATGCAAACAACGGTGATCCTTTAGATCCTGCATACTGTACTTCTGATCCTGATTTCGCTGCGAACTCTATGCCTACACTAAGAAGTGTATGTCCTGAGATCATCGAAGTAGGACCATTATCAGATGCAATCTGTAACGTAAGTAATGATATAGGATTTGGTGCAGCTGTAAGAGGTGATGTACTTCAAATCTCTATCCCTCAGAATACTGTATATCCTAACGCTACTGTAGATGATGATTGGTACATCCAGTTAATCTACGTTAACACTAATCCTGGTATCTATGGCGCAGGCGATGTTTGTGCTGATGGTCCTCAGGGCGGTGTTGGTACGATCGATGAAGATTTCGATATGTTAGGTGGTGATCACTGGGGTCACTCATTCTACGGTACTTCTAATCCAAGTTCTGCATTCACGCCTCCTTCAGGATGGCCTGCATTCAACCCTGCTACTTATGGTATGACGGGTGATGAATACAACTTAATGTATGTAATGAACGACGAGTGTCCACAGAACCCACGTCAGGGTGGTAGAACTGCTGTTATCGGTGATATCGCTGCTGATGTTCCAGGTTGTCCTTACACATTCGATCCGGATTTATACATGTATAACAATACAGATCCTGCGGTAATCGCCGGATACGATCCATTAGCTGGTGTTCCTCTTCCTGCGCCTACTTCTGAATACTGTTCAGATGGTGCTGATATCGGAACAAATGATTACTTCATCTTACAATTAGATGCAGCTGATATCTACGCTATGTATGGTGGTAAGCAAGCATTCCTTGATGATTTCTTCGGAAATAACTGTAATGCTCCTTCTGTATTCTCATGGGCATTTGCTGCAAATACACTTGATGATGTTACTGACATCATGATGGTAATGCACAACATGACTATCTATAACTACAAAGAAGATGTTTCTGCTGAAAGCACATTATACTGTCCAAACGATGGACCGGAAGACTTCGGTTTCACTTTACGTTGGACGGATATTTCTTGTGATGACGGTTCTACTGTTGTAACTGGTTTACCAGATTGGTTAACTGACTTCTCATCAGTATTTACAGTTGCTCCTTCTGCAGACCAGACTCCAGTTCAGATTACTGATTTAGCAGGTAATGCTGTTACAGCAATTACTCCTGCTGCCGGATACGATCCAATTTGTTGGGATGTAACTCTTGATCTTAACCAGTTAGTTCCTCCTGCTTGTGATGACAGAACTTACGAGTTTGAAATCTGTCATACTATTAACAAGTGTGAAGGTGACTGTGACGGTGATGGTGAATACCAGGCTTGTCAGACACTTAAGATTAGCAGAGATCACGTACCGAACTCTGACGTAAGCTACACTGAAGATGGTGAAGATGGTCTATTGAAATTAGGATGTATCGATGATGATAAGCAATACTTCACTGCTGAAGAATTAGCTTGCTTCTTCGAGCCTTATACAATTCCTGTAGATGCTTTCGGAACTTATCCTGCAGATGCTAACTCTGGTGCTGCAACTTGTGAAGTTCCTGAAGGTGATTGGGTAGTTCCTGCTCCATTCTGTGATTACGTAATCCAAAATGGTGATGACTATGCAGTTCTTCAAACTATCTGTGAAGGTCTTGAAGCTGACTTCGGTGCCTTAACAGGAAATGACTTTGGTTATACTGCTCCAACATCTACTGGTAATGACCTTGTTGGATTACCTAATCCAAATGAGCCATATCCATCAATGTTGAATAATCCTAAGCGATTAATCATACCAGTTGAGTACACTACTCAGGTATGTGAGACTTGTCCTCCGAACACTATCGTAAGATATGTTCAGGTTACTAAAGCTCCAGAAGTTACTCTTGCTATTCCTGATAGCCCGGGTATCTGTCCTGAAGAGCAGTCTATCATTTGTTTAGATGAATACTGTGAGTGGCCAAATTGTACTTACGACTTAGTATTTACAAATGCTAACTCTATAAACTTAATCAGCTCTGACACGAATCCTGTAGATGGTATTCCTGATCTTCAGAATCCTGGTTGTCCTACTGATTTAGGTACAGCTCCGGTTGAAGTAGAAGGTGTAGATATCGTTTACCCAATGGATGCAGATTACGATCCGGCTTTAGCTTGTGCTCCAAATGCTCCATATATCATCGTTGATTGGCAAGTACTTTCTGAACCAGGTGTTGGCGTTCTTGACGCAGCCGGTGAAGAATTACTTGGAAACTTCAACTTAGAATTAACAGTTCATTGTGGATCTGCAGATAGCTTCTGTTCTGATTCTGATGATCAAGACTTATTCTTCTTAGGTGAAGTACATCCTGATATCGCAGATCTTGAAACTTGTGAATCTCCAATCAACTTAACAGGTATGTATGTACCTGCTGATGGTGGTACTAACTTCGGTACTACTCCTGGTGGATTCTTCTATGTTGATGGTACTGCAGTTGCAGGTAATGAAGTAACACTTGATCCTGGTACATACGAAGTAGTTTACATCGTAGGTCCTACAACAGCTTGTGAAGCTTCTGATACTGCTACATTAACAGTTCTCGAATCTTATCAAGTAACACTTGACGTTCCTGAGATCTGTAACTTCAACTCAGTTGATTTAACTCAGTATATCTCTGTAATCGATGCTGCTTCTGGTGCTGCTGTTACTTTAGATGCTGATGATCTTAACGATTCTGTAATGGATGCTCCTGGAGCAAACAATGTAGAAGGTGGATTCAGCGTAGTAAGCGGTGGAGGTACTGTAGATGCAAATGGTGTCTTTACACCAGATGCAGGTTTCTATGGTGTTGTTACCGTTCAGTATCAATTAGATACTTATGATTCTGCAGGTAACCCAATTTGTACAATCTTCCACGAAGAGTTAATCACAATCTTCCCTGAATACAGTGCATTATTTGATGCTCCAACTGAAATCTGTGAAGATCAGACTGTTGATTTAACAATAATGGATGCTAACCTTACTGCTGATATCGCAGCTGGATTATTAAATAACTATGGTCTTACTGTAGAAGATGTTTCTCAGTGGTCTGTAATTAACCAGTTCGGTATTGCTACAGTATTAACTACAAATGCTGATGGTGGTGCTACATTTGATCCAATGATGCATGGTGGTGATGGCTTATATGCAATCACGCACACAGTAGGATTCGGATCTTGTACTTCAACTACATTCGCAACTATCGAGGTTTATCCTGCTGTTGATGCTACTATCGCAGACTTCGCATTCAACTGTAATGCTCCTGCTTCTGGTAATATCAGCTTAACAGCATTATTCACTGGTTCTACTACAACAGGTGGTACGTTCTCTGGTGATGGTGTTGCAGGTGGTAGCGTATTCGTATACAGTGCTCCTGGTTGTTACGAAATCACTTACACTGTAAGTTCTTTCGCTAACGCTGATCAGGCAGGTGCTTGTTACGATTCTCAAACTGCATTCATCTTAGTTCCTGAGCAGCCGGATCCTATATTCTTCGTACAAGATCAGGTATGTTACTCAGCGAACGATCCGAATCAGACATATACTCCGGTATACACTCCATCTAGTCCTAATGCAACTGCAACATGGACAGTAGTTGGTGGTAGTGCAACTGTAATTGATCCTGCTACAGGAACAATCCAAATTACAGGTACGGATGACGTTGTACTTTCTGTTACTGAGTCTATCGCTTACGATGCTTGTGGTTCAATAGCTGCAGGTGAGTGTACAGCATCTTATACTCAGAACATTGTTATCGAAGATGGAACTAGCGTAAGTGCAAACTTCACAGTTTCTAATATGGCTCCATGTCTTGGTGAAGCAGTAACATTAACTCCGGATACTCCGGGTGGTTACTTCACAGGTGCTGGTGTTGTTGATCCTGGTAACGGTGGTCCTGGTACTTTCCAAATGGGAATGGCTGGTGAATACACAGTAACTTATGTTGTGAATTCTTCAAGCGGATGTACAAATGCTTACTCGTTAATCATCACTGTTGATGAGGTTGCTCCGGTAATCACTTGTCCTGGTGATGTAACAGTAACTACAGATGCTGCTCAGTGTACTGCTTCATTAAGCTTACCATTGACTGCTTCTGATAACTGTACTTCAGCTGCTAACTTAACAATCACTAACGATTGGAATAATACTGCTGACGCTTCAGGAAGCTATCCAATCGGAACTACTCCGGTAACTTATACAGTAACTGATGAGGCTGGTAATTCTTCAAGCTGTACATTCTATGTAACAGTAACTGATGATGAAGCTCCTCTTGTTAACTGTCCGGATGATATCGATATCTTCAGTTGTGATGAGGTACCGGCTCCTGCCGCTATCGCTGCAACTGATAACTGTACTGCTGCCGGTGATCTTGTAATAACAGTTAATGATATTACAACTCAAATCGGTGCTACTACCACAATCATCAGAAACTACACAGTTGAAGATGAGTATGGTAATGCAACTCAATGTCAGCAAATCATAACTGTAGTTGACTTCTTACAAGCTCCTAACTTGTCTCAGGTTGATCCGTTCTGTTACGGTGATGATCTTGGCGCAGGTATCACAGCTGGTGGAGGTACTTATAACTTCTACGATGCTGCAGGTAACCTAATCGCTGCTTGTGCAGGTGCTGGTTCTTGTTCTCCTGCTGATCTTGGATTAAGCTCGACTACTCCTGGTACATTCGTAATCTCTGTAACTGAATTAGTAACCACTCCTGACGGTAACGTTTGTGAGAGCATGGCTTCTACAGTTACATATACTATCTATGAAGAATTAACTGCTGATGTGAGCGGATACGATATCTGTTCTCCAATCGACGGAACTATTCCGGTATCAGTTGTGCCTTCAGGTGGTGACGGTGGACCTTACTCTGTATC
>JAHDHT010000074.1:12138-17544 GCA_020631175.1 Chitinophagales bacterium
GCTGAGCCATTTACTGAAATCACTATTACTGGTGATGACGGACAAACAGCAACAATGACGGGTGACGGTTCAGGTATGTTCTCTGCTGCATTAACAGTAACAAATGATGAATGTGCTCCTGCGACTTATACATATACAATTGAGGTATTCGGTACTTGTACTAATATCACTACTGCTATCTTCTCTGAAGATATCACGGTATATCCTTCTAACATCGATCAGTTTGTAACTGTAACTATTGCAGATAACGAATGTATGGCAACTGCTTCTATCGATCCGTCTTGTTTGACTGGCGATATGGCACCATATGTATATTTCGTTGATGATAACGGAGATAATGTTGGAACATCAGTTTCAGCAGGTTCATACCCTGGTGAATACGGTGATTGGACATTCAACTATGAGTACTTCTCTGCTTCTGCAAGCTGCTTAGCTGCTTCAGGTTCTCAGACAGTACCATACAACTGTGAAGAATCATTTATGATTGATGATCCATGTGCTTGTGGTAACCCGGATAACTACTTCGCAAATGGTATCTTATACATGGAAGAAACCATTACGATTACTGGTCCTGCAGGTGATACCTGGACTTTAGACGCTGGTAACTTAACAGACGGAGCTATCTATGATAATGCAGGTAACACAGTTACTTCTGTATTAACATTCACAGAATTAGTTCCTGGTATGTATGAGTTAATCTTCTGGCATGAAGAAGTTGTTGGATTCGCTGGATTTGTATCTAATGGTGGTTACACAGCTCCTGTAGCAAATGCTTGTGGTCCTTGTTACTACCCACCAGCATGTGCATCTGATGCAGGTACATTAACTTACGGATCAGGTCCTTCGGTTTGTACTACAGATCTTCTTGACGCGACTACATTAGTTGCTCCTGAAGTTCCAGCTGGATTTAATACATTATATGTATTGACTTCAGGTACAGGTCTTGTGATTGAGGCAGTTAATAACTCTCCATCATTCGGTCCTCTTGCTGAAGGTGATTACACTATTCATACATTAGTATACGATCCTGCTACACTTGATCTATCAATCGTAGTTCCAGGTGTAACAACAGGATTTGATGTTAACGGATTATTACTACAAGGTGGTGGTGCTATCTGTGGTTCACTTGATGTAACGGGTCTTCCTTACACAGTGATCGATTGTACTCCTCCTCCAACATGTGGTAACGCTGCCGGTACATTACCATCAGCTGTAACATTCTTATGTGCTGGTGACTTCCAGAACTTCAGTTCTGCAGGTGCTAATGTTGACAATGGTTCTGTACTTACATATGTATTACATAGCTGTGATAACAACACAATTGGTACTATCTACGATATCAGCAATACTGGTACATTCACAAACAATGGAACATTACCTACAAATGTTGAGCTTTCAGTTTCAGCAGTAGTTGGTACTCCTGGTGCGAATGGATTACCTGATCTTTCTGATGATTGTACATTCATCTCGAATTGTGCTCCTGTTGTATTGTTAGATCCGGTTGTAATCTCATCTCAGGAAATGTGTAACGGAGTTACAGGTGACTTCATGGTTGAGTTCACGATCACAGGTGGTGGTCCTGCTTATACAAGCACTCATGCATATGATGTTTCTGGTGACTATGTTAACCCGGCAACACAAGCTGGTCAGACTTACACATTCGGTCCAATCTCTGATGGTAGTACTTATACTATTACTGTTAATGATGACGACAAAGGTTGTTCTACTTCTTACACAAGTGCTCCGGTACAATGTGAGAAATTACCTATCGAGTTAATCTCTTACACTGGTGAAGCCATTGCAGAGGGTAACTTATTAAAGTGGGTAACTGCAACTGAGATCAATAACGATTACTTCACATTAGAGCGTTCTATCGATGGTATCAACTTCGAATTCTTGAACGAGCAGGCAGGTGCCGGTACTACAAGTACTCCTCAGGCTTACGAGTTCTTAGATAAAGAAGCTCCAATGGGTGTATCATACTACAAATTATGGCAAACAGATTTCGACGGTACTACCGTTGAAGTAGGAATCGTAACATTATACAGAGGTGATAGCGCAATCGAAATCACTGAGTTAATGCCGAATCCGGCCGTAAATGATATCAGCGTTATCTACAGCATGGATAATGATAGCGAGATTTCAATTCTTGTTCACAACGCTCTCGGTCAATTAATGGCTGATAGAACTGAGCTTGCAACTGCAGGTATGAACTCGGTTGATCTTGATATCACATCATTTGCTGCAGGTGTTTACACTGTAACCATCGTAAGAGGTGATGATATTGTAACTAAGAAGTTTGTTAAGGAGTAATCCTTAGTAAATCATAAAACTGAAAAGCCCGATGCATTGCATCGGGCTTTTTTTGTAGGATCGAATTCATTCGCCCTTTTACTTTCTAAATAGCCGAACTTATTCAAACTTTTATAAGTTCGATTAATATCAAATCACGATTTATTAAGGAAAACAACAGTAGCGAATTAATTCGACCCTACTTCTTATATTTGAGTCATGGCTAAGAAAAGCAAACGAAATAGGAAAGGTACAGTCTATTCAACTGATCCTGATTTTGAATATTCGTATCATGAAAATGAAGAGCAGGATACATTAGCTCCGGAAGAACAGTTGCTATATATAAGCAGAGACCGAAAGAATAGAGGTGGTAAGGAAGCTACAATTGTAGAAGGATTTATCGGTTCAACAGATGATCTAAAGGATTTAGGTAAAACACTTAAAACTAAATGTGGAGTAGGAGGGAATGTGAAGGATGGATATATAATCATTCAGGGAGATAAACGAAATAAGATAAAAGAAATCCTTGATGGAATGGGATACAAAACAAAATTGAAAGGTGGATAAGGGTTTTATTTTCGATATGGATGGAGTGATCATTAATAGTGAACCCATCTTTGATAAGCATTTTAAAGTATTCGCTGAAGAGCATAATTTTGAACTTCCTCATGATTACATAGATAAGCTAAGAGGTCTTGATGATCTGGAAATCTGGACACATATCAAGAAGGACTATAATTTACCCGGTGAACCATTAGAATACAATGAAGCTTTGCTCTCTCGAGTTAATAATGAGATTATCACCAATGATAGTTTATTTCCGGAACCGGGTATACTTGAGTTAATCGCAAAACTTAAAAAGGCATCCATTACAATTGCTGTTGCATCAAGTGCAGATCGTAATCGAATTAATCTAATCTTAAATAAATTCAAAATCACAAACTATTTTGATGCAATCGTTTCTGCTGATGATGTAGAAAGGGCTAAACCCGATCCTGCTATTTATTTGTTAGCAGCAGATAAAATTGAAAGAAGTCCGAAAGACTGCTGGGTTATCGAAGACAGTAAGCATGGGATCACTGCAGCAAAAGAAGCTGGAATGAGATGTATTGCTTATTCAGGTGCATATGAAAACGCAGGCCAGGATCACGATCAGGCTGACATGAAAATCAAGTCTATAAATGAATTGGATTTAAATCATTTGTACCCTCATTTAAATGAATGATAAATTCTATTAATCTTATATTATTTGATTTAGGAAATGTTCTCTTTCCTATTAATTTTTCAAGAATAAATGCTTTTGTAAGAGATAATTCTAAGATTTATTCTGAACAGCATTTCAAATTGTTTTATAAACAAAGCGAATTTATAGCGTTTGAAAAAGGGAAAATTGATGAACAAGATTTTCTCAAGTTTGTAAATGCGTATTGGTCATTGAATCTAAGCTATTCGGATTTTTATAAATGGTGGAATTCAATCTATGAAGAAGAACATCCCCAAATGAAAAATCTTTTATTACAAGTCAAATCAAATTACAGAATAGCAGGATTGTCAAATACCAACATTACGCATCAACAGGAATGGCAAAACAGATATAAAGATTTATTGAGCTTGTTCGAAAAAGTATATTGCTCGCATGAATTACTTTATTCAAAGCCGGAAAATGAAATATATAAATTAACGCATGAACAGTTAAATTGCCCTGCAGAAGAGATTTTGTTTTTGGATGATAAAGAGGAAAACGTTGAGGCAGCTATGCGATATGGTTTTCAGGCAATCCAAGTAATTGGTTACGATGAAATATGTGTTGCTTTAAAAAGTAAAAATCTAATCTAAACCCTAATTTATCTTATCAAGGTAACATTCCCTTTTTGCTCAAATCGTTCACCATTCTGAAGTGTGTATTGAATGTGCCATACATAAACGCCCGGTTCCTGATCTATACCTTTATAAGTTCCATCCCACATGGTAGATAAATCAGAAGTGAAAAATAAGCGTTCGCCCCAGCGATTATAAATTATCAGATTAAAATCTAATAAAGCTTCAGTATTTAAAATATTGAAACGATCATTTAATCCATCCTGATCCGGAGTGAAAGCGTTTGGAATATAGATATCCTGATATTCAACAAGTACTCGCATACTATCAGAAACAGCACAACCACTTTCCGCATCATACAGTTCGATAATATAAATGCCATCTTGAGTTGGCTGAGCAAATGGACTTTCACAATTGGTGCAGTCAATTGAAGTATCAGTGCTTATCCAGTTAAACACTGTTTCAGCTCCGCCTGAATGACCAATGTTTAATTGTATGGTTTCTCCATAGTTGACTACATATTCATCTTCGGTTACAATTTGTAAATCAGTAATTTCTACTTCATATGAAATTATACTTCCATTACATTCACCGCCATTAATACTACAATCAATTGTATAAATACCAGATTGAGGGTAGCTGATTTCAAATGGACCATTTCCATTTCCTGAAAGAACTTCAGCCGAATTAAAATTCCAGATCAAATTTTGATCTGCATTTAATGCATCACCTGAATAATTAATCTCTATTATATCATTGATACAGTTAACAGCATCAAACTGAAAATCAGGTATTGGAGTTTCGGGAATATTAAATGTAAATGAGCTTTCGCCCGGGCAATTTCCAATTCCGGCATATTGAACGGTATACGTCTGTCCGGCTTCAAGGCTTCCAGTATCAATACTTCCATCAATAGGATTGATAAGCGCTCCATTATCAATACTGAAAATTCCTCCTGTTAAATTATTTTGAAGCTGAGGAGTTTCTCCAGGACAATATGTATTTTGATCATATGCTAAATTTAATTGTTCCGGTGCTTCAACAGTTATTGAGAAGCTGGAGGAGTTGGAGCATAAGCCATTAGTAGTATATTCAATTACATATGTATTGTTTGCACTTAAACTTGTTACATCAATTTCACCTGTTGAAGGATTAATTGAAATATTATCCGGTGATGAAAAGTTTCCATCCGGGTTATTTACAAATAAAGGCAAAACTGTTTCTTCTTCAATGCAAATCGTTTCGGCATATTCAAAACCTGCATCATCAAGATCAGTTATTTCAATTTCAAAACTC
>JAHDHT010000075.1:0-8328 GCA_020631175.1 Chitinophagales bacterium
CTTCAATTCTTCGTAAAATTCCTGAGATGCATCAACACCTTTAACATTCAATCCAAGATCTTTATACATTTCCAAGACTGAAGAAAATTCATCCTTCCTTAACAAACCATTATCTACAAAAATTCCGCTTAGCTGATTGCCGATCGCTTTATGAATCAAAGTAGCAGCAACTGAAGAATCTACTCCACCAGAAATACCCATGATAACTCTGTCTTTACCAACCTGTTCGCGAATTGACTGAACGGTTGCTTCAATAAACTGTTCCGAAGACCAGTTTCCTTCGCAATTGCATAGTCCGAAAGTGAAATTAGAGAGTAATTTACTCCCTTCTTCAGAATGTGTCACCTCCGGGTGGAATTGTATGCCGTAAACAACGCTTTTTCTCAACCCTGATAGTTTATAAGCAGCATTTTGAATGCTGTTTGTACAGGCAATCACTTCGGCAGAAGCCGGTAAAGACATAATTGTATCGCCATGCGACATCCAAACCGGTGATGCATCACTTAAGCTCTTAAATAAGGCATCTTCTTTAGCTAAAACCTTCAGTTCAGCACGACCATATTCACGATGATCACTTTTCGCTACCGATCCTCCGTTACGGGCTGCGATATATTGCGCACCATAACAAATACCAAGAACAGGGATTTCTTCCGGAACGGCAGAAAGATTAAATTCTAAAGCTTTTGGATCATTGACAGAAAAAGGAGAACCACTAAGAATAACACCTTTAGCCTGATCGATATAAGACGGTATCTTGTTAAATGGATGTATCTCGCAATATACATTCAGTTCACGTATTCTACGGGCGATCAACTGAGTGTATTGAGAACCAAAATCAAATATGATGATTTCAGGTGTCATAAGGCTCAAAAGTACAAATTCTCAATGGCAATAAGGAGAATCACTTTGCTTTTCTAAATCCTTTAATCGCTAGCGGAATCCATCCTAAAATGGGAATGTAAAAGAAGAAAAAGAAAGGGTTTTTCAAGAGATATTTAAACCAGGCCAGCCAACCCGTTTCCATCGTAAAATGCTCACCTTTGTACAGCTTAAAACGACGTTCAAACTCTGCAAAAAAAGCGGGCCATCCGAATGGCATATTCAAAGGGTACATATGTTGTTTTAACAAGGCTGTTTTCCAGAAATGCTTCCACTGAATACCTCGCTGACCATATACTTTAACATGCTTTGTTAATCCTTCCTGAAAATCTGCATGTACTATTTTAGTGATCTCTTTGATATCTTCTTCTGTTACATCTTCCGGTTCTTTGCCTACCAGTTCCCAGGGTTTGTAAATCTTACCTTTTACATAAGTCAGTCGTGCCGGCCATGCATAATAAAACATCCAAGGAAAAATCAGCAGAAAAGGTAGCAAAAGTCCAATCGGAAGAAAGGGAATTCCCAGTTTCTGACTAAACTTATTGATAGCCGGTATGCTGTACGTATAAGGATTTATAAACTCCCCATTAACGGTCCAGATAGGACATATCGGAGCTTTGTATTTACAGGCAAGTCTGATAAAACTCGTTGCAAAACGCTGCGTTTGATAGCGCTTATTAAAACCTTTTCCGATACCCGGAACACCTTCAGGATAAAGCATGAGATGAGAATCCGGATACTGCATCATCGTTTCAAAATTCTTGAAGGTGGCATCTACCGCACCAACCCGTTTCCAGATATGCTTGATCATAAATGGATTCATCAGATTAGAATAAGAAAGGGCAGGAGCAGCGAGCGGACGTAAAAAATGCCCAAGCTTATAGTCGTACCGTTGGTACAAGCTCGCGCACATCACCATCCCATCCCAGGGAAATGCCATTCCGCTATGATTAGAATAAAAAATAATCGGAGCTTCATCCGGATTTCGAAGCGGTACATCATCAAAATCAATAAATCGCGATCTGAAATAAGCCTGATCTATCAGCGCAATAAATTTATCTACCAATAACTTCAGGTACTTCTCATCAAAGTACTCATCATAGATTACTTTATTAAATTTTAAAGTCTGCGCCTGTTGCTCGGGCGTCTGATCCCGAAATGCTATTCGTTTTTCTTTTGCCAATGGTTGGGTTTGTAAATCAATATAACAAGAATATTTAATTCATCCTTTTTTGTTTGGGCAGCTACCTGCCACCATTTTCTAAAGCATCTATATCGAACGAAAAAATCCTTGATTTGAAAATAATGTCATATTTCTAAAACCGGTACCGAGCTTTCCGCTTGTACGCACTGTTTTCAAAAATAATTCAGCTAAACTTTTGCTGGTCTTCCTTCGTCAGCCTTCGCAAAAGCAGCTTCATACATTTTTGAAAACAGAGGGTATCGCTGCAATCTCTGCTGCGAGTGCGAGTTTAGATTCAAGTATAAAATGCCAAGAAAATTCAAACGTCAAATTCAAACTCAAGTGCAAATCTGTTTCAGTGAAAATCCTTCCTAACAAGGAAGGACAGAATGCTCCAAGAACGCAATGACCTGTCTTGAGCTTGTCGAAAGATCGAAGCTCTCTTAAAAGGTGTAAACATTTATAAGTTCAAGACTATTCGAAAAAAGAAGACTAAAAAAACGCTAAATTACTGTGCTACAAAATACCGTGCTACTGAACAATGAAAAACCGAATTCTCCCGAGCGAAGTCGAGGGAACTTCCGTTTCGAAAAATAAAAAGCCAATCAAAAAGTGAATGCTCAATGTGCCGAAGATTTAAACAAAAAGACTCATCACAGCTTCGGCTTTACTCAAATATCTTTGCGCCTTTGCGTCCTTGCGGTGAAAACAAACCCGAATTTAAGTATCCGTGTTCTCCATGGTAAAAGCAGTAAAAAACAGAACTTTTTGCCCTTAAAAACCTTGTATTTTATATGAGTAAAGACATCGAAACTCAATCTGAAATTTACAATCGTACAAAGGCTTTATTGTCGCATTTAAGTGAAGGACTTTACGAAAAACAGGCAGCTGTGAATCTTGCATTCTTAAGTGCCATGGCCGGAGAAAGCATTTTTTTATTGGGGCCTCCGGGAGTTGGAAAAAGCTTAGTGGCAAGACGATTGAAATTTGCTTTTCTCGATGGTGTTTCTTTCGAATATCTGATGAGTAAATTTAGCACCCCAGATGAAGTATTTGGTCCAATATCAATACAGAAGTTAAAAGATCAGGATAAGTATGAACGGTTAACCGATCGTTATTTGCCTGGTGCTAATATTGTTTTTTTGGATGAAATCTGGAAAGCAGGTCCTGCCATTCAAAATGCATTACTTACCATTTTAAATGAAAAAATTTATCGTAATGGAGATGAAGATTTGAAAGTTAATATTCATGGTATTATTACAGCATCTAATGAACTGCCAACTCAAAATGCAAACTTAGCACCCATATGGGATCGATTTTTAATTCGATTGGAAATGGGCAACATCAGGAAGATGAAGGACTTTATCCATATGATAACGGATACAACTGACCTTTATAAAGACAATATCCCTGAAGAGATAAAAATTTCGAATAAAGAAATAGATCAGTTCTATGAAAAAATTAATCAAGTCGAAATTGGGCCTGAAGTTTTAAATACGATTCAATTAATTAAAATAAAGATAGAAGAACACAATGTGCGAATAGGGGAGTCGGGCCGTCCGATTGTTATTCATGACCGCCGTTGGAAGAAAATAATTCGTTTGTTGAGAACTTCCGCATTTTTAAATGGCCGTTCCAATGTTGATTTGATGGATTGTTTTTTAATGAAGCATTGTTTGTGGAATCACCCTGATCATTGCCAGGTTATAATCGATATCATATCTGCTGCAATTGAAAAACATGGATTTTCTATTGCTGTAAATCTTCAAGCATTGAAAAGAGAGATACAGGAATTTACGGAAGATGTTGATCAGGAGATTAGGGTAAAAAATATAGTCTCTTCTGCTGAACTAATGCCTTTTTATGATGAGTATTTTAAACTGAAAAAACAGGAAGATAAATTTAGTGGTGTTTTTATCAGTATTAAGCAGTATCGTACTTTAAAAATGGATGAACCGGAAGTAACTAATTTTTACGATGAAGAGAAAAATTTAGTTAATCGTATAAAAGTTGCTAAAGGAAGAAAAGAACATTCTATAGATGTCTATAGAGATTCGAATATCACTATCTATCATCTTGAAACAAGAATAACGGATCAGGTAGAGTATATAGATAAAAAACCACATCCTGTTTTGCAAAAATTCTGGGATGAAAAGCATGCTAAGCTAAGTGAATATATAAATACACAACTGGATAAGCTAAAAGATAGCTTTCCTGCAGCATTCAATACAATGCACAAACATTTATTTGTTTCTGAAGAATACATTCCCCTTGTCCAAAAGAATTACAGGGAAGTGGAAGAACAGCTTAAGCAATTGCAATTGCAGCTGGAGAAATTACAATTTCGTTATTTAAATTCTTAACGATAGTAAATGCGGATTGATTACGAAATAGAACTTGAAAAGGAATATAATCGATTTATTGAATTCGGTCATATTTTGAATAAGCGGATGCGTACTTATTTGGTGCAGTATATTCGCAATAAATTTGATACTAATCGATTTCTAATACCTGAATTAAATGAACAGTATTATATTTATTTTACCGGGGCTCTTGATCGGATTTTTAGTATTCAATCTTTATTTGAATTAACTGCTGATAATATCCATTTAAAATATCAAATCATTCATGATATTTTATATTTCTTAAAAAAGGCTTATAAAAATGTAAGGGTTAAAAATCCTTTTGCTGACGAAAAGTTGCGTTTAGAAGGTTGGTCTGTTACGCCTTTTTTCACTTTCCTGCATCGTTATCCTGCATTAATTAAATATTTGTCAGAACAATATCATCGATCAGAAATTGACACACAGTTTTTTAAAAGTAAATTTGATCAACTGATTAATCATCAATCTGCTGAAAATTATACGCAAGAAGAGAAGGAAAAAATTGAAATGTTTATCCACGATATTCTGGCCCAATGGGATGCCTTGCTTTATGCTAAAATTCTGGAGTTTCAACTTTTAAAGTTTGAAGAAGAAGAAAACAATTACACTGATTTATTAGAAAAGAAAATTAAAGAGTATAATAAAATCAAAAGTTACATCAATCCGATCTCTAATTATTTGGGCTGGGATTTTTCGAGGAAACTTTGGCAGGAAAGTTCTTTTAATATTATTCAGCACTATGAATCTTTATTAGAAAAAGAGGAGTCTGTAAAAGCACTTGCTGATTTATTAGGTGGCATGCGCGAAGCTGAAATTGAAATGGAAGAAGAGACCTTCAAAAAAACAATCATCCGTCAGCAATGGCAAACAGATGAAGACAGAAAAGCAGAAATAGTCGGAGTAAAAGAAAGTGATGAACTTAGTAACTTATTGAGTTCAGAAGTACAGTTAATGAGTGATTCGGATCTTGAATATTTATTTTTAAAAAAATATGCGGATAAAAAATTATTAACCTTCAAATTCGAAGACCGAAAGTTAGTTAAAAGTGAAGATCATTATGTTGAAGTAAATCAAAGAGTTCGGGAAAAAGAAAAAGGTCCTTTTATTATTTGCGTTGATACCAGTGAAAGTATGCATGGTACACCTGAACTGATTGCTAAGGTTTTAAGTCTGGCTATTTTAAAAATGGCAATGCATGAAAACCGAAGAGCTTTTTTAATTATTTTTTCAACCGGAATTCAAACACTCGATTTATTTGATATAGCAAATAGCATAGATGATATTGCTGCATTTTTGAAAATGTCTTTTTACGGAGGGACAGATGCTACAATGGCATTAACAGAAGCAATACGTCAGTTAGGTACTAATGCTTATGCTGATGCAGATATTTTGATGGTTTCTGATTTTATAATGTCCCGTTTAGATTTAGATATTGAAAACAGTATTAAATATCATCAGCAAAATCAAAATACACAATTTCATTGTCTTGTAATCGGTAAAGAATCGAACGAAAACGTATTAAAAGTATTCGATACAAATTGGAAATATGACCCTGAAGAAAAGGGTATTATAAGATCAATTACCAGAGGATTTAGTGATATTGTAAACAGATAAGACTGTTTTATTCTTAAGATCTGCTTAGCTCCAGATCGGATTTACTTTTCTCTTAATGTAGTCTTTTACATTTATCCAGAAAGCTATAAATATATATACTAGAATAGGAGACCAGAAGGTAATAAAAGTGATATAGATGAAATATAATCTAACGATAGATGAGGAGATACCCATCTTTTTACCAATGTATGTGCAGACACCAAAAGCGTTAGGCTCCACAATTTCTCTTATTTTATCTTCATCCCAGAATTTAAACATATCTCTATAACCGCTAAACGGTTGAATTGTTTTGATTAAATTTCAAAAAAAGATTGAACAAATCAAAATTTAAACATCCACAATGAACTAATTGGATAAAAAAAGGGACGTTCAAAGCTGAACGTCCCTTTAGTATTCTTAGTGAACAAATGCTTAGAAAGCACCGCCTTCCGCCGGGTTTGGGGCATCGGCCGTAAATGTACATGTTACAGGTACACCTAATGTTCCGTTTTCTTCATAGTTTAAGGTAAGGGTGTATGTTACGCCTGATGTTAATTGACTTACATCTATAATTCCGTTATTGTCTGTAGCAAATGCCGCTGTACCTGTCAATATTGGAGTGTCTGTTACACCATTATTTGCAGTTACCGGATTATTATCCATGATCATACAATCATAGTCTCCATCACAGATATTTAAAGTTACAGGCGGACATGTAATTGCTGGTACCGGAGGGCTAACTCCACCCGGAATACAACTACATTGACTTCCGTCAGCTGCAACGATTTCAGTATCATTCACTGTACCCGGATCACCATCACATTCTACATTAAAGTTTGTAGTCGTACAAGCAGGATCACAACTAGCCAAATCTACAGTACCCGGAGTACATGAACATTCAGTGCCGTCAGCGGCTTGAGATTGCATATCACCGGTAGTACAAGGATCACCATCACATTCCATTGCGACCATCATAGGAGCAGGGTTAACAGTAACTGTTACCTCAGTTGAACAAGTGGTTCCGCAAGCTGTTGTTTCCATGGTAAGTGTTACATCAACCGGATCACATCCATCTGCTCCGGCCATTGCCGGATCGAAACTATAGGTTTCATCACCAGAGTTTGGAGTTCCGTCCGGATCATTAGTAACCGCACCCGTTCCTGTCCAATTTACAGTTGTAGCCGGTGCATTATATACAAAGGTAGTCCAAGCTAATTCATCTTGAGCGTCAGCGGCAATAGCATCGATAAAAGGAGCCATTGAAGCTATAATTACATTACCTTCACAATCAACTAGTTCAGCATCACTTCCATCCCAGCCATCGCCAAAATCATCAACAATAAATAAAGTATAAGTAGCACCATCAACCAGAGCAGCCGAGCTAAAGCTATTACCAACTGCAGAAGGATTTCCCCAGTTACCAGCTGTGTTTATGTCATTCGACCCCGGAGTACTTCCCTCAATAGAAGTTTCTGTATCTGTGCCAAAAAGTCCTGTACCTGCGGGAGGTAAACCTATTACAGTTCCATCATCAAATGTTCCTTGATATAGACCAAGACCATGCTCACCATCAAAAGATCCATCTAGAGTTTGAATTGCTGTTACTGTATTATTCGTGACAGCTGTTACTGGAGTAACTATTACTGCTGCATCACTTGCAGCGAATGTCGCTCCATCAGCAATTTCGTTTTGTGTTATAAGGCAAACACAAGAACCATCATCAATGGTTGCGCAAGAGTCGAAATTTGGGTCGGAAGGATTGGTGCAGCCATTAATTGGAGTAGCATCACAGGCGAATACCGGTAAAGTAATTACAAACTCTTCAGGTTCTGCAGCATCACACGAACTTGCAACATTTACATCTGGCTCAACATCGATATCTTCACCTCCGCGTTCAATTAATAAGCATCCATCCTGAGCGGCACATCCGTTTACTGAACCATCTTCTGTGATTATTACATTAAAATATCCTCCATTCCAGTCGTCACCGAATGAATCGTAACCGGTAAACTCTAAAGTATTTCCATCGGTAACACAGAAGGGACCTTCAACAACAGGTCCGGGACCGGTTACATAAGTTCCGGATGGGCGGCATGCAACAACTGTATTTGCTGTTATATCAACCAGTTCCCAACCAACCTCACTACCAAACGAAATCGGGTAAATTTCTATGGTAATTTCAGTTTGGCCTGCAGGGCATTGGCCATACCCGGCGAAACTTAGTCCAACGAGTAAGAATAATGTCAATAATTTTTTCATAGTTTATTGATTAATTAAGTTTAGTAGTTC
>JAHDHT010000075.1:8428-12154 GCA_020631175.1 Chitinophagales bacterium
AAGCTCACGAAAAGAAATGCACAGAACAATAGTAGTTTGTCTTTCATAATTCTGTTTTTCAGGTTTTCCCTGATTAGGTTTAGTAAAGTTTTTTACCAACTAAGAGAATTAGAAAGACAATTCTATAAAGTGAATAGGCTAATGATTATAAAGAATTGATATTCATTAGCTCATTTAGTTTGGTAACATAAAAATAACATAAATTTTTACACAAAAAAAAGCTTCCACTTAAAAGTGAAAGCTTTTTAAATATCATTTAAGCCTGATTTATAATTTAATCAAGCGTTCTGTTTGTCTGAAACTGTCTCCAAGAATTTCAATTACATAGGTACCTGAACTTAATGAGCTCAAATTAATTTGCTCTCGGGTATCAGCTATAGTATAAACAAGCTTTCCGTTTAAGTCGTATACATTTAATGTAATGGCTTCAACTGTACCGGTTATATTGATAACATCAACTACCGGATTAGGGAAAATAGAAACTGCAGAAACAGCTTCACCTCTTTCAATAGCAACAACTCCAATCACTTCATTACTACCGTCGAAGTCAGTTTGCTTCAACTGGTAATACGTAATGCCTGATTCAGCATTTCTGTCTAAATGAGCATAATTGTTTACATTGGCAGTAGTACCGTTTCCTGATATTGTTGCAATCTCAACAAAATCAACACCATTCAGTGAAGAAGATAAAGTGAAATAATCATTCTCAATTTCAGAAGCGGTAGTCCATTTGATCAAATTCCCTTCTGCTTCAGCGCTTCCTTCCAAACTGATTAATTCAACCGGTAATTTTTCACACTGAATGCTGTTTCCGAAACTAAAGGCACATCCATTCGAATCTTCAACATCCATATTATAAGACTCACCATCGGTAATTGGTCCGACTGTGATCGTTTCTCCTGCTTCAGGATTACCATTCCAGAAATCACCATTAACGGTATAGGTAGCACCCGGAACACATTCCGGTAATCCACCTGTTAATACAAAGTTATATGTGAATTCACCGCTATCAGTATCACAATCTTCTTCAACAGTAACACTGATTGGATCTAATAACTGAATCGTTAATGTATTTGAGACAGTAATACATGGATCTTCATAATCAGGTCCACCTTCACCGTCGTTCAAAGCGCCGAAAGCGGTAACATAGATTTCTTCTTTTCCTGTATCGTTTACGAAGAAACTTCCTAGTGTAATTACATCAGAAGGATCTAAAGGTAAATCAGCCTCTGTAACGTTTGGTCCCGCTGTATGATATACATAGTATACGGATTGACATGGGATCAATAAGAAATCGTCTGCATCAACTATTACCTGATCGCCGAAACAAATAAATGATTCATTTCCATAACTACCACCTGATGTAATCATAATGGTACCTTCTTCAGAAGTACATTCGTAAATACAACATCCATCATTTAAGCTGGCTTCAGGATCGAAGTTTAAGGCATCCGGATCTGTACAACCAGGAATTATTTCACCGATACAGTTACAATCTGCATCATAAGTATCATTTGTAGTATCTGCATTTCCATCATCACAAGCAGTACCCGGTAAAGCAGGTCCGAATGGAACGCCTTCACAATCGGCACAACTTACAAAATCACAAGTACCATCATCTACAATAGCGTCCGGGTTATAATTACAAGCATCCGGTTCAGTACAACCTAACAATTCACCGATACAATCACAATCAGCACTATAAGTATCGTTTGTAGTTGTGTCATCGCCATCATCACATGCAGTTCCTGGTAAGGCATCTCCGTTAGGAACACCTTCACAATCGGCACAAGAATCATATTCACAAGATCCGTCATCAGCGGTAGCATCCGGATCATAGTTACAGGCATAATCATCTGTACAACCAGGAATCGTAAATCCTGCACAAGAACAATCTGCCTGATATTCATCATCTAAAGTAGCCGCATTTCCGTCATCACAAGCAGTACCCGGAAGGGCAGGACCATTAGGAACACCTTCACAATCGGCACAAGATTCATATTCACATGATCCATCATCGGCAGTAGCATCCGGATTATAGTTACAAGCATAATCATCTGTACATCCTGGAATTGCTTCACCTGAACAAGTACAATCAGCGAGATAAACATCATTTAAAGTAGTAGGATCATTGTCATCACAATCAGTACCCGGTAAAGCAGGTCCGTTAGGAACACCTTCACAGTCAGCACAAGATTCATATTCGCAAGATCCGTTATCAGCTGTAGCATCAGGGTTATAATTACAGGCATAATCATCCGTACAACCCGGAATTGCTTCACCCGAACAAGAACAATCTTGCTGATAAACATCATCTAAAGTAGTTGGATCATTATCATCACAAGCAGTACCCGGTAAAGCAGGACCATTAGGAACACCTTCACAGTCAGCACAAGATTCATACTCGCAAGATCCGTCGTCAACCTGTGCATCCGGATCATAGTTACAGGCATATTCATCCGTACATCCAGAAGGAATAGATATCCATTCAACTGAAGCAGTAACAAAGTCATTACCTAATGTAACTAAGATAGAATCTGTTCCTTCCACATAACTTGTATAACAATAAGTCATTATTCCGTCCGCATCTGTAACACCGAAATCATAAATAGTATTAGCACCATCAATTTCTATAGTCAAAGTAACATTCTCGATTGCATTGCCATACTGATCAGTTAATGTAACGGTAAAACAGTGTTCATCACCAGTAGAAACAGTAGCTGAAGGAGGATTAATATCAAGATTTTCAACTATTGCAACAGAGGAATAAATCTGATTTGCCGGATAACCATAAGAATCAAAATATTCGTAACCGTATACAAATGCGCCAAAAGGAACATTACCTGAAATCGCATAAAGTCCCATTGGTAAATCCTGACGGGTTCCGAAGAAGCCGCTGGTTCCTATTGCTTCAAAATCAGCTGCAGGAATTAAAGTACCATTGATATCTATATTTCCAACTCCACTTGCCGGAGTAAGGATATTTACATAATTCTCATTAAATGTTGTCGTAGGAGTAGAGAAGATAAAGTTTCCACTGTATTGTTCGAAAGGAGGGATGATCATCATAAATGGATCAGCATTAGCGCCATCTGCATCCGAACCTTTAGAAAACTGTGCTAATAAGGAAGCTTCTGTTGTCGTAATTTCATTATAGCTATCAGAAGCTAAATCTAATTCTAAAAATTCACCTTCATTAATAGTAGCTACAACTCCACCGTTTAAAGTAACCTGATTATTATCTTCAGATGAAACTACACGAAAGATATCGCCACCTGTTCTTGTTTCTAAAGAAGCCGTTAAGAATTGTGTTCCCCAGGTATTGGTTGGAGGAATCATTTCTACTAAATGATCACAAGCCACAACATTTGCCGGTACATTTGCACATACATGAGATCCGAACATTCCAACAGGTTCGGTTGAAGTAACTTTTGAACCTGTTAAATCACCGGCTGAACCATAATTCTGTGAAATTAACTGATAGGTTTCTCCGGCATTTAAGGTAATGTTAAAAGGAACACCAGCAGGTCTTGTTTGAGCATCTACGCTTGGTGTAATCTCTAAAACAGTATTGTCAACCGTTGCAACTACTCCTAAAGTACTTCCAATATTCGAGTATCCGTATAAATAGTTATCAGTTAGATAAGACACGTTATAATATTCTGTTCCTAATTCGGTAACAGGAATTCCCATAAATCCATCTGTAGATGCAGTCATTTGGTGCAT
>JAHDHT010000075.1:12254-14335 GCA_020631175.1 Chitinophagales bacterium
CCATTAAACATTAGCCAGAATTCATTTCCTAAGTTATCCGGTTGTTGAGCTTGAAGATTTTGCTGATTGAAACATAGGATCGAAACCAGCACCATTAAGCTTAAGTAGAGTTTTCTCATTTAATTAAGGTATTAGGTGATATAATTATCCGCAAACTTATAAGATTTTACTTTATAATGCTTGAAATTTGGATGGATTTAGCATTCTTTTACTTCAATTTAACACAATCCTGATAAAAGAACAGTTTTAGCATAAACTTTCTATTGTATGATTAATTTTTTGATAACAATTTTACCGTTATTGAAATTAAATTTCAGAAAGTAAAAGCCGGGATTCAAATCTGAAATGTCAATAAGATTTTGAAGTGGTTTATCTTCGAAATGAACCAATTTTCCTGTGTTATTGTGTATGCTGATTTTATCTGCAATGAAGTTCGCTTTCCAGTTAAGCACATCATTTACAGGCACAGGATAAAGCTCTATTTAATGTTCAGTATTCGCATATATATTGCTTACAATATCCATATCTAAATAATCTGGTATTCCATCATTATCAGCATCATCATCATTCCAATCGCCATTGCTGTTCACGTCTTCATTTTGAGTTAATATTCCATCACCATCATCATCATCATCCAGGTAGTTCGGAATTGTATCTCCGTCCGTATCATCATCTGAGAGATCACCATTAAAATTAGGATCTTCTTCATCGTCATTAATTCCATCGTTATCGGAATCACCAAAGACACAATCGATTTCGCATCCTGCGGGTACATTTTCGACATAGTTTAAAGCAAAGGGATTTGTACATCCTTCCAAACTCACCATACATGAACCGTTGTCAATTTGAGCATCCGGGTTGTATTCTGCAAAACAAGGATCAATACATCCTTCAATAGCACTTTCTGAAATGAAAACATCATCGATTGCCCAATAATATAAATCACCATCAAAACTAAATCTTATTTGTACCTGGTCAGAACCTGATGCATTTGCTAAGTCAAAGGTTTTGAAGTCATTTACCGGGCTTTCGGCATTTGGGGATAAGTTATCGTTTACTGCTATATAGTCTGACCATGAATTACCTCCATCAATACTATAACTAAATAAAGCACCTCTTGCTGTTGTAAATGGAATGTTTGCGATACCAAATAAATTTCCGTTCAGGCCTCTGAAATGTTGTGTGAAATGAACCTGTGGTAAATAGGTATTACTTAGATCTATATTCATGGATACTATTTCAGCACTTACTAAATCATAGGGAGTCGCATAAAAGTTATCTAAAATGCCACCTGATTTAATAAATTCTGGATGCATTACAATTACGCCATTACATTCTGTAGCTGATTGAATATTTGTTCTTAACAGACCTCCATAAACACCATCGTCATTCCAATTCCATAAATGGGCCGGATCACCTGAAATACTGTTGGTCGTCCATCCGTTAAGTCCACCGTTAAATTCTTCCTTCCAAACAATATTAAAATTTTCTTCTTCCTGTAAATATGCACACAATTCGAAGATTCCGTCTTCATACCAATAATTTTGTGACGACCATACTTTTACAAAGTATTCTGTATCGGGATTCAGGCATTCACTATCCAGTAAAATGAAGTTATCCGGTGAGGCAGTATCTTTACAACTTAAAACATCTGCACTCGCATTACATGCTTCATAAATTGAAAAGCCTATATCCTGAACGTTTGTCGGGTCTGATGAATCGTACATAGCTTGAACAACAATTCCATTTTCAGGTAGGGTGGAAGGCGTTGTGATTTTAAACCAGACATCACTTGGCGTAATATTTTTATCACAAGATTGCAAAGGAACAAAAGATTCTCTTCCGCCTCTTAGGTTGACCGTTATCGGGTTACAGTTGGCTTCTGAATTACTTAAATCTAATAAGGTTGCATTTATACAATCGTTATTGAGAGGAGCAGGGTCTGGTGGATTGTTAAAGTAACTGTCAAACAATGATTGAAGGGTATCTATAGGTTCAACTCCCTGATCTAAAAAAAACACATCGAGATTTAAATCTTCGCAATCGATTGAACCGGGAGGACAAGCAACTCTTAAAAATGC
>JAHDHT010000075.1:14435-17528 GCA_020631175.1 Chitinophagales bacterium
AAAGCAACACCATATTGACGGAATTCATTGGTTTCAGCAGTGCATTCATCGTTATCGTAAACCCAGGTTAAAATATCATCAGCATAAGTACCATTTTCGATTAACTCAAGCCCGTTAACCAAATTTACATTTTCGGGTGTACAAACTAAAGATTGGGAATTCATTGCTCCAACGCCGGGAACCAAACCACTAATGATGGAAGCTCCATTGTTCAGGCAAGTTGCTCCTGCTGAGCCAACTTCACCTGTGTTTGTATCAACAGCAACAATCGAAAATGTCGCATGACAATTAAAATAGATCAATGAGCAAAGTAAAAGTAGAACGTTTTTCATAGTTGTAATTCTCCTATTAAGTTAATACAAGTATTTTAAAAATGTAGAAATACTATAATGGAGTTTAACTTAACGGATCAATGTTGCGTTACCCTTTCTTATAATTTGAACATCATTCGCGAAGGTGCCGACCGCATAAAATACAAATACGCCTAAATCCTGTTCTTTGCCTTTATATGTGCCGTCCCAGGATTCTGTAATATCATTACTGAAAAACATTAATTCACCCCAGCGATTATAGATGTACATTTCAAAATCAATTAATTCGCCAATGGCAAATGCCTGTAGAAAATCGTTATTTCCATCCGAATTGGGGGAAAATGCATTAGGAACATATAAATCATTAATTACCGGTTCTGTGACTGTTATTAAAAAAGTATGTTCGGCAGAACAGCCTGTTTCCTGATCTGTAACGGTCACCATATAGGCAATGTCTTGAGTCGGATTGATAACCGGATTGTTGCAATCTAAACAAGACAAGCCCGATGTAGGTGTCCATTCGTACATGGGATCTTGCGCATCACTTTGCACATTTAATACTTCTGATAGTCCTTCTGTTACCGTAACCTGAGTTAAGGCTTGTATGTTCACCGTTGGTGCAGCGCTTACGGTAACATTAATAATGGAATCACATCCTTCTTCTGTTAATAAATTCTGAGTGAACGTTTCACCTATAGAAAGATCCTGGCCGTTAAATTCGATGCTTTCACCCGGGCAAGCTTCTAAAGCTATATCTTCTTCAACAGGTAATATTCCGCTAACTTCAATGGTTAAAATACTATCACAACCCTGTGTAGATTGAAGAGTAAAACTTTCACTTGATCCGGATGGAATAAGTGTGCCATTGTAATCATAGCTATCACCATCACAAACTTCTACATTTTCTGTATTTGTAATTTCAGTTACAGCTATAACGCTTACCGTTAATATAGAGTCACAACCTTCAGCATTTGAATAATTAAAATCCTGAACATCACCTATATAAAGCGGAACTCCATCGAAAAGAATGCTATTGTTATTGCAGGATTGGAGTTCAATATTTTCGGAATAATTTGCTAATTCATCCACAATAACGGTGATGGTAGAGTCGCATCCATTTATGCTTGTAAGATTATAGATTTCTGTTGTGCCGGCAAGAATTAAATCACCGTTAAAATTAGCGCTTTCTCCTTCACAGGCAGCTAGATTTTCTGTGCTTTCAAAACTTGCAGATAATATTATTTCAAAAGTAAATGTATCATCACAGCTAGGATCAAGACCAGGATCATCGATTGTGAAAACTAATTCATATGCACCAGGATCAGCATCCCCATAATCCATTGTATTTCCGAATAGAACGATCGGGGTAAGATATCCGTTTAAATTGTTAATATTCCAAATGCCAATTATATCCGGATTAGTTTGTAATGTACTTAAATCAAATCCACCCGAATTATCATTATTGCAAAAATCCGGAATAGTATTAAATGCCGCTATGGGACAATCATATCCAGTATCTGTAAATCCTTCACAGGGTGTACAAACGGAGCCATCGCAATCTAAAATTGTTTCTGTATCGTTTATAGTATCCGGATTTCCATCATCACACGGAAGAACGGTAGTCGCACCGTTTGCACAGGTAATTTCATCAAAATCACATTCGCATGTAATTGGGTCAAAATAACTTACATTATAACATGGGTTCTCATTACAATTAATCGGTAAGTTTTCATTAATTGAAGCAGCACCGTAGATTACGATGTTTACTATATCCGGGCAAATTAGTGTCGCATCTAATAAATTATTTGAATCTAAAAGGTAAACATCATTGTCTGCAAAAGCGAAGACTTCAGGCGTACAATTATCCAGGTAAGTTGAGGTATTAATTCCAAAAAATAGAACTCCATTAGCGAATAATCCAACCACTTCTGCCTGACTAAAATCATTCGGATCAAATTGAACAAGAGCTCCACCGGAAGAAGTCATATACATGTTGCCATCGTAAAAAGTTAAGTCACCGGCCGATGCATTATAGGTATTATTGTTCCAGGTTTGAATTATTGAACCATCGCTTATATCAATCTGAATAATTTGTGTATCAAAATTCGTTGCTCCATATAAGTTTCCATTTTCATCAAATGTTAAAGCATTGATACCAAGTAAATCTGTATAGCCATAGTTATTTACAGTAGACAATTCAGTTACTGAGGCATCGCTTGTATCTATTATTATTAAGACCCCATAATTTCCAATTCCATATAGGAGTCCATCTAAAGGATTAATCGCAATATCAGTTATTATTTGTCCTGTATTTCCAATTAAGGTTGATTGGCAAGTTGCGGGATTGATCGTATAAAGATTGCCGTATCCATCAACAATATAGATATCACTCTGCGCCTGAACATTAAAAGAAACGAAAAATACTAATAAGGAGAGTAATAAATATTTCATTGTAAATAGATACTGTTGCTTGTTGTGTAAAACCTTTAAACTATCAGATAGTTTGCCGATTAGAGAGCTCTTCTTGTTTAAAGATGACATTTTTCACACTATAATGTTTATACAATTTTCTCTGCTTTCCAATGATTTTCAGTTTTCAGTGGGGTTTAAGAGGTTGATTTTCAATTCAATAGTTAATATTTTTCCAAAAGATTGTAGAGTCTGCTAAAAAAGTAGGGACGAATTAATTCGCCCCTACAAAATATCATTGCGCCTTAGCGCCATTGTGGTAAAAACGAAGTCCGAATTCTCCCGAGCGTAGCCGAGGGAGCTTTTGGTTCGG
>JAHDHT010000076.1:0-4507 GCA_020631175.1 Chitinophagales bacterium
GAGTATGTAAAGAAGAAAGCTTTCACCAACGTCAGGGCTTCGAAATTCTCTTAACACTTTCAAAAGGCACTGATAGTCAACGAAAAATGCTCCAGGACGCAATCGACAGATGGTGGTGGCCTAGCTTAATGATGTTCGGACCAAACGACAAAGATTCACCACATACTGCAAGATCTATGAACTGGAGAATCAAACGTTTTACCAACGATGAGCTAAGACAAAAGTTTGTTGATATGATCGCTGAACAGGCGAAAATCCTCAACGTTAATCTTCCTGACCCAAATCTTAAATTCAACGAAGAAACAGGACATTACGATTTCGGTGAAATAAATTGGGATGAATTTTGGAATGTGGTTAATGGTAACGGTCCATGTAATAAAGAAAGAATTGCAGCAAGACAAAAAGCCCACGACGAAGGTGAATGGGTTCGGGATGCAGCAATGGCTTATGCTGAAAAGAAAGCAAAACAAAAAGAAACACAATCCGCTGTAGCATAATACTTTAGCTAAATTAATATGAACGATAATTATAAGAATTGGCCGCTTTGGGAAGTCTTCATTAGAAGCAAAGCAGGTATAGCTCATAAACATGTTGGGAGCCTACATGCTGCTGATGCCGAAATGGCAATAGAAAATGCAAGAGATGTTTATACCCGAAGACAAGAAGGGGAAAGCATTTGGGTAGTAGAGTCTTCAAATATTACCGCATCTAACCCGGAAGAGTCTGAATCGCTATATGAACCGGCTAAAGATAAAGTCTACAGACACCCTACATTTTATGATTTACCAGATGAGGTTAAACACATGTAAATGAGTGATTTAAAGTATAAATATTTTCTTCGGATTGCGGATAATGCAATGATTCTCGGTCAGCGATTATCAGAATGGTGTGGTCATGGACCTATACTCGAACAAGATATGGCATTGACGAATATCGCTTTGGATCAGATTGGTGAAGCCAGACTGCTTTATCAACTAATTAGTGAGCTGTTTCCGGAAAAAGGTGATGAAGATAAAATTGCCTTTACGAGAGACATTTCTGCATATTATAATTGCCTCTTGGTAGAACAACCAAATGGAAATTTTGCTGATACCATTGCCCGTCAATACCTTTTCGATTCTTTTAACTTTCATTTCCATCAGGCACTTCAAAACGTTGATGATCAACGAATAAAAGAAATTGGAGCTAAATGTCTAAAAGAAGTTACTTATCATCGAAGATGGAGTTCGGAATGGATCAAAAGATTGGCCCTTGGAACGGAAGTCAGCCATCAAAAATTACAAGATGCAATCAATAAAATATGGAAATATGCTAATGAATGCATAACACCTGATGCACTTGACAACGAAGCTCATGCGAATTGTTTGGGACCAGACATAAATCAAGTATCAAGTATCGTTTCAGAAGAACGAGCTCAACTCCTTGATAGTGTTGGAATTACGGTCCCGGAAAACACCTGGTTTCTATCAGGAGGTAAAACCGGAAGCCATTCAGAATACATGGGCTATGTTTTAGCAGAAATGCAATACATGCAAAGAGCATATCCTGATATGCAATGGTAAAATCAGTAATTAAAGAATCAATAAATCAAATGTATGGTAAAAGTTTCAGTATCAAATGTATATGATATTCTGAAAACTGTATGCGATCCGGAAATTCCTGTTTTGTCAATACTGGATTTAGGGATCGTTCGTGATGTAAAATTCAATGATGATTCATTAAATATCACAATCACTCCAACCTATACCGGATGTCCTGCAATGCATATGATTGAAGCTAATATTCTTGCAGCTCTAAAAAATGAGGGTTTTGAAAATGTAAACATCATAACAACTTTAAGTCCGCCGTGGACGACCGACTGGCTAACAGATTCTGGTAAACAGAAGCTTAAAGAATATGGGATTGCACCGCCTCAAACCACTAAAAGAATTGAAACCTTACTCGATGATCAGGATATCATTTGTCCTAGGTGTAACAGTTTGAATACAAACAAGTTAAGTGACTTTGGTTCAACCGCTTGTAAAGCAATGTATCAATGTAAAGACTGCCTCGAACCTTTCGACTACTTTAAGTGTCACTAAACAAATTGTCAGCTGCAATTAAACATAAAATGGCATATATACGTTTAATGAGGTACTAAACTATCTTTTATGTATCGCCTTATTCTTTCAATATTGGCTTTAAGTCTTTATTTAGGGCTTTATGCTCAGTCATACCCCGATTTCAATCCAATCAAAATAGATCAATTTGGTTATCTGCCCGATGCAAAAAAGGTTGCGGTAATTAGTAACCCTCAAATAGGAGCCGATGCAGCTTTTAGCTATACTCCGGGAAGCACACTTGAAGTAAAAGATCAAAATACAAACCAAACCGTTTTTTCTGCCGCTCCTGCTTCCTGGAATAATGGAAACACCCACTTTCAGTCAGGTGACCAGGTTTGGTGGTTCGATTTCACAAGTCTGAATACACCAGGCGATTATTACATATTTGATCCTTCAACTAACCAGGCATCATATACATTCACAATTGCAGAAGATGTCTACAAAGAAGTCTTAAAGCAAGCAGTAAGAACATTCTTCTATCAACGATCCGGATTTGCTAAAGATCCGCAATATGCCGGAAACTGGTCCGATGCAGCTAGTCATTTAGGTCCACAACAAGACCTGCAATGTACGCCTGTTATTGATCCTTACAACACAACCTTAGTTAAAGATCTTTCAGGTGGCTGGTTCGATGCCGGTGACTATAACAAATACACCAACTTCACCAGAAGTACATTGCACGATTTGATTTTCGCTTTTGAACAAAATCCTGAAGCATTCACAGACGATTATAACATCCCCGAATCAGGCAACGGCATACCGGATATCATTGACGAAATTAAATTTGAAATGGATTGGCTGATCAAAATGCAAAATGCCGATGGTTCTGTTCTAAATAAAGTTTCAGTTACCGATTTTGCAGGAGCTTCACCGCCAAGTAACGACACTGCTCCGAGACGTTACGGTAGAGAAAGTATCAGCAGTACATTGACATTAGCAGGTGTGTTTGCTCATTTCGCAAAAGTAATTAACGACAACAATATCAGTCAGTTAAGTAGCTATGCTTCAGATTTATCTACAAGAGCTGAAAATGCATGGAACTGGTATTTAAATAATCCGAATTATCCTCCTTACGACAATGCTGGTTTTCAATCTGCAGGAACTGAAGACGATGAAACACAGATTCAAAAGGTATTAGCTGCTGCTTGTATGTTATATGCGCTAACCGGAGATAATAGCTACAAAACATTTGTAGAAACCAATTATTTGCAGGCAAACCCATTAAGCTGGTATTACTTTTATCCATTTCAGCAAACTATGGGCAACTGTATTTTGTATTACAGCGTTCAACCAGGCGTTGATCCTGCCGTAGCACAGGAAATTCAAAGCCGCTACTTAATTTCTCTCGACTACAACAATCCGGATTTAATGCCGGCTTATTACAGCCAAAACGATGCCTACATGGCGCAGATGAAAGATGGAGACTATGTATGGGGCTCAAACTCCTTTAAAAGTATGCAGGGACAGATAATTTATAATGCCTTACATTATCAATTAGATCCGGCAAATGATATAGACTTCAGAGATGCTGCTGCCGGATATATCCATAATATGCATGGCGTCAACCCAATGGATATAGTTTATCTCAGCAACATGTACGACTTCGGTGCCGAACATTCTGTGAATGAATTCTATCATGGTTGGTTTTATGATGGAAGTATTTACGACAATGTGTGGAATTCTTCAGTTGGACCTGCACCCGGCTATGTGGTAGGAGGTCCCAACCCAGGCTATACACCCGAATATGGCTATATTTCACCACCCCAAGGGCAACCTATTCAAAAATCATATCAGGATTGGAATACAAGCTGGCCGGAAAACAGTTGGGAGATCACTGAAAATGCCATCTACTATCAGGCAGCTTATATTCATTTACTTTCAAACTTCATCGGTGAAAGTGATTGTAATACTACTGCAGAAATTACAAATGCTCCGAACAGTATTATTTCAAGCAACCCGGTTGCTCTAAATGCAACGCCGCCGGGAGGTACATTCTCCGGGCCCGGAATTGTTTTTAATGCCTTCAACCCGGCTTTATCCGGTCCCGGATTACACAGTATCACGTACACTTTCGATGATGGTAATAATTGTGTTGCTACCGACCAGGTTACAATTTTAGTCGGTACAATTACTTACAATTTTGTGAACTACAATCTCGGGACCATTTCGCCGCAATAAAGACCTCAATGTAGAAGAAAATCAATTAAAACAATTGCTTAATCTTAATCCTAAACTTTCACTTAAGTTTATACCGGTAAGTTTGTCACGTATTTTCAGGGTTTAAGTTTTAATACTTCTTTAAGCTGATTTACATTTGTGCCACATGTACAAAAAGATCATCACACTAATCTGCTTAAGCATTATTGGGCTTGCCATGTGTCAGGCCCAGACAGCCACTTCATTTA
>JAHDHT010000076.1:4607-17504 GCA_020631175.1 Chitinophagales bacterium
TGCTTAAGCATTATTGGGCTTGCCATGTGTCAGGCCCAGACAGCCACTTCATTTAAAGTAGTCACCTACAACCTTCTTAATTTTCCAAATCCATCCAACAACGACCCATTAGGAAATGATAACAATAGAGCACAAAGCTTTAGAACCATCATTGAATCAGAAGATGCTGATCTGATCCTTATTCAGGAAATGAAATCTCAGGCTGGAGCTGATCTGCTGAGAGACGAACTCAACAACAACGGAACACTTGGAAAAACCTATTCAAATACAAACTACATTGGATACGGTTTCAATAATGATTTTCTCGGTAACATGCTGATCTACAATGAAGACAAATTCAACCTAATCAACCAAACCGAATATCCTCCCACCGCAAATGCCCTTACACCCGATAATCAATTAACTTTCGCTCCAAGAGGTACAACTCTTTATGAGCTTCAAATTGCAGCCGAAGATTGCACAGAGGCTACCAGCACCATCTATTTGATCAGTTTACATGCAAAAGGTGGAAACGATAATGCCGACAACAATGAAATATCAGACAGAGACCGAAGGCTCTTGAGTATTCAGGATGCACTCGATTTAGTAAATACCCTTCCCGCAAACAGCAACATAATAATCGGGGCAGATTTTAATTTCTATGCCGACAATGATAATGGAGGAACCTATAGTGAACCGGGCTATGTACTAATGACAAATAATAGTTTACCGGAATATTTCATTGATCCCTTGGGTGGATGGATAAGAAACAATAATGCAGAAGCATCCAAGTATACCCAATCTACGAGAACTTCCAGTGGTGAATATGGTAATGCAGGAATTCCGGGAGGGATGGATGACCGTTTCGATCAAATACTCTTTAGTACTGCAATACAAAACAATACCGCTGAGATAAGCTACACAAACAATTCATACAAAGTTCTCGGAAATGAAGGGGTACCCACAAATGGAAATGCATTAGACGGGAACAACCCTATCAAACAATTATATCACCAGATGTCTGATCATTTCCCGGTTTTCGCCGAGTTTGAAGTGAATTTCAATCCAAACAGCGATTGTTACAACTGCACTGGAAGTGCTTCAATAGCCAATCTTCCGAGTACTACATCAAGCCCTAGCCCAATCACCTTGCAAGGAATACCTTCAGGAGGAAGTTTTACCGGCCCAGGAGTCATTTTCAATGCATTTAATCCCGCACTTGCAGGTCCCGGTCTTCATCAGATCGTTTACAGTGTTACAGATCAATACTCCTGTGAATACAGTTCAAGCCAAAACATACTTGTACTTAATATCAGCTACAGTTTTATCAATTACCAATTAGGTACCGTTTCTCCTGAGTAGACAAACACATTTTGTCGCAGACCGTCAACAACAATTTCAGCCTAAAGACATTATATGCACATGAAATATTTTCTTTCCATCCTCATTTTAAGTATTACACTAAGCAGCTGTGCCCAGCAAAGCGCTAAAAAAGTAAACAGTAGTCTTCCTTCAAAAAAGGAAAAACTATCCGACGATTTAAGTTTAGCCTACTTCGCAAGCGGCTGTTTCTGGTGTGTGGAAGCGGTTTATGAATCAGTGGAAGGAGTAAAAGAAGCCGTTTCCGGATATGCAGGCGGACAAACCGATAATCCAACCTATAAATCAATCGGCACAGGAACTACAGGCCATGCCGAAACAGTGAAAGTCTATTACGATCCGGATGTTGTAAGCTTTCAGACTTTAGTGGATGTATTTTTTGCTTCAGGCGACCCAACAACATTGAACCAGCAAGGTCCTGATAGAGGCACACAATATCGTTCGATCTTATTTTATCAAACCGATGAAGAAAAAGCCATCATCGAAAACACAATCAAAAAACTGGAAGAAGAAAAGGCATTTAAAAATCCAATTGTTTCAGAAGTAACGAAACATACAAAGTTTTATGAGGCCGAAGCTTATCATCAGGATTATGAAAAGTTACATCCTGAAAATCCATATGTAAAGGGCGTTTCTATTCCAAGATTGAAACGATTCCAGGCGAAAATGCCGGATATCTTAAAATAATTTCTTTTTGCCGTTTTCGACCTGCATTTCGCTTAATGCCTTATAAACAGCATCTACAACCTTTGCCATCTTTGTAAAATTGAGGGTTTCGATCGTATCAGTTGTTTGATGGTAATTCTTATTTCTAAAGAAAGCCGTATCAGTAATCATAAAGGCCGGAAAGCCCATTTCCCAATAGTTAAGATGATCGGAAAAATCAATACCGGTTACAAAGGAAGGAGCAGCGATTGACTTCACCGGAATCCCGCAGAATTTTCTGAAACTGCTTTCAAAACGATCAGCAAAAGAGCCACTTCTAAATTTCTTTACGATTGCAATAAAATTGCCGACATCGCCATAAAACCACTTCATCATTCCCACCGGAAAATCCTGAGATCCGGGCTCATCAGAATAATAACCAATCATTTCCAAAGCCATCATTCCTTTCACTTTAATCTCATTATCCTTCAAATACTTAGCATGAATATAACTTCCCATGTATTGAGAACGGAAGAATGGCGGCTCTTCAAGACTATAAGCAACCAGATCGACCCGATATCGTAAACTATCCTTGGCAATTAACCGCGCAAGCTCTAAAACACCGGCCACACCACTAGCATTATCATCAGCACCATCCTGTGGTCCGCATACGTCATAATGCGCACCAATTATAATTCTTTCCGCTTCAGGCGGACCAAAAGATGCAATCACATTTTTATAGACGCTATCATCAACAACATACTCCTGAAACATAACATCAGCACTGTATTGCAAAAACTGCTCTTTGATATAATCAGCAACTTGATTTAGCGACTCCAGATTATCATAACTTCGGGCATCAGGTGTATTAACCATTGCCGATATGTGTTGATACAACAATGTACTATCAGCCTGTAATTCCTGAGATACAGAAATCAAAGGCTGCATCCACAGTAGAAAAAAGAATATGATCGGTCTTATTTTCATTTATACATGCTGAATTTGGGAGGTCAAAATAACGGATTATGGAACGGTTTGTGAAAGGTTTACATTGAAAATTACGTTAATATTCTGGCTATTCGGTTAAATATGCGCCAATGGATAAGATAATTGTACCCTTCTTTTTTCTCATTTTATCACTTCAAATGCATGCACAGCAATTTGAAAATGTGGCACTTAGCACCACCGATGATAAAATAATTGTAAGTTATGATCTGCTGGGAAATAAGAATAAAACCTATGATGTAAAATTACGCTTTAGGTTGGATGGAGATAAACTCATCCACCCGAATAAAAGAAATTTAAAAGGTGATATCGGAAAAATTAAACCCGGTAAAGGCAAAGCGATAATATGGGACCTTTATAAAGATGTAGATGAATTGAGCGGATCAGTAGAGCCTGAACTCGATGCTGTTCTTATCGATGAAGATAATCAAGAAACTGCCGATGCGCCAACTCCTTTAGCTCCTCCACCAAACTCAAACCAGCAATGGCAAAGCCCAAAACCGGAAGATAAACGCTTCAGAGTAGGAATTAAGGTATCGACCGGAAGAGCGGGCGTACTTGATTTAAAAGACCCGCTTACCGAAACAGAAATTGAACGTAAATGGTCTCCGCAAATTGGTGCCTACTTTCGTTGGAATTTTCAGCGAAGACTTTATTTGCAACCTGAAGTGCTTTATCATTATGATCAACATAATACAAGAATCATTAATGATGCAGGCACAGATTCATTTTTCAATGATAGAAATCACGAACTCAGAAGTCAGCTTGTATTAGGTGTTGCTCCGATCGGACTTGGGCTTTATTTCAATACAGGGTTCTATCATAGCTTTCTGATTGGCGGTCAACGCAATCAATTGGAAAATGAAGAGGTTATTGAAACTGCTATTTACGAAAGTATTAGCGCTGATGAAATGACTCAAGGTATGTCCAGAAATGACTATGGCTGGCTGATTGGCGGTTCTTTGAATTTCAATAAGGGAGGATTTGTATTAGGCTATTTATACGCAGCAGGACTTAGGGATATGTATTACAATTACGCCTATCCAATTCCGGTTCCGGTTACAATTGAACAAGACTTTACCAATAATTCAAAGTCCAGAGCACATCATTTCTATATCCAAAAGAAGTTTTAAAGCATGGCAAAGCAGTTAACGATACTACTTCTATTTATCAGTTCAATTTCTTTCGGGCAAACAAACATCAAATTCGACAAGAAATCAAAAGAAGAATTACAATCCATCCGTCAAAACAAAAAGGTTAATCTAAGCGGTCTTTGGGAAGCTGAAATCTCTCAGCAAAACTATAATGGAGCACCTGAATTTGCTGGGGTTTATGGAAAACTTCATGTCGAAATTACGCACAAAGGAAATTTGGTAAAGGGCTTAATCGTTTGCCGGGCAAAATTCGCAAAGCAAATGGGCTATTTATCTTATGAAAAGACCTTTAAAGGCCTCTGGGATGGAGAAAATCTCGCTTATCAGGATACTGAAGTTGAACACTATATCAATACCCATCGCGAAATGCGACATCTGGAAACATGCCTCAAAACAGCCACTTTAAGCTATTATGTGAAGGATGGAAAAGCCCATCTGGAAGGAGATTGGAGCGGTAAAGGTCATGTTTCTGATGTTGAATGTATTCCGGGTAAAATTCACTTCACCAAAGTACTCGATGATGAATTGGTTCTGGAAGAAGCTCAAACCTATAATGTAAATTTTGCAAGCCTCGATAAAGGTCCCGTTGAAGTAAAATGGAACCGGAAAAACAAAGTAAAAAAGCTTAAAAACCGCAAAGTTGAAGCCGGTAAAGTAGTGAAAGTGAATCGGGACTTTATTCGTATTTCAGTATATGATCACAAGCGTGATGATGGTGATATCATTTCTCTTAACTACAATGGCAATTGGATTCTTCAAAAACACGAACTCGACCATGCCCATCATGAGCTCGATGTATTTGTGAGCAAAACCGATGAAAACCCCAATTATCTGATCTTATATGCGCATAATCTAGGGCAGTTTCCGCCCAATACGGTCGCTGTTTTAGTAGATGATGGAGTACAAACCAGAAAATTTATTCTCAACTCAGACATGAACACCTCAGATGTACTGTATTTCGTTCGCGAAGACTAACCTTTAACATGGCCTGAACGTACAACTATAAAGGGCTGAAAAGCATCTATATAGAACAGTACCGTTTTGAATTTTTATCGATATATCTCTTTGGCAGTAGGCCTTTTAATCTGCATTTCGTCCTTAAATGCACAGGTTTTTATTAATGAAGCCATGCCATCAAACAGTACTGCAATTGCAGATGAGTCGGGTGATTATGATGATTGGATCGAACTTTTCAATTCCTCAGCAAATGCATATGATTTAGCCGGGCATTATTTTTCTGATGATGGAAATAATTTACAGAAATGGTTAATTCCTGCAGGAAGCCCAAATCTGACAACCGTGCCGGCAAATGGCTACCTTATCTTATGGGCAGATCAGGAAATACTGGATGGAGCTAATCATCTTGGATTTAAACTAAGCAGTGCAGGAGAAACGGTTTACCTAACGGCCACAGATGGTCAAACAATAATCGACAGCTTACCATTCGGCAGCATTTTATCCGACAACAGTTACGGTCGTTTTCCGGATGGATTTAATGCCTTCGAAACATTCTTTCCTTCAAGTCCCGAAGCAAGTAATAATCAAAATTTACCACTTGCTCCTGAGCCAATATTTTCTGTTGAAAGCGGAATGCTGACAGCAGCGACATCTATAACATTAAGTTCTTCAATTCCCGGTGCTGATATTTATTATTCTTTGGATGGAAGTGAACCTGATATCAATTCAACCTTATATACAGGTCCGATCACTATTTCTCAAACTGCTGTTTTAAGAGCAAGAGTAATTGCTAATGGATATGTTCCTTCAAATGTGGAATCGAAGGCCTACGGTTTTAATCTTTCTAACGGTACACCTACGGTCTTCATTACAACAGATCCATTCAATCTATGGGATGATCAATTCGGAATTTATGTGGAAGGAACAAACGGTGCACCTTCAGGTTGTGGAGGAGGGTTAGATAATTATTATCAGGATTGGCAAAAACCGGGTCATGCTGTTTATTTAGATAAAGATCGAAATGTTGTTTTTGATAAAAATATTGAAGTAGAAATTTCGGGTGGATGCACAAGACACTATGCGAAAAAATCAATGAACTTCAAATTCATTAACAATGAAGATGGCAACGAAGTTACCTATCCTTTCTTTGAAGAAAGAGGTGAACGTACCTATGAAGGATTAAAATTGCGAAACTTCGGTAACTGGTCGTGGACAACCCGTATCGACGACGCTATGTTGCATCGCATCATGGAAGAAAATACAAACATTTCTGTTCAATCTTCTGAACTGGTAACCGTTTATTTAAATGGTGAATATTGGGGACTTTATAATTTAAGAGACCGAACAAATACCGGTTATATCCGAACACACTTTCCGAAAATCGATGATGATAATATTGACCTCATAAAAAATCCGTTATCTATTTATCGTCAAGATGTAAAACGTGGGGACACCATGGCTTATCATGATTTAACTCAGTTCATGATCAATAATGATATGGCAATTGATGTGAATTATCAATATGCTAAAAGTCAATTGAATTTCAATCCATTTATGGATCAGCATCTTTGGCGTGTTTATTTAAATGCAGCAGATTGGTTAGGCAATAATATGATGGTTTGGCGAACAAGAGACGCAAAAGGAAAATTTGATTTTGTTTCTTTTGACCTCGATTCCTGGTTAGCAGATCCGACCAGAATGTCTTTTGTTTATCTGGTTTACGAACATCCAAATACACCTTGGAAGTTTCAGGAACCGGGAGCAACACCGATTAAACGGATGATGAATAATCCGGATTATCGAAATGAATTTGCACAGCGAATGAAAACATATATGCATACCGTTTGGGAGCCATCATTTGTAGAAACCTATTACAATGAATTCAGAACGCAGTTCTTAAACGAACTACCTGCCGATCAGGCAAGATGGTATGGAGACCATAGTCATTCAGATTGGAGAGATACCGTTCGATTAACTATTCCGGAAGCAGCAGGTGAAATGGATAGCGTTTTAAATTTCTTTGAAAAAAGACCTGCTGTAATTTTACCTTATGTAAATAATTTATGGTTTGGCAATGTCGATAGTTTCGATTTAACTTTAAATCACACCGGTAATGGTTCGATTGCATTACATTCAAATTTCACAGATGTACCCAATGGTTTTACGGCAAATTATTGGTCAGATATTCCAATACAAATTCATGCCGTTGCAGATCCCGGCTATCGATTTTCACATTGGGTCGAAACCGGATCAACGGATGCAACTATCTTTCAATCATTTAATTCGAATACTACACGAACGGCTGTTTTTGTTCCGGCTTTAGATATTGTTATAAATGAAATTCATTATAATCCAACCGGCTCAAATGAAGACACCGAGTTTATTGAAATCTATAATCCTGATACGGAAGCCAAAAGTTTAAGAGCTTATAAATTCAGCGAAGGAATTTGCTTTACTTTTCCTGAAGATGCCATTATAGGTCCCGGTGAATATCAGATTATAGCAAGAGACCGTTCTTTGTATTCAGGAAATAGCTATACTGTTTATGAGTGGGATTATACCGGATTATCAAATGGTGGTGAATTATTACAAATCGTAAATCCTGTTGGAAAAATAATTGATGAAGTAGATTATTCAGATGATTTACCCTGGCGAATCGAAGCTGATGGAGATGGTTTTTCATTAGCGCTGTTAAACATCTCTTTAGATAATAGCTTAGCATCTTCCTGGAAAATACAACCCGGTGAAATATTAACTCCCGGTGCAGCCAACATTTTCTGCGATATTTTTGAAGTCAATACTTCCATTTTGCAACCCATCACCTGCTACCTTCAAAACAATGCTTTAATTATGGCAGATGTAAGTGGCGGTAATAGCGCATACACTTATCAATGGTCAAACAATGCGAACAACAATGATATTGCTACCGGCTTTTATGTAGGAACGCATACTGTAACCGTTAGCGATGAAGCAGGGTGTTCTGCAACAGAAAGTTTTACATTAACACAACCGGCACCGATTTCTTACACTTACACAGCCAATGATGTTTCCTACTTAAATGCTAATGATGGCAGCATTAGTCTCAACGCTAATGGAGGTGTTGCTCCCTTAACTTACAGCTGGTCGAACGGTGCAACTACAGCATCTATTAATAATTTAAGCCCGGGACTTTATACATGTACCATTACTGATGCAAACAACTGTACAAAAATATTTTCAGTAAATATCGAGGGAGTAGATTGTAGTAATGTAAATGCAAATGTTACCATCTTACAACATGTAAGTTGCAACAGCGGATCAAACGGTGCTGCTTACGTAAGTGTTACAGGAATTGTCGCTCCAGTTAGCTATAGCTGGTCAAACGGAAGTAGTAGCTCGAGTATTAACGGATTAAGCGCCGGTACCTATTCAGCAACAATAACGGATGGGGTAGGGTGTTCTGAAACTAAAAGCATTAATATTAATCAACCGGTAGCTTTACAGATAAATGAAACTATTAATCACGAAAGTTCTGCAGGCGCAAATGATGGATCAATTATAGGAAGTGTTTCGGGTGGAACAGCTCCTTACACTTATATTTGGTCGAACGGTGCAAGTGCACCTTCCATTAATAATCTGGCACCCGGTAATTATAATTTGACCATTTTTGATAGTAACAACTGTGTAGTAAGTAAATCATTTACAATAAACGCAGGATCAAATCCTTGTTCAATGCCTGCTAATATCGTGGCTTCTAATATTACCGATAATAGTATGACCTTAATCTGGGATCAAAATAATAGCGCTAATAATTATACCGTTCAATATCGGGCTGAAGGGAATAATAACTGGAACACGTTTAATTCGAATTTCAGTTTCGCAATTTTAAGCAACCTTCAATCCTGTACGAATTACGAAATTCGAATACAAGCTGCTTGCTCCAATGCATCTTCTGCTTATAGTGCAATTCAAAGTTTCTCAACAAACGGTTGCAATATGGTGTGTGATCGGGTACTTGGTTTATACGAACAAAATATTACCACACAATCTGTAATTTTGGTATGGGACCTTTATGCCGGAGCAGATTATACTTTGTTCTACAGAAGTCAAAACGGTGGAACATGGAACACCTATGATACTTCTTATCCTTTAGCAATTTTATTTTCTTTAAACTCCTGTACTTCATATGAATGGTATGTTGTTGTTCATTGTGATAATGGATTAAGTGGCGACCCTTCTCCGATTTCAAATTTCACCACACAAGGAAGTGGATGCAATAACCGGGATGAAGAAAATATTTCACCGGAAATAATGGATTCGAAAATTTCTATTTATCCTAATCCGGTAAGTGATAAAATTTTCTTTAAAGGAATAATGGAAGCTAAACCATTCGACTTAAGTATTTTCAATGCGCAGGGTAAGCTCCTTGCACGTTCCAATAATTCTGACTTTTTCAATGATGGATATCATGTTGCTGATCTTCCGAATGGGCTTTATATATTAAGATTGCATTTTGACGGAAGAGAAGATGAACATTTTTCTTTTGTAAAAGAATAGATTTGGAAAACATCGTACGAATAAAATGAAGTGAGATTTTATCCGAATAACTCTTTCGTAATTCACTTCAAGATCTGTCGCTCCGCTCGAGATGACGATGTGGTGGTTGGCTCTTTTTCCCGTAACTCGAGATGACGATATGGTGGTTGGCTCTTCTTCCCGCAGCTCGAGATGAAAGAGTGAAGTTAAGCCTAGTCCCCAGGCTCGAGATGAGCATAATGGGTCAATTCAAATAAATAAACGTAGCATTCAAAATCGTTGCAAAAGAAACCCAGGCTAAATATGGAATCAATAAATAAGAGGCCAAACTACTAATCGGCCTAAACAAGCGAATACATTTCCAGATTAAAAAAGCAAGCACAAGAATAACAATCAAAGCCAAAACCATTTGATGCATACCGAAAAAAGCGATACTCCAGAATCCATTTAACAACAACTGAGCTACAAAAATGTAAATAGCTGTTTTCACATCTTCCCGTTCCCAGCCTTCATGCCATACTAATGCAACTGCAATACCCATCATAGTGTAGAGTAATGTCCATACCGGAGCAAATAACCAATTCGGGGGATTAAAAAAAGGTTTATTTAAAGTCGTAAACCATGTATCGACTCCACTCGAAGTCGCAAAGCCCGATAAAAAACCGATAAACAAACAAAGGAAAACGCAAATGATAATTTTTACAAAAACAGATTTCATATAGATTCTTTAAGTGCAATTTAACACCTTTCCAATTTAAAATTTAAGTTTAATCTAAAGACTGAACATGCAAATTTTTCGGTGCAAATGAATTTCCTGTCCCGATAAAAAACTTCCTCACTTTTCAGTATAACACTTCTAATTTTAATATAGGCACAAGCGAAGCAACTAAAACGATCATATTTCCCGAAACATATAGTCACTAAACCTGTTCGAAACCAACAACACATCACCTAAGCCCGATTGCAATGGAAACCCGACCTTTTTGAATGCTCTGAAACTTTGCCGGTCGAAGGTTGACCGGAGGGAAAACAAGAGCGGCATTAGTTGAAGCGCATAAAAAAAGAGCGCGTTGCAATGGAAAGCGGGATAGAATTTTGTTTGCATGCAAGACCTCTCTTCTTTCCAATAAAAAAAGAGGAAGCCGAAATAAATCGACTCCCTCTTTCCTATAATCTTTAACAATCTCTCTTATAAAATTGAGATTGAAATTCGCTTGTTTTTGTCATCCGTCGGAGCTGCCCCTGAAACCGGCATGTCGTGACCTTGACTCTTCGTTTTCATTCTGTTTGGCTTGATACCTTTGGTTACAAGGTGCGCCTCAACTAATTTCGCTCTGATTTTACTTGCTGCTCTTGCAGAAGTGTTTTCTACTTTGTTACCATGATCTTTGTTATGACCATTGATCATAATATTCATGGCAGGGTTAGCTTTCATAATGTCTGCAACCTGATCTAATTGAGTCTTAGCTGCTGCACTTAAAGCTTTCCCATCAGGACTTAAGTTTCCGAAATCAACTGTAGAACCTGATTTTGCTGTTGAGAATTGCTGTGCAAAACCTGTATATGAAGCTCCGCCTGAAGTTCCAGGTCTGTTGCTAACACCACTGTTAGTAGTTGTGCTTGCTGCTTCTGATCCACTTGTTGTTGTAGTACCACCTGCATTGTTACCCGGACGAGTAGTTGAAGTTGTTGTTGTAGTACCACCTGTAGTAGTAGTTGTACTGCTGGTAGTTGTATTTACACCTTTGTTTGTGTTTACATTCGTGTTCGCACCTTTCTTCACGTTGGTATTCGTGTTGGTTTTCGTACGGTTATCGCGCTGCTCGATCTTCTTAGTATCTTTCGTACCTACTTTCTTCGTGCCATCAGCATCTCCGCCACAGCCTCTCAATAAACCGAATAATAAAAGACCTAAAAGACCTAACAATAATAATGGCCATAACCATTTCGGGAAACCGCCACCGCCAGAAGTTTCTTCTTCTCTTCTTGCTGTTGTAGTTGTTGTTGTGCTGCTGGTCTCACGGCTCGTAGAACCTGAAGAATGGCTGCTGCTTGAAGAAGCAGTTGTCCATTTGTTGAAACCTAAAGCTGAAGCTAATTCAGGATGCGCTGCTTTTGCAACATGCTCTTTTTGACCCATCAATAAATTGATTAAACCCTGAACACCTTTTCCTTTGATTTGCTTTCCGATGAAACCTAATAAAATAGGAGCTGCCATCGACATTAAAGACTTAGATCTTCCTGATCCACCGCCTAAAACACGACCTGCAATGTCAAAAATGCTGTTTGACTGACTGCTGCCACCTAAAATCATAGGTAAAAGAGCAGAACCGATGTTTAATAAACTGTTGTCTCCGGTTTTACCGAATGCACCCGCTAAATCATCTAAGATTCCGCCACCATGGTTTTTAGAAACCACATCAAAAAGCTCTTCAGCTCCTGATCTTGTGTCTGCTTTGTTAATTAATCCGCCTAGAAGAGATGGTAAAATACCGCTAAGGCCGCTTTTGGCATCTGAAGCACCTATGTTCAAATTGCCGGCTAGACCTTTAACGATATCATCGCCAAACTGGTCTAATAAGAGTTTCATTAAATCCATAATAAATACGTAGTTGTGTGTTTAATTATATATTAGAAAAAACATTAGTCTGAGGGAGAATCGACTTTAAGACGTAAAAAGTTAAAAAGGATACGTATATCCATTAAATTACATTTAATTTTTTTTCATTTCTATAAAAATTTTGTATTCAACAGCCACAAATTGCCCAAATTGCGGACTTCACAGCACCGGAAAATTCTGCTCAGCATGCGGAGAAAAACTAAATGTTGAACCTATTCGCTTCAAATCTTTGTTTCTGCTGTTGTTTAACGGGATTTTAAGCTTTGAGTTTCCTTTTTTTAAAACATTGAAAGCACTGGCGATCAAACCAGTACACTTTATACATAATTATATCGCGGGAATAAGAAAAGGCTTTTCAAATCCTATTCAATTTGTACTCATTAGTTTAGCAGTTTACTTTCTCTTGAGAACAATTACTGGTTTCGATCCGGTAGATATGGAGTTTGTTGCAAGAGGTGTGGAGCCTCCGTCAATCGAACAACAAGATCCCAGCCTCAAAGCCGGTTACTTTATTTCAAGAAATGTCAATTATCTAATTTTTATCTTTCTCATAATTCATACAGCATTTGCAGCACTGTTTTTCAGAAGATCAAAATATAAAACGGCCGAACATCTTACGATGACGCTCTATACTTTCGGTTT
>JAHDHT010000077.1:0-3560 GCA_020631175.1 Chitinophagales bacterium
GGATCATCTAAATAAGTTGCCGGTGACCATACTACTGAAACACTTGCTTCTAAATCTGCGCCTAAGGCTAAATCTAAAGTTGTGCATTCACTGTCACAAATATCTACTAATTCAAATGGCCCGATTTCGAATACACTTAATTCGATTAATTCGAATGTCCACATTCCGTCACAATCGCCCTGACCACCTTCAACTCTGATTTCGATTGGTGTATCTAAGTAAGCATCGTTAACATCGAATGTAATCTGGCTTCCTGTCTCTGAAATTGTTACACCTGCTGCCGGAGTTGCAGTAAAGGTATAGCCTGTACAAACGTCAAGGCTAAGGTCTGCACCCGGACATAAGGTATAAGGATCAGCTAAATCTTCGAGGAAATCAGGAAGTGGAGCTGAGTTGAATGGTACGACTAACTGGTCGCAACCACAACTTACATCGAAGCTTGCTCTTACTAATAAAGGACAAGATAAATCTTCAGGGATTACGATTGTTCCCATAACGGTATCCACTGCACCGTTTGGTACGTTTGCCGTTTGTACATCTGAAGTTAACAGATTGTCATAGGTATCTATGATACCATTCTGATCGATATCTTTAAAGAATTCGATGGTAACATCTCCAAAATAATCCTGACCTAATCCTTCCAGAATTACATCATAATCGAAAGTTGCCACAGTTGGATCTTCATCACACTGTGTAACCATATTTATATCTTTTATTTCTACCGGTGGTACAATGAAGATTGGAATTTCTTCATTTACAGTATTGTCTACATAGACATCACAAAGTTCACCTGTTGCTTCACAAAGCTGATCAGGAATTAAAGAGCGGATATCTGTACCGATTACTAATTCTTTACAGGAAGAAGTATCAGACGGTGTGGCTAATACCTGTACGGCAAAGAATTCCTGTGAACCAATTCCATCCGGAACATCTGTACAGATTTGTACATCTCCTGTTGCAGGATCAGTAACTTCAGTTACTGTACCAGGAGTGTAACCGGCCGGAGAGTTGAACATTATACTTCCGGGTGTATATGCCAGATCTGCGGGGAGCGTAAGACACATTGTTGTCATATTACTTTCGCCACCTGTGGTTGAAAGGTTAATAGCATTAAAGTTGATTGGAATTTCCATTCCATCACAAGGGTAATTAACCGGATCTGCTAATACAGAGAATTGAGCAAAGTCGTTTGGATCTGCATTATTAATTACTAAGCCATTAGCATTAATAATACCTGTATTGATTCTTGTTTCACAAGGGTCTGAAGCTAAACCAAGGAATCTTGGGCCACGACCGGAAACGAAATCACATTCTGTTTGAACATCGAAACGGATTAATAATTTACTTGAATCGTCTTGAGCGGCGATGCCCGGAAGACCATTTGTTCCAACGTAGTTGTTTATTAAGTTATCGTTGTTGTAACCCATTAAAGTAAGACCCCAGGAAGTCTGGAAGAATGTAGTCGGATCTGGAATTGACTGATAAGGACCAACGTTACCAGGGCCACCCGGATAAGCTGATTCCCAACTTCCTGATACTGGTGTCATTCCCGGAGGGAAAACGAATCTTCCTAGTAGATCAATTAAAACTGCAGGTCTAACATTTTTTAGTTGTAATTCATAAGTTACTGTTTCACAAAGACCAACAGGATTCATTGGTTCTTCCGTCCAAACTGCCTGAATTTCTGCTTCTTCAGCAATATATTCGAAACACTTACCGGTTGAGACACACGCATCGCCACCACCTGCAAGAAGGTTAGAAGCTAATTCTGTATCGAGACAAGAAGAAGAAGTTTTAATACAAGTCTCTGTTGGAATTGGTGGGTCTTGCCCTACCGGACAGAAGGTTAATTCTGTTTCAATTTCTAATGTAATACACTCTCCTGCACTAAGGTCACCATGTTCAACTGCATAGGTAGTTGTTGTTGCTGTACTTGATACTTGTGTAAAGGTTAAAGCTCCACCCGGTAATTGAGTAACTGATAGAAGATCAACTGCTGATGGAAGGTTTAATGATGTGATGACATTCATATGAGTACCTGCGGGTGTTTCAGCAAGACAAACTTCATAAATTGTTTTTTCTGATTCGTTTGCCAGATCTGCTTTTAGTGTAGCATCTACGGTTGATGTCATAGCAGGAAGTGGCAGTGAATTGTCTGTAAAGTTTAAAGTAAATGAGGTGTCTTCCTGAGCGTGGAAATCGGGTGAGTTTACGAATGAAGGTTGATTATTATCAGCACCACCGTTAACTCCATCACAAACTCCGTATGTATAAGCGATACCTTCATAGAAGAAACTTAAACCTGTGTTTAATGTTCCGTTTTGTACCAGACCTTCTGAATAATTACAGAAATATCCTAAAGGCTGGAAGGGACAAGGAGGGGTTACTTTATATAGTAATTCCCATGTTTCCGGTTCATTTATCGGACCTGGACAAATTCTGACGAAGTCATAATTTATTACGAGACTATCATTATCTGTTTGTGGGAGACCCACACCAAACAATGGAAATTCCGAAACGTCAAATTCTCCATAGCCAAGGGCACCTGAGCTTGAAGTTGAATAATTTTGACCATTATAAAATACGGTTGTTGTTCCTGCTCCAAAGTTTGGATCAGATAAGTTGTTAACTGTACCCGTCATATCTGTTAGTGTAGCATTACCTGCATATACTAATGGGGAAATCATCGGTACATCGAATTGATCAAAAGAGAACCAAGGTCTATACTCTGTATTGTACCAATCTGCAGGAACATTATTATTCAATCTGAAAACATGTTCTACGGTTGAAGTACATTCATCGACTTCTATGGTAGTTTCTCCGGTAACATCTCCCGGGCAGAAGGTTTCAACAGGAATATTTCCACCACAAGTATTGTATTGCGTACTTGAAGTTCCTCCAACTACTTTTTGAGCGGATGCATAATTTTTAAATACTAAAGGCTCTACTGGTTTAGCTGCAATTAATTCGTTATCTGCTCTATATGGGTTTTTTTGGAGCGGCACTAACATTTTTATATGGAATCGATCGCCTTCTTCCGGACTCATTTGATTTAACATGTGTGTTAAACAATCTCCGTAAAGCGTAGGATTAACCCCTTCAGCGGCTCTCTTATCTCTATCTGTAACAATAATGGTTACAATTCTATTATCCGCCCAATCTTGACCACTGTTTGTATGGTAATAAGCAGAACCATCAGGAGAACCTGCTGTTGAAGCTGTTATATGTTGTGTTCCCGGAATTTCGTCTACAAAACCTTGAGTTTGAACACCGGATCCTCCCGAACAATCAATGCTAGTAAATTCAAAAGGTGTTATTACTCCTGGGTTAGAAGCTTTTTCGTAACCAAACTCTAAAAGTTCGGTTGAAACTGCATCAAAAACAAGTTCAGTAGCAGGCGAGTTATTTCCTGCTGCAGCTTCTGCATAAAGTAAGAAGCGGAGATAATCCATATCAAGGAAAAGACCTAAATCAAGAATTTCATATGCTGCATGTACATAAGCTGTATCACAAGGTAAGAATCGACTTATATCAGCATCATTGGAGGGGTCTCCGTCATT
>JAHDHT010000077.1:3660-17442 GCA_020631175.1 Chitinophagales bacterium
TATCACAAGGTAAGAATCGACTTATATCAGCATCATTGGAGGGGTCTCCGTCATTTAGAATGTCATCTGCTGTTAGTTGTGTAGTCATAGTTCTGTCTGTATAACCGTAGTTCCATCGTCGCAACTCTACAAATTCATCACTTAAAGGACAGATACAATTACAATTTCTTGTAGATCTTAAGAATGTTTCTTCACAAGCTCGAACAAAGGAACAAGTTTCACCTACTTCAGGGCAATCTGCACAATCTTGCATTACTCTCATGTTCGCTACTGAATACGTGTTAGGGTAACAAATACATGAATCTAATTCAAGGGTAATGGTATAACAATTTAATCCTGTTAGTTCACTACCTGCATTTACTCGAATTGTAAATGCTGTACTATCAGGAGCGGTATAAGTTTGAATAACATCTGCTGCAGGAACAGGTGCGCCTGCCCAAGTCGCTGAAGTTACATTTGGAACCATATCAGCAGTCATTTGCTTAGGTCCTGAAATATCTAATTCCCAGTAAATATCCGGATTAGCACAGCCCATGATATCTGTATCTCCAAATTCATAACACATTTCAATATCAACTGAAGTCAGGTTGTTAGCTGCACCACCATTTCCCCCGAAATCATATCCTTCCACAACAGAACCACCCGGCTGAACATCTGTTTCAGTGGTTGTTACTTGAATTGGTCCATAAGAAAATTCTATTGGAGGGGAAATTGCCGGTAATTGCTGGAAGGACGTACCGCAGTGTCTTAAACCTTTAACAGTTGCTTGCTGAAACATACATTCAATTGCTCCACATCCAGTAATACCGGTTTCAGTAGACTGGCATTTTAGTGCAGCTTCAATTTGCATTTCTAAGGTATTTCCTCCAGGAAGATCATCATATAATCCATCCCCATCATAATCTTCAAGCCCTACTCCGGGTCCATCAAGATCAGTTGTTAAAGCTGTGAAATCTACTACAAAATCGAAACCTTCGAAATAATATAAAGATGGGTCAATTTCAACTCCATTAATTCTAACAGCAACAGGTTCTAATGCATCTGATTCACAAATCTGGAATCCAACTTTTAATTCTTCATAAAGACCTTTATCAGGATCTGTTTGCGTTGAAAAAACGGTCACATCATAAATTGCATTATCACCGCAAAGTGCGGGTCTTTGAACCTCTGTTGCTGTTGCAACAGCAGTAGCACCGAAACTTGCATTATAATCTATAGAAGCATCTATTACAGGTGCCTGTCCACATACTTCTTCGAAACAACCAAAGTACGTTTTATATTGAAAGTTAAATGGTCCGGCTGTTTCACAACCTTTTTGTTCTGTATAACATGCAGAGATAGTCATTTGATCATCTTCAGCTAATTCACCATTTGGAATTTGAAGACTGGTTATAATAGCTGTTGCTATCATAGTCGCAGGATCGTAAGTAAAAGGAATTGCAGCTCCACCTGCGCCTGATAGTTGGGTCAATTGATAGTCGTTACCTAAGTCTAAAGGCCCGATTTCTAAAACAAATGAATCGACAGACGCGCCAATACCATTTTGAGAAACAAGCAAACTTTGACATTTTTGATTTTCATCATTTAGATTCACATCAGCGGGACTAATACTTATAATATTTAAGATCGCTTCTCTGATTCCTGAGTTAAATGGTTCATCTGAAATGTAGGTGTCTTCACAAACAAACAAAGCTCCGTTTGGATCAGTATATACATAGCTTAATGAATAGTCGATCAGAAATTCAAATTCATCATCGACATCGAAAACTCCACATGAAGCTACAACACCTATGTAGACTACCTGAATTTCATCTGAACTTAAGCCTTTAAACAGAAAAGAAGGGTTACTTGGATCTGTAACATCTCCTTCCGCTACCGGAAAGTTAGGATCTAATTCATAAACAAATCCACCATAAGAAAGCCCAGGAGGCATTGTTAAGGTTAATTCAGCATTTGCTAATTCTGCACCTGCATTATTTACAATAAGTAGTGCAATTGTATCTGGAGTACCACAAACATTCAATTCATCAATCATCGGATATCCGGGCACATCTCTTAACTCAAACATTTGAGTAGAGACCGGACATTGAGCATTTGAATTTAATGTTGAGAGTAAACAGAATAATACTACTATAAAAGTAGTACCTAGTTGGGTAAAACTATTTTTGACCATCACCAATATTTAATTAATAAAATTATTCTCTTACACATACGGTCTGTTAAATGGCTTGTTACGTTAAAGGCAATGTATTTTTTATAAAAATTTATATATGTTTTTGAAACCTTTTGCATAATTATTTTTTTATATGTGTTATTTGTTTATTTATAGGTTGGAATGGCTTGAAAAGCAGTGGTTAAGGGAATTTTCGATTGGAAATTTTAAAAAATAAATTTTGTATTTATGGGATCAATAAAATGGTTGCATTCAAAAAACTAATTTTTTTTTTAAATTCTGATTGCTGTCTTTTCAGGGACATTAAGAAAACTTCATAGCTAAAATATACTGGATTAATACAATCTATTTTGTCTTATTTACGTATAGAAAATATGATGGCACTACAAGATTTAAAAAGGGATATAGCATTTCCCATTACTGGTTCTGATATTTTTGGACGGCAGATTAATTTTAACAACAGTAAAAAAAAGCACCTGGCTTTTTATGGTTTCGCAGCCTGTCCGATTTGTTTTCATCAATTTTTTGAGATAAAAGAGTTAAATGAAGAAGTAGGCGATAAAATAGATTTTTTTGCCATTTATAATTCTTCAGAGGATGTTTTAAAAATGGCTATGGCTGGAATGAATATATCTTTTCACGTAGTTTCAGATGTTGATTTCAAGTTCTTTGAAGCGTATAAAGTAGAAAAAAGTTATATTAAATCAGTTGGGTCAAATTTAAGAAGTGAGTTCTGGAAACAGTTAAATGATGGTAAAAGAAAGATGCCTCAACGACTCAAGAAGGATGGAGATAAATCAACACTTTCAGCCGAATTTTTAATTAATGAAAATGGCAAGATAGAATACACTCATTATCATCAATATAAAGGAGATAAAATGGATACAAATATAATCAGAGGATTTGTTATGGATTAAAATAATTGATCTTCCGATAATCCAGAAAGCTCTTTTCTCGATTTAACTTCTAGTAATTCGTATATCTTTTTTATGTGATACTTAACTGTATTTACTGAGATAAAACTTTTTTCAGCGATTTCTTTATTTGTTTTGCCGTCAATTATTAGTCTTACAATGTCTATCTGGCGTTCTGTTAAACCAAACTTACTTAAAAAACTGTCTTTAAATTCCTCACCATCTCTTTCTTTGTTATTTGAGTTTATGTTGATGGAATATTGCTTAATACGCGCGCGCATGTTCTCATTTTCCTGATTTAAGTAAAGCCTTTGTTTTCTTACCGTATTATAAGCAAACCATAAGCACAAAAGAAGTAAACTTAACAGACCAACAACAATTCTTAAAAGCGTATTTCTTCTTTTTTCACCTCTAACTTTTTGCTCATTAAGTGTTTTCGTAAATGTTTCTTTTTGCTTTGATAAACTAATTTGATGTTGTTCTGAATTATAAGCTTCTCTTACTTTTTTTACTTCATTTTTTATTTGAACCCAGTTATTTAAATCTTCATTATCTAAAAAAATCTCTTCCAGCATTTCATATGTATACAGCCTGTATTTTAGTATGCCACAAGAATCTGCATAAAATAAGGATTGATTGAAAGCTTCATTTAGTTTTTCATTATCCCCTTTGTAATAATACAACTCCATTTGTTTAACTAAAATCATTGGAAGATTGCATCGATCATGATTTTTCTTTATGATGGCAGCTTCTTCATAAATTATTTCTGCCTTTGAATAGTCTTTATCTAAAAAATGCAAATATGCTCTTTGCATTTTTATGTTTGACTTCTTCCCATTGTTAAAAAGCTGAAAATCTTCTTCAGTAATACCATCCATTAAGCTTAGTGATTTCTGATAATTCGTTAAATCAAACTCCATTAATGCTTGTTCATATTGAACTATACTTTTCGCAAACGATGGATTTTTAGAACGTTTTGATAAATCGAAAGCCTGATCAAGCGCTAAACGGCAACTGGTATAATCATAGACCCTTTTATGAGTATGCGATAAGAGTATGTAATATTTAAAGAGTTCAGTGTTACCATTATTGTTTTCAATTTCCGACAAAATCAGATTTTGAGATTTTGTATAGTTGAAATTATTGTTTAAATAATAAACGGAATCTTCTAAAGTTTCAAAACCTGTTTTAGCGAGCAGAGTTGTATTTAGGAGCAATAAAAAAAATAATATGTATTTATTGTGATGCACTTGCTTTACTTATTAGACTTCTATTTTCCATTTCCTTTTTAAGTAAACCCAATTCTCTTCCTATTTGTCCGTCTACTGAACTGTTTTCCTGAGCTCTTCGAATTAGATAAGGGATAACTTCTTTTACAGGGCCATATGGAATATATTTAGCTGCTCTGTATCCACTTTTTGCCAAGTTAAAAGTTAGGTGATCACTCATACCATAAAGTTGTGAGAACTCAATATGAGGATGATCATTTTGCATAGATGATTTATTAATTAAATCGGCGAGTAATTTGGTACTTTCTTCATTATGAGTAGCGCAGCATATTGCAATTTTGTCTATATTTTTCATACAGAATTTAAGCGCACTGTTGAAGTCTTTATCTGTTGCTTCTTTACTCGGTTGAATCGGATCTTCGTAATTCATTTGACGGGCACGTTCCCGTTCTTTTTCCATGTAAGCACCCCGAACTAATTTTACTGCCAAAAAATAATTATACGTTTCGGCTTCTTTAAAGGAATTTTTCAAAAATGCCAAGCGATCATGTCTATATAGTTGAATGGTATTAAAAACTATGGGTGCTTCCTGATTGTATTTTTCCATCATTTGGGTAACAATCTCATCAATAGCATTCTGTATCCAACTTTCTTCGGCGTCGAAATAGAGTTGAATATTTGAATCGTAAGCAGCTTTGCAAATATACTTTACTCTTTGTACTCCCCTATCATATTCTTCCTGTTCCGGAATAGTCAGAATTTTATCCTGACTCATTTTATGCAATAATTCAAACCGAATTAGTCCAGTAACTTTACTTACTACAATATTGAAATGCGGTTCTTCCTTTGCGTATTTAATAGACTTGACCAGGTATTGAGCCGTCTTTTCCAATTCATCTTCATTACTTTTCGCCTCAACACCGTAATCTAAAATAGAATATACGTTATACTCTTTTAATCTATTAACTACCTTTTTGCATCCTTCCATGGTTTCTCCACCGCAGAAATGGGCAAAAATGGTAGAACGAATTATGCCTTTTACCGGAAGGCCTATATCTAATGCAAACTTGGTTAAGCCTGTTCCAAGGTTTACCAACTTTTGGTTACGCATTAAATTAAACATGTAGTATGCTCTTTTTAGGGCCTGATCTGACAGGCTTTCAAAAGCTATTTTTGTGTTTTCAAACGAAAGCTTACTCAAGGTTCACCTTTTTTTGGTCAACGAATATAGATGCTTTTCAGTTTAAATAAAACAAGAAGATTTATTGTTTTAAATATTGATTTTGGGTACCTGACGTTTACTTTTTATACTTCAAGGCTTCTGAACGGCCTTTTTTGAAAACGTTACGCTTTTCTTTCTTACCTTTTCTTAGTTCCTTCTGCTGATCTTCAGGCAAATTGATGATTTCTTTGCATTCTTCGGTACAACATCCCTGCATTTTTTCAGCGCATTTATCACATTGAATAAAGAGTAAATGGCAAGCTTCATTTATGCAATTTGTATGATCATCACATGGCTCACCGCATTGATGGCAAACACTGATTATATCATCTGATATTCTTTCACCCAAACGTTCATCAAAAACAAAATTTTTACCGATGAATTTATTTTCCAGGTTTTCTTCTTTTACTTTCCGGGAATACTCAATTATCCCTCCATCCAATTGATATACTTTTTCAAAACCTTTATGTTTGAACCATGCACTTGCTTTTTCACAGCGAATACCTCCCGTACAATACATAACTATATTCTTTTCTTTATGCTCTTCTAATTCATCGAGAATTATGGGTAAAGAATCTCTGAATGTATCAACATTTGGTGTAATTGCATTTTTAAAATGACCGACTTCACTTTCATAATGATTTCGCATATCAACAATTACCGTGTCGTCTTCATTGGTAATTTTATTGAAGGTTTTTGCATCAAGATGAACACCACCCTTTGTAACGTCAAAACTTTCATCGTTGAGACCGTCGGCGACAATTTTCGGACGGACTTTTATTTTTAATTTATAAAAAGACTTTCCATCATCGTCAATAGCTATGTTTAAACGATTATCTCTTAAAAAAATAAGATCATTTGTGCAATCGATAAAAGCATCCCAATTTTCTTTAGGCACGCTAATCTGACCGTTTATTCCTTCAGTAGCTACATACACCCTACCCATTACTCCAATCTTTTCATAATTGGTATACAAATGATCTCTAAATATTTTTGGGTTTGGGAGATGGTAATATTTATAATAAGAAAGGGTAATCCGATCTATTTTATCGTTTTGAAGCTGAGCTTTCAACACTTTACGGTCTATCTTATTGTATAATTTTTTCATCTTATTATATTGCAAATATACTGAATTTTGGAAGGAAAAGTTCACGTGTTTTAGTTTGAAATTGCTTTGTATTTTTGTTGGATGGATGGAATTCAGTTATTGATTTTAGGAACCGCTCAAGATGCGGGATATCCGCATGCAGCCTGTTATAAGGATTGTTGTGCTTCCAAATGGGAGAACTTTGAAGAAAGAATTTTTCCGGTTTCTATTGCATTAGCCAACTATAACACGATGAAATGGTGGATGATTGAAGCAAGCCCGGATTTCAAAGATCAATTGCATTTGTTTCGAAAAATCACTCATGCGAAGTTTCCAATCCTTCCAGAAGGTATTTTACTTACGCATGCCCATGCAGGTCATTATACCGGATTAATGCAGTTAGGAAGAGAAATCATAGGTAGTCAAAATATTAAAACTTTTGCCATGCCCCGTCTTAAAAATTTCTTAGAAAATAACGGCCCATGGAGTCAATTGGTTTCTTTGAATAATATTGATTTAGAATTGATTCATCATAAAGAAAAATTTAAAATCGACGATGGAATCAGTATTGAAGCGTTTCTCGTACCTCACAGAGATGAGTATTCAGAAACAGTTGGGTTTTCTATTCATACGAATAATAAAAAAGTTTTATTTATTCCGGATATAAATAAATGGGAAGAGTTTGAAGAAGATATTAATGAATTGATAAAGCGGGTTGATTTTGCATTTCTGGATGGAAGTTTTTTTGCGGATGGAGAATTGAGTATGGATATGAGTTTGATTCCACATCCATTTGTTTCAGAAAGTATGGAAAGGTTTCAGGTACTTAGTACAACTGATAAATCTAAAGTACATTTCATTCATTTTAATCATACAAATCCATTACTCAGGGAAACTGAAGAAAAGGAAAGTGTACTTGCAAAAGGATTTAATATAGCTCAGCAAAGACAGCTATTTAAACTTTAAATTAAATCGGTGTGATGGAAATATAAAGAGACGACGGTTCCTTCATCCGGTTCAGAAGAGATTTTAATTTTCCCTCCAATTTTAGACATCAATTCTTTTACAACAGATAATCCAACTCCGGTACTATCTTCATAGTTTAAATTTCGATTGAAGATTGAAAATATTTCACTTAGTCTTACTTTACTTATACCGATACCGTTGTCTTCAAAATCGAAGCGTATATAATTTCCTTTTTGAATTGCAGAAATTTTCAGGATACTCTTTGAAAGTTTATTATTTCTATATTTTATTGAATTGGAAATAATATTCTGAAATGCTTGTGTAAGTATTAATTTAGAAGTGAAAAGAGAAGGTAATTTTGGGTCTATTTCATATTGCAGATGTTCTCTTTTTGAATCGAGCAAATCTAATATTTCTTCGATTATAGGTTTTGTATTTACAATAGAATACTCATCAGTATCTACCTGCACTTTTTTTGAAAAGGTTAACAAATTACTGGTTACATCAGTCAATTTTTTTGCTGATGAAGCAATAAATTTCAATAACTCATAATGTTCTTCTTTAAGTTCATTTTTACTTTCCATCATAAGCAAGTCACTGAAAGCATGTATTTGCTTAAGAGGAGCTTTTACATCATGAGCGACTGAATAGGCGAATGTCTCAAGATTTTTATTAAGGGTTTTTAAAATCTCATTTTGATTTTGAAGTTTGCGTTGAAGTACTTTTTCTTCAATTAATTTCATAGCAAAGTTAGACAGACTTCTCAAACAACTTTTTTGTTTTTCGGTAAATTCGCGTTCCTTATAATCAATAACACAAACGGTACCGATATTAATGCCGTTACTTGTTTTAAGACTCATCCCCATATATGATCGAAGATGCGGATCATTTGCTACATATACATTATCTGAAAATCGTTTATCCTGTACTGCATTATTGATTATCATTTCCCCTGAAGGTTCTTCGATTGTGAAGCGGCAAAAAGAATCAACCACTTTACCTTCATCAATATCAATACCTTGCTTTGCTTTGAACCATTGTCGTTCTTCTTCAAGTAATGAAATGAGAGAAATAGGAGCATCACAAATTTCAGATGCAGTTTTGACTATGTCATTGAAAATTTCTTCTTCTTCAGTATCCAGAATATGAAGATTTCGTAGTTCTGTGAGTCGTTTAATCATTAATGTTTTTTAGCCTTTGGATAAGTAAGATAGTTATAAAGGAGAAAGATTTTATCAGGATTTCAATATTTATTTTCAGGTAATGAATTTAAAATTGAATAAATAAAAAAACATCCTGCCGACGCCGGCAGGATGTTCAAATAGGTTAAAGTGAGATCCTTTAACTTTTCATTAAATCACCGGTACGCAGGTACCGGTGATTAGCTTAGGATACTTATTGAACCATTAATTTTAATGTCTCAATTTCGTCTCCCTTGACAATGGTTATTAAGTAAATTCCTTTAGCAAGATCGTAGTGGAATACTTCTACATTCATATGACCAACTGTTGTTGTCATTGAAGCATCAGCTAAATGCTTTCCATTAAGATCTGTTAAGTGAATTGTTAAATCGTATTCTTTGTCGGTATCTAAATCGATCACAATTTTACCTAAGTGGTATACTGCGAAGTTGATTTCAAACAGACTTGATATATCGATAACGTCTCTTCCGATGATTGGGTCAACCGTTTCTTCAACTGAAGTTTCTTCTTCAATTGAATCCGGATGATTGTCTTCAGAAGAAGGATCATCGTTCACCTGAACAGTTGCTTCACCTAATGTTTCCATTGGTAATCCACCACCATTTTCAATTTGGATGCCTGTGTTATCAGTAACATCTTCTTCGATTACGGTAATGATAACAACTGCTGATTCACAATTTCCAGACTGATCACAAGCTATGTAGCTAACCTGATCTGTACCGGTGAAGTTGCTGTTTGCAGTGTAAACGATTTCGTTACTGTAGATAACTGCTGTCGCATTGTTTGTAGAAGAAACACTTACGATATAAAGATCATCACCGTTCGGATCAACATCATTATTTAATGCATCGATAGTTGTTGCAACAGCCGGAGCTGTAATGATTACATCATCGCTCAATATTGGAGCAGACTGATATAATTCTTCTACATTGATGATTACGATTGCTTCATCACATTGTCCGTCTACGTTACATACTTTGTATGTGAATACATCCACACCATAGAATGTTGCATCCGGTACATAAGTAACGGTACCATCAAGGTTCACTAATGCTGTACCGTTAGACGGTGCAGAATCGATGATCGGATCTTCCATTGCAGAAGCAGACTGATCATTTAATCGAACGTTCATAGTAATGTCGTCACCTTGTTGCATCATTGCATCATCATCGATTGCGATTAATGGCTCACAACCTTCAACTGCGATATACACGATAGCTTCATCTGTTTCACCAGCTGCATTTGTAGCAAGTACAGTTACAGAATCAATTCCTGTTAATGCAGGTAGCGGAGTGTAAGTGAAACATCCTTCACCAACATTACTGATACCACAATCGAATAAGCTGTTAACAGCAGCGATTGAACCACCTTCGATGTTACAGAACTCAACACAGATTTCAACCGGAGTTAATGGATCTGTACAGGTTTCATAAACATTCATGCAGATTTCAAGATCAGCATCGATCGTTACTGTAGTCTGATCACACTCACCACATCCGTTACAGATTTCGTAAGTGATTTCATCGGTACCAATGAATCCTGGTGTCGGCTCGTACTGGATCTGACCATTTACGATTTGCGCCTGACCGTTATCCGGACCGTCTACAATTTCAGTAATATTGATTCCTCCATAACATGGGTCATCACCTTCATCATTTGAAGTAACATCCATAGTTACTACTCCTGAATCGTAAGATGCTGTTCCACCGTTGAAGATTGCTTCATCATTGTTAACTGTTAATGCATCAGCTACAGCTGTAGGAGCTTCACATCCAACAACAATCGGGAATGTAATCTCATCTGTTAATACCGGCTCACCATCATCACATACGGTTACCGTTACCATGTCCATTCCTTCCTGAAGTGGAAGTGGTACATAGATGAAACATAAATCATCGATTGTATTAATGTTACAGTTACTTAATGTTTCAACATCACAGATAGATACGTTATCCATATCCGGATCTGTTGCATCGATACAGATAGTGATTGGTACCATTGGTGCTCCACAGAATTCCATGTCATCATTTAAGATGATTGGAGGATTGTTTTGACCACAAGTACCGATCTGAATATCGAATACATGTTCTACACATTCGCCTGCAGCATTTTGAGCAGTAATAACTACCTGATCAAATCCTACATTTTCCATACCCGGTAGTGGTGTATACATTACACATTCACCTGCTGCATCTACTTGTAGCGTACAATCAAATGTACTTTGTGCATCAACGATAGTGAAGTCACCTGCTAAGCAGAAGTCAGGACAAAGCATGATTGGAGTAATCGGCTCTGTACAAACAGTCTCGCTACCACAAGGTGTTGGATCGTCACAATCTCCTGTTGGAGGTGTACCGATTGTGATCACAGCAATATCGTGATCATCTTCATCACCACCAGAGTTGTTGGTTGTGTTATCGATTGGGTTACCATCGTTACCATCAATCATATCCGGAGTACTATCCACATCGTCAAGAGGATCACCTGTTTCATCAGTTGCTCCTGAGATCTCAGCGATATTCGTCATTGTACCTGCATCTGCATCTGCATTAACAGTGAACGTAACGTCAACTGTAATGAATGCACCAGGTGCTAATGATGTTGGAACGGTATAGATCGCGAATTCTGCAACCTGCGTCCAATCAGGATCTGTTAATGTTAATCCATCCGGAATATGATCTACAATATCAATATTAGCAGCAGTAATAGTACCCTGGTTGAATACAGTGATGGTATAAGTTACCTGGTCACCAATATTCACGATTGGGCTTTGACCTGCAGCTAATGTTTTAATCATTGCTAAGTCAAAGATATCTGTAGATGGACTTTCAATAGTAATCACAGCCGGATCATGATCATCTTCATCACTGAAGCTTGATGTATCACCAGGGTTACCTGTTCCATTACCAACAACAGAGTTATCAGCATCTGAATCAGGTGAACCACCTGCATCGTTACCTAATGTTGCATCCGGAGTAGAATCCACATCCTGATCAGCAACTTCGTTTCCTGCAGTATCCTGTGCACCTGTGATCTCAGTATTGTTTACATAAGTACCATCAGCGGTAGTTTCGATTACAAATAATGAGATGTTCACTGAAGTACTTTGTCCTGCCGGAATCGGACCAGCAACAGTAGTAGTTGCAGCTCCACCACCTGCGAATGTCCAGTTGGCATCAGCAAGAATGAATCCGTTAGGGATGTAATCAATCACATCTACATTTTGAACTGCAACAGTACCCTGGTTGAATACAGTAATGGTAAAGGTTACCACACTACCAGGAGCAACAGTTGAAGACTGACCTGCAGCTAATGTTTTGATCAATGCTAAATCGACAACATCATTTGTGATGTTAATTAATTCAGTATCATGATCATCTTCATCCGTTAATGGATTAGAATCACCAGGAGTACCAGTTCCGTCACCACCGGTAACGTTATCACTTGGCGTTCCTGCATCACCACCGGCATCATTACCAGGGTTGTTATCCGGATCAGAATCCACATCAGGAGTAACTACACCGTTTTCGTCTGCAGCACTTGTAATCTCAGCACCATTTACTAAGGTACCTGAAGCACTTGCGTTAATCATCACGGTCATATCTACTGATGTTGAAGCACCAGGAGCTAAAGGACCTGCAATGGTTGTGTATGCAATATTGTTAGCACCTAAGTTCCAATCGCTATCCGCAAGGTTCATACCTGTTGGAATGTAATCAGCGATTTGAATATCAGTTGCGGTAACGTTACCCTGGTTGAATACGGTAATTGTAAATGTTACCATTTCACCCGGAGTCGCTGAAGCAGACTGACCGGTAGCTAATGTTTTAATTAAGGCAAGGTCAAATACTTCCTGACTTGGTGGAACAACACCGAAGTCAATATGAGTATCATCATCATCGCCTTCAGGATCAACACAGCTTGAAGTACCATTGTTACCCGGTGAATCGTCACCAGAACCGGCACAACCTGCACCTGAACCTGTTGAGTTAGAGTATCCTGCAGGTAAGCTTGTAATAGAAACCTGATAAGTTGAATTAGGATCCAAGCAGATATCACCGGCAGGTGAATCTGGACCGAAGCTATAGCTACCATCAGCAGCAGTAGTTATAAATGCTACCACACTGATTGAGCCATCAGGGTTACATTCATATAATGTAACACCAGCTCCTTCAACTCCTGCACCAGCAGAATCAGGGCATCCGTCGTTGTTACTATCTGTAAATACAGTACCACCTAACTCTTCACATTCAGGATCCGGTACTACACCGAAGTCGATATGTGTATCGTCATCATCTCCTTCCGGATCGTAACAGCTTGATACGCCGTTATTTCCAGGAGAATCATCATTAGAACCGGCACAACCTGCACCAGCACCTGTCGAGTTAGAGTAACCTGCAGGTAAGCTTGTAATAGCTACCTGATAAGTTGCATCAGGATCAAGGCATACATCAGCACCAGGAGTATCCGGACCGAAAGTATAGCTACCATCAGCAGCAGTAGTTGTTGAAGCAACAACACTTAAAGAACCATCAGGATTACATTCGAATAATGTTAAGCCGATTCCTGCAACACCTGCACCAGCAGAGTCTGCACAACCGTCGTTATCGCTATCGGTAAATACTGTACCACCTAATTCTTCACAATCAGGATCAGGAACAATACCGAAATCGATATGCTCATCATCATCATCACCTTCAGGATCGTAACAACTTGATACTCCATTGTTACCAGGAGAATCGTCGTTTGAACCGGCACATCCAACACCAGAACCAGTAGAGTTCGAGTATCCGGAAGGAAGGCTTGAAATGGCTACCTGATACGTTGCATCAGGATCAAGACAAACGTTACCACCATCTGCATCAGGACCGAAAGTATAAGTACCGTCGGCAGCTGTAGTAGTTGTTGCTACTAAGCTTACTGATCCGTCAGGATTACATTCGAATAATGTTAAGCCAACACCTGCAACACCTGCTGCAGCTGAATCAG
>JAHDHT010000365.1 GCA_020631175.1 Chitinophagales bacterium
TTTTAAAGGCTGTTATTCAAAAAAGTATATCTTTTCTACCGGCATCGTTTGAGATAAATTACTTCTTCCAAAAACACATTAGCAAAAGAGTTTTAATTTCAGATTTGTTTTTTGAAACGATGCTGAATCACGCGAAGGAAATTATAGAGTTTTCTGAAAATCATGGTTTTTCATTCAAAGGAAAAAGCATTCTTGAATTAGGCACCGGTTGGCATCCAATTGTTCCGATAGCTTTAATATTAAATGGAGCAGACTCCGTTGTTAGTATTGATTTGAGAAGCTTAATTCGAAAAGAGAATTTGCAAGAATTAATTCAAAAGTTTTTGAATTATCATGATTCAAATCGCTTAGTTCAGTTTGTGAAAGTATCTGATCAACGAATTAAATTATTGGGAAGTTTAACTGACTCCAAACTATCTATAAGTGATATTTTGAATGCCTTAAATATTCAGACGCAAGTTGGAGATTTTAATGAAATGCAGTTTAATAAAACATTCGATTTTACTTATTCAGTTAACGTATTAGAACATGTACAAGCCTCGATAACAAAAGATTTAGCCAATTCGTTTTATCAGGTTTCAAAAAAGGAAGCATTCGCTTATCATGCGATCGGTGTTTATGATCACTTTGTTCACTTTGATACAAAGTTGTCCAAATTTAATTATTTAAAGTATTCAGCGCGAGCCTGGCAAATAATTGATAATTCAATCCAGCCTCAGAATCGATTGCGCATTTCTTATTTTGAAAAATTATTCAAAGAAAAAAACTTCGCTATTCTTGAAAAGAAATATGAAAAGAGTCTTCCTGAAGAATTAGCCAAAATAAAAGTTCATCCAGATTATGAAGGAATTAAAGATATTGATGTTCCTTATGGCACTTTTCTTTTGCAAAAGGAAAGTGCGTAAATAGTAATAGTTCATGAGCTGACTTTAGCAAGCTGGTCAAGTATATTTAGTAATCAGTAAGGAAGTTTGTATCTTTAAGTAATTCTATTTATGCGTAATATACTTTATATAATCCTTTTCTCTTTAATCCTGTTTCCGGGTTGTGATGAAGAGCAAGTCCCGGTCTATGATGTTTCCGGGAAAGTTATAAATCAGTTCGGGCTTGGTATTCCAAATGTGAAAATATTTTATTCAGATAATGATTTTGTATTTACCGATAGCGTTGGTAACTGGATCGTTAATGATTTATCAGGGTTAAATACAATAGATCCGGTAGATTCCAATTATACTTTTCAGCCGGCATTTTATTCCGTAAGTCAGGCTAATAATGCATTAAATTTTACAGCTGCTTATTCACCGGATCAAAATGATGTTAAAATATTAAACTGGCTTTCGGCGCAACAATTAGCTAATGGATTATTAGCAAGTACTGAGAATGGTAATTTGGTTTCATTGTATGATCAGTCATTAGCTGCCTTAGCTTTTATGATCAATGATGATTTTCCAAAAGCTGAAATGATATTTGATTTTTTCAATGCTCAGTTAGGGGCAGAGATGCTAACCGGAGTAGGTGGCTTTTCTCAATTCAGAGATGAAAACGGTTCACCCTATAATCACCGTTGGATGGGTGATAATGCATGGCTATTAATTGCATTGAATAATTATAAGGCAATGACCGGCAACAATCAATATAATTTAATGGCAACTGAAATTACTAATTGGTTAATTTCATTGCAGGATACGGATGGAGGTTTATTTGCCGGATATGATGCTTATGATGCTTTGTTAAATTATAAAGTTACGGAAGGAAATTTAGATGCCTTTAATGCGGTTCAGGGTTATAATAGTTTTCATGAACAGCTATTAACTTTTTTCGAAAATGACAGATGGGATGCAAATGACGGTAACCTTATGAGCTGGCCAACAAATCCGGATTATATTTTTGCTTTAGATAATTTCTCCTGGGCTTATTGTGCATTTGAAGATTATCCGGTATCTACTTTGTTTGATGCTAATCGCTTTGTTAATACTCAATCTGCCACTTTAAATAGTGCATTAGTGGAAGGATATGATATTGATGAAGATAAAGATGCCATTTTTATGGAAGGAAGTGCGCAGATGGCATTAGCTTTCAGATTGGCGGGCTTTGAAAACGAAGCAAATTATTATTTACAGGAAATGGAAAAGATTTTAGTGGATAGTTCTGTATTTCCTGATGCAGCAGGTTTCCCATATGCATCCAATGACGGTACGGCTTATGGCGATACGCCCTATTGGGCAGGTGCGGATACTGATATAGCAATCTCTCCCGGTGCATGGTATTTATTTGCAAAGTATAATTTCAATCCTTTTGAGGTAGAATTGAATAAAGGTGTTCCGGAGTCGGATCGTTTTTGGGTGGATTGATTTTTTAGACCGACTTTGTCTGCGTGAGGCGAGATTATCCACCCTCAGTGCGCTTCTCTTGTTCCGCTTCTGCGAGCGGGACAATTGATTCTGTAGCATTTGAATTTGAGTTTGAGTTTGAACTTGATGCTTGAATTTGAAATTGAGTTTGACAAATCCCTCCTGGAGGAGGCACATAATGCTCCAAGAGCTGAAAGCGATTGGTTAAGCACTAAGGGAGGTGTAAGTGCGCTTGAATTTGACGCTTGGAGCTTAAATTTAAACTTGACGCTTGAATTTGAATCTGAATTTGAGTTTGAACTTGTCACTTGAACTTGAATTTGTAAGCCCGCAACAGGGATAGTAACGAAAATACTTTGCCGGCAAAGGCTATGCTTTAAGGGAAAGCGTTGGCGACCGGCGGAAGCCGACGATTGACCATTAAAG
>JAHDHT010000078.1 GCA_020631175.1 Chitinophagales bacterium
GATAATTAACCCCTTAAACTAATAATGTATAAATTAGTGTGCATAGATTAGCTTGAAGGACCGAGGTTAGCGAAGCGAATGCGAGATAGAAATTGTCCCGCTGGAGGGTGAGAAAATATATTTTTGAGGGGCTTGAGCAAAGCGAATGCGAGGGAGGACAACTCACTCAATAAAATGCTCCTTAATAACCTTCAACATCTCCTCATGAATCCCCGGCGAAGCAGCCAGAATTCTTTGGCCATGAATAAAATCATTTCCGCCTTTATAATCAGTCACGATACCACCGGCCTCTTCTACTATCAAAGCACCTGCAGCCACATCCCAGGGATGTAAACTGTATTCGAAAAAACCATCATAAATTCCTGAAGCAACATAACATAAGTCAACAGCAGCTGCGCCTAATCTTCTCAGCCCTTTTGAACCGAGCATAAACGACTCTAATATTTTCAAGTAGGCTTCTGTATGTTCAAAATCATAATAAGGGAAGCCGGTCGATAATAAAGCCGCCTTAAGATCTGACTTATTTTGAATTTGCAAAGCTTTAGCATTTAAAAAAGCCCCCTCTCCTTTTATTGCCGTAAAAAGTTCCTTTCTATTTACTTCATAAACAATTCCGATAACCGTCTCTGCTTTATATTGCAAAGCCACCGAAACTGCAAATGAAGGCACACCAAATAAAAAATTAGTTGTTCCATCTAAAGGATCAATAATCCAGGTATAATCTTTTTGTTCGTATTTAACCGTTTCTTCTTCTGCCATAATACCTGACTCAGGCAGCACCGTTAACAAGCCCTCAACCAACAAACGTTCTGCCTCACGATCTACTTGTGAAACAAGGTTATTAAAATGCTTTTCTTCAATGGTCAGTTCTTCCTTCTTCAAAAACATTTCGGCAATATATGCTCCGGCTTTCAAAACCACTTTCTGAGCATCTTCAGATATAGAATGTAAATTCAAATTATTTTCTTTTGATAATTAAGCGGGTGTAAATTAACAAGGATAAAAATATAATTAAGGAAAGCCAGTAAATATATTTACTCAAAGATCGAATATTGGGGAATAACAAATGTTGATGCAAGGGCACTTTAAATTGAACAGCCCCTTCATCACCTGCCCCTTCCGATGCCATCAATTTTCCAGAAGGGTCTATAACAGCACTAATTCCACAATTAGATGATCGCACCATCCATGAAGCTGTTTCTATAGCACGCAATTTTAAAATATTTAAATGCAATTTTTGCAAAGGTGTATTATTGAACCATCCGTCATTAGTGATATTGAATAATAAATAATCAGGATTTTTTTCTGAATTCAAATTATATTTCATTTTATCCAGATATAAATTACCAAATAAAGATTCGAAACAAATGCCAACAGGTAGCCCTTCGTTGTACAGCTTATGTCCTTTTTCCAAAAAACCATTTTTAATATTTACTTCATTGGAAACAAAAGGCATTTTCTCGGCCCCTGGAACTAATCGCTGTTTATAATATCGATCAGCAGCAAAATCATAAGGGAAGTCTTTTCCTTTTACAAAAAAAGCTGCATTGAATGCATTTTGATATTCTATTTTATCTGACTCCACATATGAACCTGTTAGTAAAGCAATACTGGAATTTTCAATAGTACGCACATAATCATGATCTGCTATTTGTTTTAATGTATCTCTGAAAATATAAGGCGATAAAAAAGTTTCCGGTAACACAACCAATGTTTCATTCGGAACGGTGTCTACATTTTCCATGAAAGATGTGAAATACTTTTGCTTCATTTTATCAGGATTAATCCAATAGGGATCAATACAAGGTTGAAGCGCTAATATATTTATTCGTTGAGATTTACCTTTTTCTACTGAAGCATTTAACATTCCTCCAAATTGAAAGTGCGCAAAATAAAACAACATCCATCCAAAAAAATAAATCAATGAAACTCTTTTTCGCTGCGTTAAATTTACAAGCAAAATAAAAATCAACACATTAGATAAAAGCACTAAATAAGTTCCACCTGCAACTCCGGTTAATCTAAAAAATCCAGCTATTCCCTGATAAGATCCAAAAACATTCCCTAAATGAAATAAAGGAAAATGAAGTGGCCAATACATATGAATAAGCTCCATGCTCATCCATCCAAACAAAAATATTGCTCCGCTAATTACTAATCGGTTTAATTTTAAGGATTGATAAAAAAAGAGAAATGGAAATGCCATTAACAGCGCATTAATCAGCCAGACAGCAGCACTACCCGGAACAGAATAAAATACAAAATACCAGGCTGTTGCAATATGAAAAAACAGAAAAAACAGAAAACAAAGTAAAAAGTAGGTAAGCGAAGATTTCTTTTTCACATGCCATGCAACACCAAGCAACAACAAAGGAACAAAACAAATAAATGAAGCAAAGGCAAATTCAAATGGCGGCCATGCAGCAACAAATAACAACAAAGCAAACAGAAAAAGAAGTATTGAAGAAATTTTCATTTTTTGAGTCCTTCTATGACAACTACTATTTCTCCTTTTAATTTTCGATCCCCAATTTTTTCTAAAACCTCTTCTGCATTACCCCGAATAAATTCTTCATGCATCTTCGATAATTCTCTGGCAATACAAAAGCGTCGCTCTTTTCCTAAAACATTTTTAATCTGATCAATCAATTTCATGATCCGATGAGGAGACTCATATAATACCACCGTTCGTTCACTCACTTTTATTTGTTCCAATTTCGTTTGTCTTCCTTTTTTGGGTGGAAGAAATCCTTCAAACACAAAACGGTCACATGGAAAACCGGAGGCTACCAAAGCAGGAATTAATGCTGTTGGTCCGGGCAAACATTCTACTTCAATATCTTTTTCTAATGCCGCCCGCACCAATAAATAACCCGGATCACTAATCCCCGGTGTTCCGGCATCAGAAACTAAAACAACTTTTTGCCCGGCTAGTATTAAATCAATGTATTGCGCCGTTTTTTGATGCTCATTATGAATATGAAAAGATTTCAAATGCGTTTCAATTCCATAATGCTGAAACAATTTTCTTGAAGTGCGGGTATCTTCTGCTAAAACCAAATCCGCTTCCTTTAATAATCTAACCGCCCTGAAAGTAATATCTTCAAGGTTACCGATCGGAGTTGGAATTAAGCTTAGTTTCATTAAAATCTGTAGTAAAATAAATAGTAAATATAACAGCAAATAATGAAAATCATTTTTAAGACCAAAATGCAGATTACTTTCTGTTTTTACCAAAATATTTTCTAAAGTAATTATGGGTTTCTAAGTAACAAGTTGGCCACAAAAAGATTCAATATATATAAATGTTTAATTTTATTTTTTTATATTCAATTATGCGACTTTCTATTTTGTTTCTCTTTTTAAGTTTGAGCTATAACTTAGCAGCACAATTAGTGCCTGACTGGAGTACTTATATAGTGATTGGAAGATGGTATGATACTGCAGCTGATTCGGTTAAAATTGGCTTTTCAACAAATGCAACTGAATTTTTTGATGCAGGCTATGATGTGATCGATACCTCACTTTTAGATGATAATATAGACTTAAGAATCTTCAATCCCAATATTGACTTTGCGGAAAATAGATGTTATAACCTAAAAGAAAGCTTTATTAATATACCTTCCTTCTCATCATTAGATAGTAATACTGTAGAACTACAATATTTTTTAGTAGTTAAAAATGACTACTACCCATCTTGGTTTAAATATTATCCTAGTGAAATGACGGAATATCAATTTCTTAATTCAGCAGGATGGGAAATTTCTGATATAAGAGTTGACGGCGTAAATATATATGTTAACGGTATTGACAACAGTTCGTGGAGTGATTTTTTTTATTTCCCAGTTTCAACTACTTATTTTGAACCTGAATTTGTTGTCCTAGCGAATACAGTTGGATATGGACCCGTGTTTACTCTCTGTGATGAATCTTACAGGGTTCTTATTCTTACCATCTCTCTTAGAAATCGATTTTATACTAGTATTAATGATATATCATCAGTTAATTATTATTTAAATAATTGGATACTCTCCTTTGAAAGAAAGGCGGAAGAAATAATTGTATTTGATTTAAGAGGTAAGTTTTTATTTAAAATTGAAAATTCAAATAAAATAGATTTAAACGCTCTTGAAATTGGGAATTATATAATTACTATAATTCAAAATAATCAAATTAAACATCTTAAAATATCTAAAATATGAGAAAATTATTATTAGGATTGTTGTTATCTTTTAGTGTTTTATCAAATGCTCAAAACTATACAAATGGTTATCATTTCCCAACTGATGTGGATTTACACATACCTATAATATTTGTGGAGTATAATAATCAAAGTGATGACCCAGGCACAACCCCTTATTTTGATACTGATGCGCTTACAGGCTCTATTACTACAAGCTTACCATTAGATTTTAATGATGAAAAATTGATAAATTCATCCTTAGCAAATGTTTCACATCAAAATTTCAACATTTCTTCTTTTTACAGTATTATGTCATTTGGTAAAATGAATTTGACAGGAAAAGTTTATAATATTCAGTTGCCTGGCAATTATCAAGATATAGAAGAAAGTGAGTCTTTTATAATGAATCAATGGGTTTTTCAAATGATATCGGAAGGAATTAATGTTAATGATGAATTAGCCCAATTTGATAATTTTACGAATAGAGATTCAAATGAACGTTGGCAAAACATTTATCCTCCTATACCTGATCAAATTATAGATTATTTTGTAATTATTCATAAACGCCCCAAATATTCGGGTGCAGCAGCAGATTGGGGTTTTCATCCCATATACGGAAGTAATTATGCATTCAGACATGGACATTGGCAAAAATCTGGTCGTTCAAAACCATATTTAATGACTACTTTTTTTCATGAACTCAGTCATAACCAAATTGCAAATCATCACTACGCAAGTGTAAACGGTGTTTTTGGTAATAAATTTCAAGTCACCGGTGGTCATGGTATGATGTGCAATCCGAACTGTGCTTTATTTACTGCAAGCGCAGACGACATGTATAAATCTGGCTGGCTTTCAAATTCTGACAACGATACTAATAATTTTAATAACTTCATTGATATAAATAAACAAAATTATCTTGTGAATTTTCCGAATGGGATTGTTCCGAATCTATCTGATATGTTAAGCGAACCAACCGGAAATGAAACGATGAAAAATAGGGCTATACGAATAGAATACCCATATTCCAATCAGGTATTATGGATTGAGAATCATCAAAGTACCCATCCAAGTGGTTTTGGATCTTATACCAATGTACCGAGTCCAAGTGATTGGATACCAAATGATCAAAATATTTATACAGAAAAAGGCGTATATATATACACTTCGGGTAGTTTAAACAATCTTAATAACCCTCCAAGTGACCCTTTAACAACAGAAGGAACTAATTCAATACATTATTATCACCCAATGGGGCGCTATGATTATCATGTATCTAGTTCTTGCAACTTTACACCTGTAGAAACCACATATGCTAGCATCAGCGATACCGGATGTGAATTAATCACTGAATTGGGAGGTGTCACTAATACATATGCTGTGTTTCAAGGAGAAGAAAACCCTTTTTCTGGCACTGCATTTAACATGCCTATTAGAATGAATGATTTAGCAGTTCTTTCAGACCCTGATGATAGTGTAGAAGAAATATTCCACAACATTGAAGAAAACAGCGACTCAAATAATGAAACTGAAGGCTTTAAATGTAAAATAGAAAATGGATATACAGAAAGAATAATACAAACAGAAATTACATTTAAACCGGGTGATTTATTAGGAATAAATGGTATAACTCCTATTTCAAATCAAAGAACTTTCAATGATAATATTAACGTTCAAAGACAAGATCCATACATATTAAATGGCTTAAGTGTAGAAATATTGGAAGCGAGTAGTGGTGATCCAAGTCAATATGATATAAAGGTTTCATTTAATGACTGGACTTTGAATACAAGTAAAAGATGGTGTGAGTTTATTGAATTACCTGAACAAGAAACATTAACAATTAATGACGGCATAATCTTAACATTAGATCTTTCAGGCACAGCAAATAGAGAAACAATATTTAAAGATAGAGGAGATCCATATATAATGAACTTTGTTAATCCTACAGAATTAAAAATAAAAAGTAATGCTTCTTTAAATTTATCCAATTTTGCTTGCGTTATTATAAAACGAGAGTCTGATCTTATATTAGAAGAAAATGCAGCCTTATATTTAGCTCCCAATGCATATATTGATTTAAAAAATACTGACTCTGAAGTAAGAGCTAAAAATGGTGCAACAATTAACTTAGACTATTTATCACTTTTAAAAGTAAGTGACAATAGTAGATTAATTTTAGAGAGCGGTTCTTCTTTATCTCTAGCCAACAATTCAAAAATAGAAATCGAAAGTGGAGGAGAATTAGTAATAAACACAGATAATATTGAATTAAATGGTCTTAGTGCTAATATTGTTGTAAAGAATGGAGGTAAATTAACTACCACAAATAATACTAAGTTTAATTTTGAAAACAACGGGAAATTAGTTGTAGAAGAAGGAGGCATCATTGATATACCATTTGAACTTTCAGGGCTAAATAATAATCACGTAGCAATTGATTTAAAAACAAATGCCCAAATTCAAATGAATGAAAGAAATTTTAAATTAAGTAATTGCAAAGTGAATTTTGAAACAGGTGCGCAAATTGAAATTCAAAAATCCGAAGTAGAAATTTCAGATGTTAACTTTGAAGAAATTACATCTCCGACTTCCGTTAGCACTGCATTTAAAGGCTTGGAGTTAAATTCTTTCACATGCGAAAATTCAAGTTTTAACAGATTTCAAAATGGTATTTTTTTAAATTCATTCAATACTCCTTGTCCTAATTTTATTATTAACAAAAATATCTTTGTTGACATACTAGCAAAGTCTATCGAAGCAGTTGATGTTTACTCAATATATGTTTCAGAGAATACAATTTCAAATAACAATATAATACTAAATCAAATTGGGATTAGTATATCGAATTCTATTTTTAATTCTATTTTAAACAATGTTTCAAATCAAAGTATAGGTGTTTACAACAACGGATGTTCCATTGCCCAATTAAATGGAGATGTAATAAGTGAATGTAATATTGGTTTATCAATCCATAATCAAAATACAAGATTTGATCAATGTTCAGCAATAGTAAATTGCAATAGCTATGGCATTTACTCAGTAAATCAAAGTAATCTAGCAATACTTTCACTAGGTGAATCTGGCGGCTGTAAAATTATTAATTCTGGTATTGGTATAAATGCAACGAACTTGCTAATTGAAATGGATGCTTTAGATAACGCTACTTCTACCAATAGTTGGCCTAATGACTTAAGTCAAAATGACTATATTTTTGATCTTTCTTACACGGTTACACCTGCGCCAACAGGCTTGAGTGCAAGAGGAAACTTTTGGGGTGATATTTCAGGTTGTGGCGCTTCATTATTTGATTTCAATTCAAATTTGCCAACAGGATTTGTTATCGACGATGAATTTTATGAATCTGTTGCCCCTTTAAATTGTCTTGCCTCAAACAATACCTGTACACCTGAAGGATTAGTTTCTAATAATGGCAACTCATCTATAAAACAAATATATGGTATAGCTCAATCTTTTATGGGACACGGTCAATTTCCTCAAGCAAGGTATGGATATGCTTTACTTGACCAAGTAAAGCAAACTTCTAATTATTCACTTTTAGAATTAAATGACAGGGATAAAGTTGATATATCAAGTGTATTGATTAACTATATTGATAATGAAATTTCAACAAATGAAAATTGTCTTGTTGAAAGAACAGTAAATCTCTCTTCCATCTACCCTAAGTTAGAATTCAATGATTATGCAATTATCAATGATTTTTTATCTGTTTTTCCAAATCCTTTTTCTGACCAATTACGAATAGAATTAAATTCTAACAAAAAATTTAAGTTAGAGATTGTAAATATAAATGGTAATATTGAATATAGTATTGATGAATTTAAATTTTCTCATCAAATAGAAACAGGAATACTACATAATGGGATTTACTTACTAAAAGTAGTTGAAGAAAAGACAAATAGATTATACACTAAAACAATTCACAAAATTTGAGCAAATTAAAAATATCAATATTCATTCTATTTCTTTTACAATTTAATATTGTAAAAGGCAATCATGATATTGATCAAATTTTGTTACCTGAGGATATAAGTAATAATGATTTGTTTGGTTTCGATACGGCGATGGAAGGGAATTTTTTAGCCGTCTCTGCTCATAAAAGAAATAACTTGTCAAATAATTTAAATCAATGCGGTGGAGTATATATTTATGAATTAATTGCCGATCAATGGCAGCATCACAGTACACTATTTGCTTCGGATCAACAAGCTTATGATCACTTTGGTTTTTCATTAGATATGAATGAAGGGAGGCTTGTTATAAGTGCACCGGAACATGATTTATTAAGCCCAGGAAATGATACTTTATTCGCTGCCGGAGCTGTTTATGTTTTTGAATTAAATGGCGACAATAGCTGGCAAGAAAATTACAAATTAACTGCTTCTGATGCTACTTCAGTAGATCACTTTGGCTATTCAGTTGCAATCGATAGTATATTTATTGCGATAGGGGCACCACATAAATTTATTCAAGATAGTATTGGTGAAAATAAAATTGCTGCGGGTGCTGCTTACATTTTTGAATTCAGCAATAATAATTGGCAAGAAGTTGAAATTGTTAACGAAAATACGCCGGAAAATCAAAGAGAGTTTGGTTTAACATTAGATATATATAGAAACACTTTAATTGTAGGTGCACCTACTACCTTATCTATTTCTCAAAATAGAATTCATCCAAAGTGTTATCATTTTGGTTTTTCAAACAATCAATGGGAATTAATTGAAGTAATTGAAACGGACTTTTGGGTTTGGAATTTTGGAAAGCATATCGAAGTTTTTAAAGATTATCTCTTTATTACTGGGACTCTACCAAGCAACGAAAATAGATTGCATATATATAGTTTTACTGGATACAACACTGTTGACTTAGTGCAAATGCTTACAGAGGATGATACAGAGGGTACTTTATACGGACATAAATTTGGCGAAGGGCTTGCTTTTTTTGACAACTATTTGATCTTAGCAGGTGAAAAAGTAAATTCAGGTTATTACGGAATAGACTACATTGGTCAATTAGCAATGTTTGAAAAAACAAACACTGATTCTTTTTTATTTAAGAAACCAATTTATCTTCCTGAATATCTTCAATTAGCTTCAAATTTTGATTTAGGGTGGTCTTTAAGTACTAACGGTACTGATATAGCCATTGGTATCCCTCAAATAATTGGAGTTTGGAGAGACGGTGAAGAATTAATTGATGCTGGTATTGTTTATAATTACAAATTCGATCAAACTACTTTTATTGATGATCTCAGTGAAACTTCATACAAGCTGAAAATATCTCCTAATCCTGCAAGAGACTTTATTCATTTAGAAACTGACATTATAAATACTCAGCATATTGTTTCGATTTATGACTTGCAAGGCTATTTGATGAAACAAATTAATTACCAAGAAAATAATAGACTGGCTATACATGATTTAAATCCCGGAACCTATCTTGTTCAAATTCAAAAGGATGATCAGATTTTTTCGAGTGGGAAGTTTATTAAGTTGTAGTTTAACCCGAAATATGCATTAGGAAATCTATTACAAGCAATAATAGCTTCAAAATCAACCGTTGCACTACTGTCTTCAAAATCACCATAGCGGTGCTATGCTAATTTTTCCGGACAGCTTGATTTTATTGCTCTTATTGCTTTCATAACGAATTCTAATGCATAATCCGGGTTTAAGAGGCGAATGTATTCGCCCTTATATTTTTTCAGAGGCGAATGAATTCGCCCCTACTTGTATACTGCAACAAAATCCAACAACAATTTAAATAAGCCTTCATAGCCGGTTAAAGGCAATGTTTCAGCCCGATCAGAAATATCATGATAATGCGGCGGGCCACCTAAGGTGTAAATAAAAAAACAGGGGACCTTCTTCATAAAGAAATGCCAGTGATCAGAATTGGCAGCTTTTCCTCTCAATTTTAACTGCGGCAAATAAGCGTGTTCTGTATTGATCGAATCCATCACATTATAAGCATCCCGAAAAATATAGCTGTTTACAATTTGAGCTCCTTCAGAACCACCACCAACGATATCCAGATTTATCAAAAACTTAATTTGTGATAAATCCATCCACCAGCTGTTTACGAAATGTTTTGAACCAATCAAACCGGTTTCCTCAGCACCAAATGCTAAAAATACAATAGAATAAGGAGCAGGATTTTCAGCATAATGCTTCGCCAAATTTAATAGCATAGAAGTGCCACTGGCATTATCATTCGCTCCCGGGATATATTGATCGGCACCCATCCTTCCGATATGGTCATAATGCGCCGTAAATACAAAAAAAGAATCCGGTTGCACAGTACCCGGAACGTATCCTGCTACATTATAAACTTCAACATCTTCCAGATAAGTAGCATCCACTTCATATTTTATCTTCTTCAATCGTTCCGGAATTACTTCATTTCGAATTTTGAAATGCATCGTCGGATGAACATCAGTAGAAATATGCCAGGTCAGTTTCTGGTTCATACCTTCAATAATACAATCCGGCTCTTTGCCCATCTTAATGCTAAACACAGAAGATCGTAAATCCTCATCCTCTTTCTGCTGAATTAACAAAGCTTTCTTCTCTTCTGCTAATTTACTGACCATACGTATACCGTCATCCGTCCCCAGTAATTCAGCATCTATTGTATTTACTTTCAGCTTTCGTTTCTCTCCTTCCGAAGCCGGATCAATAATAAAATCTTCACCAGGCTTTAAGCTCTTTCCATTCAACTTCAACTTCATTGCACCGGGATATGTATTTACATTAATTTTAAAATCCTGTAAATAGGTTTTATCCGGCAATGGAGAAAGACCAAATCGCTTAAACTCTTCCTCAATAAATAAAGCCGCTTTTTTATGTCCGTCATTTACATATCCCCTTCCATCCATAGAAGGAGCACATAATGTATCTAATACTTTTCGGGCATAGTCAATATCCTGAGCATCCACCCAAAAAAAACAAAGAAAAAAAACGCCAATGAAAAAGCCTTTCAAATTAAACTGCTTCCAATTGATATTCGAAAGACTCCATTACCTGATTTGCCAACATTTCTTTGCAGGCTTTTTCAATCTGAGCACGAGCATCGCTTTCATCAGAAGCATCTACCTCTAAAGTAATTCGTTTACCAATGCGCACATTACTTAATGAGGATAATTCGAGATTCTTCAAACCCGACTCAACCGCTTTCCCTTGTGGATCTAACAATTCCTTAAGCGGCATAATATTTATAGAAGCTTTAAATTTCATCTTAATTTGATTCTGTTTTAAAATACCAAAACGAAAATAGAATATATAGTGGTATGATTAAAGTTAAAGATTTAACACCGAGTAGTATAAAAAGCAACAATGCAATAATTAGAAAAATATATTTCGAACTATTATCCGCCCAGCTGTAATTCTTAAACTTGAAAGCCAATAAATCTAAATCCGAAATCATCAATAAACTCAATCCAAAAACAAAGAAGTACAATACCCATTGATGGCATAAACCTAAATACATCATGGTATAATCGGACCAAAACGGTAAGGCAATTACAAAAAGTGTAGCGGCCGGAGTCGCCAATCCTTTAAAATTATACGACTGCTCTGTACTCACATTAAATTTAGCCAGTCTCAAAATTGCACAAATTGGAAAAACTAAGGCAAGCAATTTACCGACCAAATACAAACTGCTTTCGGGTGGATAATGCTCGCTTAATAATTGATAAAAAATAATTCCCGGTAATACACCAAAAGTGATTGCATCAGCAAGACTATCCAAATCTCCACCAATCGGGTTATCTAATTTTAAAGCCCGAGCTGCGAAGCCATCGAAAAAATCAAATATACCGGCAAGAATTACCAAATAACCTGCTAAGCGCAAATCTCCATTTAATGCTGCAATGATACCAATACAACCGGAAGTTAAATTGGCAAGTGTTAATAGATTAGGAAGATTAAAAAGTCGAAGCATTGGCATTAAGAATTCATCAAATCTTCAATCTCTTCAATTTCGCGGGGAATATGACCCATCAGGTCTTTAGGCTCACCGTTTGTTACGACAACATCATTCTCAATTCGAACGCCAATCTTTTCATCCGGAATGTAAATACCCGGTTCAACCGTTAAAACAGCTCCTTCCAATAAAGGCGCAGACTTCGAACCAACATCATGCACATCTAAACCAAGATGATGACTGGTGCCATGCATGAAATATTTTTTATACGCCGGGTAATCAGGATTCTGATTTTTAATGTCCTCATGCGTAATTAATCCAAGCTTAACTAATTCAGCTTCTGTAATTTTACCAACTTCTTTTTCGTATTCGCCCAAAAGAACGCCCGGTTGTAACATTGCTGTTGCTTCCTTCATAACCTTCAAAACCGAATTGTACACTTCTTTCTGACGGTCGGTATAGCGGCCGTTTACAGGAATTGTTCTGGTTAAATCAGCACAGTAGTTTCCATAATTAGCTCCAAAATCCATCAGAATTAAATCTCCATCCATACAAGGCTGATTATTATCCTGATAATGTAAAATGCAGGCATTCAAGCCACTCGCAATGATGGGCGAATAAGCATGTCCGTTTCCGGCACCGCTTATAAATTCGTGAATAATTTCAGCTTCCACTTCATACTCTTTCACACCAGGCTTTATAAAACGACAAACCCGCTCAAAAGCCTGTCCGGTTAAATTACAAGCCTTTTGAATTGCTGCAATTTCATGTGTCGATTTTGCCGAACGAATAGCATGCAAAATAGGAGCAGAACGCTCAAATTCATGCAAAGGATATTGCGAACGAATTTTTTTGACCAATTCTAAATCGCCATAAGTAAAATCGGCACCCATGCGACCATGCTCATTCGTATTGAGATAAATATTTTTAGCTTCAATAGAAAGATTACGCATGAACTGATCCAGATCATCCATCCATCGAATATGCTCAACCCCACTCAAAGCCTTTCCTTGTTCTTTATCTACTTTATGTCCTTCCCACACTTTTATATGATCATTTGTTTTACGTAAAAACAAAATCTCACGATGTGTAGCATTTTTAGCATCCGGGAAAATCAATAAAGCACATTGCTCCTGATCGATACCGGTCAGATAAAAGAAATCCGGATTTTGTTTGAAAGGATAAATAGCATCTGCACTAACCGGAATTTCTGGATTAGAAACAAATAAAGCAACAGAATCCGGCTTCATCTTAGCCGCAAACTTTTTTCTGTTTTCAATGAAAACTTCAGCAGGCAAGGCCTCGTATCTCATGTTCTAGAGTTTAGAACATAAAGGTAAGACAATTTGATTAGCAGAAATACAAATTATTTATAAAACAGAAGCATGATTCACTTGTAAAACTTCAATGGTATTTCCGGCTTGATTAACAAAAACCACTACTTCAAGATTGTCGGCTATCCATGAAGCATCCACTCCTTCCACTTCATAATCTTTTAAAAAGGTTTCGCCCGCAACAGGATCAGTTGCTAAAGGAATACCATTAAAAGGAGTCACCATACCACGAAGCACATGTTTATGCACATAAGTATCGACCACAACGCCGTCAACATCCTGAGGCGAAACAATGTCATTTTCTAAAAGTGCAATACTTAATCTATAGTCTCCTGATAAAGCAGCTGTAAAATGCGTGTTCGTTCTGATGGTCAATTTACGTGTATCACCATCCCATTCGGTTTCTAAATTTACATTCACCGAAGTAGGTGTATTTATCGTATTATCGATTATGCTTTGCCAGGAATTACTGGTAACTATTATAGTATTTTCACCGGCATGCGTTTTACGATCTAAAGCAGCTGATGGATAACCTGCAGCTAAGCCTAACAAAGCTTCAATCTCCTCTCCTTCCGAAATTTTAAAATCCGGTTCATTCGGAAATGGAATACTGAAAAATCCGCTGTGAATAGAAACAATTTGAACCCGACCCGGATTAGCTGCCGCTAATTGTTCAGCCAACTCAGCTCCGGCAGGACAGTTCGGACAACGAACGCCGGTAAATTCTTCCATCAATATATTTTTCAATTGCGCCTCTTCAATATTGTCAGCAACAAAAGAAGAATCTAATAAAGGCGCTTCAGGTTCAGTGAAAATTATGTTCGGGCCTACTTCTTCGCAAGAACTAAACACAATTACAGCTACACATAAGATCAGTAAATTTCTCATTACATTAATTTTAAAAATTCGTACTCATTTGAAATTGAACACCACTAAATGCCGGTTCAAATCGACATACCCCTCCTGAACATACTATGCCATCCGTTCGCTTACCGTAAAATAAACTGAAACGGTTTGTTTTCTTTGTATATCCAACAAAAGCACCATAAAAATGTTGCTGTTGTAAATTTCTATCCGGATCATTATCGGTATCCGCCGGATTTACATTATATAAATTATTTAAGGCAAAAGACCAATGCGGCGAAACCGTTAATTCAATTAACCCATTTGCCCAATCGTTACGATCTTGCTTAAATTCTTTCGCATCAAAACCTTCATTAAATCGTGTATTTCTTTGCGCCAATAAATATTCGCCTTCAACACGTAAAGATACTTTACGACTAAACTTGTAAGTTACCTCTGCAAAAGGAATCAAACTGTTGAGCCATGTTTCTTTTTGCAAATAAAGTGCATGATTAAAATCCTGCAATAAAAATCCTGCGTGATATTTCCATGGAGACTTTCTCTTTTTCCATGTCGCATCAAAAAATAACTCCCGGTAAAACAAAGAATCAGATTCAAGATTCGTAATATTACTAAAACTCGCCTCAAGCGTTAACGATTTTATCGGCGAATAAATTATATCAATTGTACCCGCCATTTCATCCAGCTCCTGCGCCTGAGCATTATATCGGGCAAGCAGCAATAAAGCATGTTCCCGATTAAGTGCAGGAAGGAAATTAATTTGAACATTATTTTGCAATTCCTGCTCCAGCACATTCGATCTGAATCTGAAATTTTGAGTTCGCTTACCTTGTAAAGTTATTCCAAAACCTTTTCGTGAATAAGATAATGTCGTATACAAAAAATTACCGCCTAAATCTTCCCAGAAATTCCCAACCGTATTTACTGCTTCATTTGTTTTAGCAGATGCCTCAATAAACCAATCGAACGGTCCGGCAGTAAGCGTATTATAAACGGTGAAGGCATAGGTATTATAACGAGGTACAAATCGGGTATCTAAATCCTGCAAATTAACCGCATTTGCCAATGCCTGAATAGTTGTTTGATCAAGCGTTCTATTTACAACCCCTACCCCAGGCGTTATACTAAACTTTTCAAATGCAAAATAACCATCAGCAGATGCCCCTTTGATAATTTGAGGATTAAAATCAAATAAAAATTTCTGTTTACCGGTAAATGCTTTTAACTGTAAAAAATCGCCGAAATTATATTCTGCTTTAAGGCCAAATAAAGAACGATCTAAACCTAACAAACGCTGTTCGTAGGCTCTGAAAATTGCACCTGAGCCAATTTGATCATAAAAATACCCGCCGGTTATCGTCAGTTCTTCAATATTTTTTCGAACGAACCAATAACCGATCCCCTGATCGGTATAATCACGCGTCGGAAAAATTCGGTTAGAATTATTAAATAAATCAAAACGGATTCCTGTATCAAAACCCCAGTTCGAATAATTAAGTGATAACCATCCTTCCGCACCTGATTTCAGATTATCATAAAAACTGATTCCTGAAGCACCTCTTAAAGTATCACGATCATAAAAATTAGCATTGAAATTCAAATCTCCTGATAAACGCCCCCCGTTATTGTTTCCATTCGAATCCTGAGCAAGCAGAGATTGCACTCCAAAAAACAAGGGAAGCATTAAAAGCGCTACCCTAAAAATCCTTTCCATACACCTTAAACATTTCATCCAAAGTTATCAATCTTAATGTTAAATTTTCATAAGTAAGGTATATAAAAGCCCATCAGGACTTAAGAATTCTTAAAATGAAATCAATACGACAAATCAAAGCGCTTTAATCCCATAACATTGCTTTTTTTCAGCCAATTTTACAATATATTCGCTGTGCGTTAAACGAATGTTGCGCATTAATGTCCATAATAAGTGGAACATTCTTTGTTTTAAACTATATAAATTAAGTGATACAAATGAAAAATTTAGTCTTAAGTCTACTCACCGTTTTTCTGATTTCATCCGGTCTATTTGCACAAAATGATCTTCCTGAAATCAAGTTAAAAAATATTGAAGGCGAACAAATCAACATTTCAGATTATGCTGAAAATGGTAAAATTACAGTCTTTTCATTTTGGGCGACCTGGTGCGCTCCATGTAAAAAAGAATTAGGCAATATCGCCGAAATTTATGAAGATTGGCAAGACGATTACAACACAGAAGTTGTTGCCGTAAGTATTGACAATCAAAGAAATGTACCAAAAGTAAAAAGCTATGTAAATGGTCAGGGATGGGAGTACGATGTTATTTTAGATACCAATCAGGATTTGCAAAGAGCATTAAATTTCCAGAACGTACCTTATACATTAGTGGTAGATCAAAACGGAGAAATTTCATACCGACACTCAGGATATGTTGATGGTGATGAGTACGAATTAGAAGAGCATCTTGAAGAGTTAACGGAAGCCGCAGAAGAAGCAGAAGAAATGGATGAGAACGAAGAAGGCGGCAAAGAAGAATAGACACTATAACCATTTATTGATAAAAAGGGATTTTGATTCATTTCAGAATCCCTTTTTTATTTGCAGTATGGCAACTGCCGGCTATCGCCAATAGTTACTCCCCGCTTTCCGTTTCAAGTCGCTGCCGACTCAGGCAAGCGATTTACTTTTCCCTTGTCTTCCTTCGTCAGCCTGCGCTCAAAGAATCGCTAAGCACTTCATCAACAACGCCTTTCCTCTGCAATCGGACATAGCTCGGCTGCTCTAATACTTCGAATCGAGCCCCATCGCTCGCCTCTTTTCATTGCAAACGCAAGCTCAAATGTCAAACGCAAATTCAAACTCAAGCTCAAGTGTCAAGTGTCAAATTCAAATTCAAATTCAAATAGACTTAAGAGTTTGAGGATTTATAGTTGAAAAAACTATAAACTGAAAACTGCGAACTGCGAACTAAAAACCATACAAAAAAAGGATGCTCACAACAAAGCAAGCATCCTTCCAATATCTTAAAACAAAATTCTAATCTAGAACTTCTCAATTCTGTGATTCATTAATACTTTTCCATCCGCACTTGTAAAT
>JAHDHT010000366.1 GCA_020631175.1 Chitinophagales bacterium
AACGGTTCAGGTAGCAGATGCTTTTAACTTACCCTTTGAAGATGAATCGTTTGATTATGTTTTTACAATGTGGTTCTTAGAACATCTAGATAATAAAGATGCCGCATTACAGGAAGCATATAGAGTATTAAAACCTGGCGGTACAATTAGCTGTATTGAAACAGATTATGCTTCTTTAAAAATCCGTCCGAAAAATGAGGATGTTCAGTATCTTTTTGATGCCCAAACAGAAGTCTACGATAAAATCGATGACTCCGGTACCGGAATGAATCTCGCTCCTCTACTATTAAATGCCGGATTTACGGATGTAAAAAATTACAGTAAGAATATGTATGAATTTAAGGGCGGCGATGATGATGCTCTAAAAAAACACGTTGAATATATCTGTGGTTTTATGAAAGATTATCTTGAAAAGATTGCCGAAGCAACCGGAAGAGATTTTGAAAGGGTGAAAAAAGGCTATGATTTTTTTGAAGAGCTTTATAAAAAAGAAGGAGCGGTGCTTACGCATTTGGCGTATAAAGGGGTGGGGGTGAAGCCCTAATGAAAGTATCAAATATCAAGTGCAAGTGACAAGTTCAAGTGAAACTCAAATGACAAATTCAAATTCAAACTCAAATTTATTTAATTAATTCGTCCTTCTGACAGCCCAGCAGCTTATGATGGGATAAAATGTCCCGCTTGCGGGACCCGGGCAAACGTAGTGCACGGAGGGTGGATTCTTTAAGCAAGAAGTTTAAACGAAGAAATCAGTTCAAAATGTAATTGACAGTTCAACATAATACACACCAACAGTCACCCCGAACAAAGTGAGGGAACTCTTAATTCGACAAGAAACACTTTCATCAAACCAAAAGACTTTCCTTGCAAGCAAAAAGATCTTTCCCTGCGGTCGAGATGACGTTTGGGGAGAAACCTCAATTTCCCTGCGGTCAGGATGACATTCCGAAGACCGAACAAAAAAAACTAAATTTGCCCACGCATGGATGTTTCCAAGATACTACAACCCGGAATTGATATAGGCGGTTTCATTTTAATGGAGCCCACAACCGTAATTACCGATTTCCTTATTTCAGCACTTTGTTTTTGGTTTTGGTATAAACTGAAGCCACATAGAGATAAAGACTCAGTTCGTTTCGCTTCTTACTTTTTCTTTTTTCTTGGATGGGCTGCAACTATCGGTGCAATTTTCGGGCATGGATTAATTCATTATGTAGTTGAACCGGGAACGGCAATGACCTATTATAAAGATGGAGCTTTTATTCCCGTTCCTGATCATTATACCTCTCAATTCTGGCATGCTAAATACTGGCGATTACCCGGATGGATAACTTCAATGTTTGCTGTTGCATTTATGGAGCGATCGGCTATTAGCCATGCCAATCGTTATATCAGTGAAAAATTAGGAAGAGGCTTTTTAATTATGAATGTCATTGAAATGATCATTTTGCTCACAATTACCTGTATTACGATTCATTTCAAATTTGTTGAAATTCATAGTGCTTATGGTTTTTTAGTTGTCGTTCTGTTTTTTCATATCTATAATTATATCAAGTCTTACCAGGAAGTACAGAAACAAAATCCGAATCTCGGCAGAGACAAAGGAAGTTTTTTAATGCTGGTAAATACAGGTATTCTATTAATGACGGCTTTCATTTATAATTATCCGGTTATTCTCCATGAGTTTTTTAATCATCGCGACTTAGGACATATGTTTATGTGTTTAAGTTGTTACTGTGTTTATCTGGCAACGATTAATTTAGGGAACCACGGAGATATTAAGTGGAAAATGTCTTGATTTAGAGAGTTGAGAATCAAAAACGCTTTGCTGCTGGAAGAGAGCATTATTAATATATATTTTTAACACTTTTCTTTTATTCAAATGAGTATATTTATTTGAAAATCAGAACTTTCAAATGAACGTAAAACACCTCATACTATTAATCTTACTGTTTCCGTTTACCATTTCAGCACAAGACCCTATTCCTGAATTAGGTCCTGTTTTCGATAATACCGTAATTCCAAGAATAGACATTACTATCGATGAGCAAGATTTAACCTTACTGCTGTTGGAAGGATTGGAGTTTAGTAATTTTGAATACCCTGTCACCTTTATCTTTAATAATGGAACTGTAATCGATACTTTAGAAGATTGCGGTTTTCGATTGCGCGGTAACACTTCCCGTACAGCCGCTAAAAAATCATTTAAAGTTTCTTTTAATACTTATGTTCAGGGGCAACAATATTACGGTTTAGACAAAATGAATCTGAACGGTGAGCATAACGACCCGACGATTAGTCGCGCACGATTGAATTGGGAATTATTAAGAGATATAGGTGTACCCGGCCCCAGAGCCAATCACATTGAGTTGTATATTAATGGAGATTACTTTGGCTTATATGCTAATGTAGAACATATAGACGAAGAATTTCTGGATTCCCGTTTTGGAAATAATTCAGGTAATTTATACAAATGTCTCTGGCCTGCTACATTAAATTTTGAAGGACTGAATCCTGATGTTTATAAAGAAGAATTTTACGGTCGTCGGGCATATGAATTAAAAACAAATATTGGAGCAGACAACTACTCAGATCTTGCTACTTTTATTCACATTTTAAATAATACACCATTACAGGATTTATCATGTGAGCTGGAAAAAATATTTAATGTCGACAGCTATTTAAAAGCAATGGCATTCGAAATTTTAATGGGACATTGGGATAATTATATTTTCAATAAAAATA
>JAHDHT010000367.1 GCA_020631175.1 Chitinophagales bacterium
ACTGCGTTGAGAAATTCGGTACCGAAAAACTTTTCGAAATCGATCGTTCTGATTTAGAAGAACGTGTACAGCAATTTGTTGATTTAGTGAAGTTTGATTTAGCTCCTGCAAAAATTTAAAACTTTCACTCCTTTCAATATTAGTTTTTATAAATTTAACTAAGTCTTAAAGTATTCGTAAAACGTATATTTAGAACTGTTAAGTCTGTTTAGTGCTTTAATTTTATAGTCTATTTCTTTTCAATAAAAAGACTTTATCTTTAGACTAATGCTAAAAGTACTTTTCATACTTTATTTGATTGCTTCGTTTTTGCCATTACTTAAAAGCAGGAATTGGCTAATACGTGGTCAAGCATATTTTAAAATATATTATTTAGTACTCGGAATATTTTTATTTAGTTTAAGTATTTACTTCCAAGTTAGTTTAATATTTACTATTTCTCTGGTAATAGCTATTTGCTATAATTTTAGTTTTATTTATTCTTTAATGCCTTTTTTCACAAAAAAAATTAAATCGGCTGATATTACTAATGAAGACATGAAGTTGCTATCTTGGAACGTCTATCAACATAATAATAGTTATGCTGATTGTATAGAACTCATCTTAAAAAGAAATTGCGATGTTGTCGTTTTATTTGAAATAAATAGAAAATGGCATGATGCATTAGAGGTAATTTTTGATATATACCCATTTCGAGTAAAGAGAATATTAGAAAACACTTACGGAGTGCTGGTCTTATCTAAAATCGCTTTTCATAGCAGTGAAATTATTCACTTTGTAAAAAATGACATACCGACGGTATATTTTTCACTATTTCATCAAAAAGTTTTAATTAACTTGTTTGCTGTTCACCCTGAACCACCATTACCCGGGTTTAGTCTTTCTACAATAAATAAGGATTTGGAATTTTATCTTCTTTCAGATTTTATACTATTAAATAAATTAGAAAATGTAATTGTAGTGGGTGATTTTAATGATGTTTCATGGAGTAGAACCATAAAATTGTTGAAAAAAAGAGCAAAGTTATACGATGTTAGAACAGGAAGAGGATTTTATAATACCTTTCCTGTTTATTCACCGATTCGAATCCCAATAGATAATTTGCTTTGTACATCAAATTTCTCGTTAAGTAAAATAGAAGTCTTACAATGTAATAATTCTGATCACTTTCCAGTAGTTTACAATTTAAAGTTAATGTAACCGGTTAAAATTATTTATAGATGAATGAGCTTTTTTTAAGAAAATGGACAAATATTTTAATTTGTGGATTTATTATTGTAGTGGTTTTAATATATGCCCAAAATATATTGATACCATTTATCATTGCCGTTTTCTTTTCTGTTTTTATACGGCCGCTTGAAAAATTTGTTTATAAATGGTTACCTGTAAGGTGGCTTTCAATATTGATGTCTTTTTTTATTGTTTCGTGTTTTGTTGTGGGGGTAATATTTTTATTTTCATTACAATTGAATACTATAATAAAATCATTACCGGATATTGAAAAAGAATTGGAAAATGGTGCTGGTAAGATAATTCAGTATCTAAGTGAATTATTAAATGTTTCTTTTCAAAAGAGTCAGTCTATCTTTAATGATTTGTTAAAATTCCTAACTCAAAATTCTGCCAACTCTATTGGAACTGGTCTGTCATTTACTTCAAGCTTTGTTTCTACAATTCTTTTTTCAATCTTGTTTAGTTTCTTTATTTCCTTGTATAAAAATGGTTTTAAAAAAGTATTTTTATATTTCGCTTCAAAGGCAGAAAGTAAAAATCCTTTAGGGATTATCTCGAAGCTTGTTGATATGGTTCAATCATATTTCCTAGGCTTATTTTTGGTTATCGGTATTTTGTTTATTTTGAATTCAATTGCACTCTCAATTATAGGTATAAAATTTGCCATTTTTTGGGCGGCCTTAGCAGCTGTTTTAGCTTTATTGCCTTATATAGGCACTCTTTTAGGTGGTCTTTTACCATTTGTTTATTCGATTTCTACATCAGATAATTTTATTCAACCGGTTAGTGTAGTAATAGTATTTATTGTAATACAACAACTCGAAGGTAATTTAATTACGCCAAAAATTATTGGCGACAAAGTAGGGGTTAATCCTTTAGTGTCTATTATTGCAATTCTATTAATGGGTATGCTTTGGGGCATATTCGGTGTTATTCTGGCTATACCAATCTTAGCAATAGGTAAAATTTTATTAGAGAGCTCTGAGAAAACAATACCGATATCATTATTACTTTCGTCAAAAATAGCGAATGAGAAATATATTGACAAAAGACTCAATGAGTTATCTAATTAATTAGAGCTTAAGAATACCAACACATTCAAATCGTTCGAAAACCACTTCAGTATGAGGCGCATCTCCTATCTCCTCCGTTAGATCCTGACCGGCCCAGTGTTCGTAATGCTTTCCATCACGCCATAATCTGCTGCCGGTAACATCATAAATTTTACCTTTATAGGCGACCCAGATTTCATCTCTATCCTGACCGTTTCTTAATGCCAGTTGAGAAGGTGTATAAGATTCCATTTAAAATTTAAACGGTAGCTGCTTCAGAAGACTTTAAGATTCCTTTTTCTAAAAGATATTCAGCGATTTGAACTGCATTTGTAGCTGCGCCTTTTCTAAGATTATCAGAAACCACCCATAAATTCAAACTATTCGGGAAACTTTCATCTCGTCTTATCCTTCCAACAAAAACTTCATCTTTTCCTTCCG
>JAHDHT010000368.1 GCA_020631175.1 Chitinophagales bacterium
GGAACGATGCCGGTAACGGATGTGCTGCATCCGGTGCCCGAATCAGTTACCGTTACTCCATATACAAATGAAGATAATCCTGTTGCTGTATTCGCATTTAAATTCGGTGCATGAGACCAACTATAAGAAGGTGTTCCGCTAATTCCATTTACCTGAATGCTGATTGAACCATCACTTTGATCGCAAGTTGCAGCTTGAATATCTGAAATGCTCACTATTGGTGCTACACTTCCTGGAGGACAGGTTCCATTAAACGGATCCCAGATTTCAGGAATGCCATCAAAGTCATCATCCAATTGATTTTCAACCTGATCGCCTATATCGTCACCGTCTGAATCTTCATCTAGGTAATTTGGAATGCCGTCTCCATCCGGATCATTAGGTCCTGCATTTTCTACATCATTTGGAATACCGTCTCCATCACAATCATTATCATATGGTGGGCAAGGAGGGAAGAATGGCATATCTACATAAAATGAAGTAGTTGCCCATCGGTCAAATGATTCAGCCGGGAAAGGAGGTAGTTCAGGGCCACCGTTATTTCCTTCCCCCGGAATAAACTCAGGGAAATATGGAACAAAAGCAAATGCATTAACTGTGTATATTCCACGTCCGTTAAAATCATTAAAATATGCTCTGTTTGTATTAGTTAATGGATCAAATTCAATGATCGCATCAACTACACTACTATCCGGACGGATAACAGAAGCACTATACTGAACATCCTGACCTAATGGAAACTGATAATAGGTATTGAAGGCAATCTCAATCGGATTTGCACCATTGGAAAGTTTCGGTTGAGCATCAATTACTAAATCCGGTTCAGCGTTTTCTGCAACAACTACTACATGTCCATAGGTTAATTCATCTGTTCCAAAATAGGTGTTATTACTTGCGATTTCCATATTCCAGTAGCCGGATTCAGGATTCGGAATACGTAAAATTTTATACATCGGGTCATTAATAGCAAAGTTTGAGTTACCGGATGTTTCTGTAAATCCTGATGGGCTTGTTACTGAAATATATGCTTCCCATAAATTAGGATTTGGTTGGGCATTTGTAATTTGAATCGTTAAGTATTCTGTGCCTGGTTCTACATAATATGATCTGAAAAATTCAATAGGTACCGAACAACCAAACTCTGAAGTATTACCACATACTCTGTAAGTCTCTCTTGGTAAGGCCAGACCGTTACCTCTCCAAAGAGCTGTTAACTCAGCGAAAGCAGCAGGTAAATAATCGCCCTTATTTGCTTCTGCTAATAATCCATTATTTTCAAAACTGATTTCAGATAGAAGTTCTCTATCTGCACCGTTACCAACCGGTACAGTAAATATTTTTACATTTTGCTCAGCTATAAATTCTGATACTTCTTCCGGATCAAGACCACAATTACTCTCTCCATCCGTAACTAAAAAGATTGTAGGATTAATTCCTTCTGTATTATTTATTTCCAATAAGGCTTTAGTCATTCCTTTTCCGACTGCCGTTTGGCCACCTGTTGAAATAGTATCAACAGCCGTTTTTAAATTATTAATATTACCAAAATCTAAGGTTGTCATTGGAAAAACAGTACTTGTTTCACAATCGAATGTTACTAATGCAACTTTAGGATTAAATGTAACTGCCATATCAAGGAATGTTCTAACAGCCGCCTTTCCATAATCTAAACGGGTGCTTTCAGAAGTACTTCCCGGAAAACTAACATCCTGAATATCCATACTTCCGGATTTATCCATTACGATAACTAAAACATCCGTTCCTGAAGTCTGATCATCAATACTTACAAAGCCATTACAATTAGCAGGAGGGGCAGCTACCGGTAATCCGGTCGGGACATCAATTGTAATTCCCCATCTGTTCTGACAAACTGCAGCTAAAACGGTCCATTCAGACTGACCACCTTGAACAAGCGTATGCTGTGAGCTTTCAAATTGTCCTGTGGTTGAATTCCATCCACCGCAAGATCTATCATCTCCGTCAGCATTTGGTATGCGACAAAGAGAATCTGTGCAGTTTATACCGGTAGACAGCATATCGTCAGCAATTAGATTAGCACAGATATCAGGCGTATCACCTCTGACTAAATCATGATTGGAAGGAACGGAAAGTTCAGACATCGTAAATTGATTATTCATAACCGTATTGTTCTGATCATCGACAGTTCCGGGATCAAAACCGTTGCCAATTCCACACGGACCGCCCCAACGGCAGTTCTCATTATAATCATCAAATAAACTAAAAGCTAAATGAAATAGCTCATGAGCCATAGTCGGACCGTTAATATCATCCAGGTATAAATCCACATGACTTCCTGCCATGGAAAGATTTCGTCCATCTCTGAATATTCCACCGACACCGGCTCTTCCATTAAATGGATGAATCCAGATATCAGCTAATTGATCATTCACCGGACCTGAAGTAATCGTAACACGACCGATTTGAATCTGGCCGTCTGTAGCATCGCAAATCACATCACTACAATCTCTGATTGCCTGATCAAGAATTACTAATTGATCCGGTGTTGCAGGAGATTTGTAATTAACAGTAAAATTCAGGAGCGCTTTTAAATTGCCTCCGGCCCCTTCAGGAGCGGGTGTAACACTTCCGGAACCTCCGAAAGCTAGGGGGGTAATAGCGCATAGATACACTATCAGCATTGTAAAACGGGTAATCGTTCTCATTGATTAATAATTTTGGGTTTAAAAAAGG
>JAHDHT010000079.1:0-2467 GCA_020631175.1 Chitinophagales bacterium
TTTTCATCTGAAGGAATTTGCATTATTCTCTTATTCATTTTTCGCTTTACTGCTCTAACCTGAAATTCCTGTCCTACAGATAATGGGTTGTTTTTTTCTTCAAGACTTTTAAACTTTCGATTTAATTTTAATCCTTCCTCTTTATTTATCCATAAATATTTGAATTCCGGTTGAAGATCAGATTCCATTTTGAGGTTTACTATATAATGTGTTGAAATTCCAGAGCCAGGTGCACCTCCTGCAATTTTCTGGATAGTAGAATTTAATATTACAAAGTCTGTTTTCGTTTTTGATTTTTTATTGTTACAGGAAATCCCAAATACAAAAACAGTGATTAAAATAAAAATCAGATTTTTCATACATTCAAAATATTAAACACTAATTCTTTATAAATGCTTCCGGCGCTTTTACCGCTTGCCCCTACCCCTTTAGACTCAAGATCACAACGTTGTAACAAGGAGAAAATATTTTCCAATTGAGCCGGCTTAAACTTAGATGCATCATTTTTCACCCGGTTTAGCATATAGTCATTATATATATTAAGTTCATTTCTTAAAGCAGAAGGATTTGTTTTATTTAACTGATGAAAATGATATATTTTATTAAAATGATTAAAAAGTGAAGCTAATACTAAAGGCAAGGGACCTGCTTTAGGGTTTTGTTCAAAGTACTTAATAATTTTATAGGCTTTAACTTTATCTCTTGCACCAATTGCGTTTAATAATTCAAAGGCATTGTAATCTTTAGAGATTCCAATATTTTTTTCAATATCTGCAAGAGAAATTGTTTTAGAAGAAATATTTAAATAAAGCTTCTCCAGCTCTTTGCTTACTTTCGACAAATCATTACCCAAATAGTCGGCTAATAACTGGGCAACTCCCGGTTGTGGATTATATCCTGCCGTTTTAATACTACGATCTATCCAGCCCGGTAAATGTTGTTCCTTTATTTTTTCAGAATTAAAAACTAATCCAATCTTTTTGGCTTCTTTAGCAAATTTTGTTCTTGAATCAATTTTCTTTGTTTTATAATTTACAATTAAAATTGTTGAAGGAACAATTGAACTTGTATAGGCACTCATATCTTTTAAAGTTCGCATAAACTGCGCTTCCTTTAATAAAACGACCTGACGTTCTGCCATCATCGGAAAACGTCGACAAGCATTCATTACAGTCTGTGCATCTGTATCTTTTCCGTATAGAACGGTTAGGTTAAAGTCTTTTTCATGTGGCTGAATAGCATTGTTTAATAATGCATCCGTTATCTGATCAATAAAAAGTCCTTCCTCTCCATGCAGAACATAAACCGGTTTAAATTTACCCGACTTAATTTCCTTTATAATATCATTCACTTTCATTAAAAGCGAAGATGTTTAATGGTGAGTCCATTATTAATTAATTGTTTCAAAGAATCAATTGCAATATTTAAATGAATATCGGTGTATTGTGCTTTCACTTTTTCATCGCTTGCTGTAGTTTTAACTCCTTCCGGAATCATAGGTTGATCACTCACCAGCAAGAGTGCTCCAGCCGGAATTTTGTTTCTGAAGGCAACGGTAAATATTGTTGCTGTTTCCATGTCGATTGCCATTGCCCGCATTTGCTTTAAAGCACTTTTAAAACTCTTATCATGTTCCCAGACTCTGCGGTTGGTAGTATAAACGGTTCCGGTCCAGTAATCTAATCCATAATCTCTAATGGTTGTTGAAATGGCTTTCTGAAGAGAGAAGGATGGTAGAGCAGGAACAACGGCCGGCATATAATCATCTGATGTACCGTCGCCGCGTATAGCAGCGATTGGTAAAATTAAATCACCGAGATTGTTTTTCTTTTTGAGCCCTCCACATTTCCCTATAAATAATAAGCCTTTCGGTCTGATTGCTGTTAAAAGATCTACTACGGTAGCCGCATTCGGACTTCCCATTCCAAAGTTTATGATCGTAATATCATCAGAAGTAGCGCTTGGCATGTTTGCATTTTCTCCATCAACCTGAACACCGGCCATTTCCGCAAACTTATCTACATAATATTGCCAATTCGTTAATATAATATAGCGTCCAAACTTATGCAGTTCAATTCCGGTATAGCGTGGCAGCCAATTCGATACAATTTCTTTTTTTGTTTTCATCTCAATTTCTTCTTTCTTGCAGTCTCATGGAAGCGCTCCATTTCCCGACGTATGACTTTAAATATAAAGACAAAGATAATAAGGTCTTTATATTTGATCCTATTCGTAAGAAGTATGTTCAACTATTACCGGAAGAATGGGTCAGACAGCATTTGATTCGATATTTGCTGGACGAAAAGCAAGTACCTTCCGGACTGATGAAAATCGAACATCCAATCTCTGTTTTAGGAAGGAAGCGTTATACGGATATTACTGTTTTCGACCGGGAAGGAAAGCCTGTTCTTATCGTTGAAAGTAAGTCTACCAAAGTAAAAATCAGTCAGGATACTTTTGATCAGGC
>JAHDHT010000079.1:2567-3890 GCA_020631175.1 Chitinophagales bacterium
GCAGCAGGAATTAAAATATCACATGGAAATTCTAATCCTTTCATGCTTTTGTGATTTTCAGCACCCGGGAAGTCTAAAATTGATCCGGTAGATTTTCTATGCTTCATTACTTTCTTAACATCCAGACCGTTTTTGTTATAAATTGATCCTTCATATTCAGCAATTCCAACAATTATAGAACCGGCATCTTCAAAGAATTTAGCTGACCAGGAACCCACATTTCCAAGACCCTGAATCACCACTTTCTTTCCTTCCAATCCGGTTGACATATTAAGCAACTTCATATCTTCAGCGATACTACAAGCTTCACGAACTCCGTAGAAAACACCTAAACCGGTAGCTTCTGTTCTTCCGCGGATTCCGCCCTGAGAAACAGGTTTACCGGTAACACAACCGTATGCATCAATCTGCTCAGGGTTAAAGGTTACATAAGTATCCTGAATCCATGCCATTTCTCTTGCACCTGTTCCATAATCAGGAGCAGGAACATCGATAGCGGGACCAATGAATTTCTTCTTGATTAATTCCGTTGTGTAACGTCTGGTAATTCTTTGCAACTGGCTTACTGAATATCTTTTCGGATCTATTCGGATACCACCTTTACCACCGCCGAATGGTACATCAACAATTGCACATTTGTACGTCATTAATGCGGCAAGCGCCATCACTTCGTCCTGATTCACACCCATACTGTAACGGATACCTCCTTTACATGGTAGCTTGTGATGCGAATGTTGAACTCTATAAGCTTCAATTACTTCATAATCTTTACCGACTTTCACCGGAAAACGCATTTGTAAAACAGAGTTAGGAGCATTGATCTGATCTAATAACCCTTTTGGATATTTCAGGTGCTGCGCAGCATTCCAGAAATAATCTTCAACGTTTTTAAAAAAACTAATTTCTGACATAATATTTAATGTTGGGAATAAATAATTTGGTTAACGATTATATACTTCATCTTCCATCCGACTAACCTTTTTGTCCATCCGAATGGTGTAAAATAAAATTATAAAAAAGATGATCAGCACAACAGCGATCACTACATAAATTTTGCCTTCGCCTATAAATTTGTCAGCCATTTCAATCTCTTCCTGCTGTGCAAGAAGTGTCGGTACAAAAACCCACAATGTGGCTAAACTGCTTAAGACTTTTTTAATCATTCAATTGCAATTATGAGGCTAATTTAAACAATAAATATTCTTTTAATCTTCTCCATCTGAAACGCAGATTCGCCATCCACAATCCGAACAAAAACCAACCAATTGCTGCCGGATAAAATACTGCCCGCATGGCATTATCTAAATCATATTGACCGAATCC
>JAHDHT010000079.1:3990-8961 GCA_020631175.1 Chitinophagales bacterium
CTGCCGGATAAAATACTGCCCGCATGGCATTATCTAAATCATATTGACCGAATCCCGGATTACCTCCCTTGCCCGGATGCAGTGAATCTGCTATTCTAGGAATAACAAAAATCAAGGGTATCATAGCGAAAAAAGCGATTACATTGAAGACAGCAGTTATTCTTGCTCTCTTTTCAATATCACTGATGGAATTTCTTAAAATTAAATAGGCAAAGTAGAGCAGCATAGTAATTGCTGAACCATTTTGAATCGGATCGCTCGACCATGGAGATCCCCATGTGTAATTAGCCCATACCATGCCCGTTATTAAACCGGCGACACCGAAGATCAATCCGACATTAACGAATTCAACTGCTCCAAGATCTTTCTCAACTTTGCCGGATATTAAATATTGGATGGAGTATACCATTGAAATAAGAAACAGCAACACCATCGTCCACCACATAGGAACATGGAAATAAAGATTTCGGATGGTTTCATTGAGTATCGCCATTCTAGGAATATCCATTGATAAACCAAAGCTAATCACATAAATCAAAATCAAGGCGGCGAGCGCTTTATAAATGATTCCGATTACTCGTGAAGATCCACTTCTTTTTACCGGTTTAATCGATTTAGAATCTAAAGACATTAATGGCTTTTAATCCTTCCAAAGATAGGGAAATAATAGTATCGAAAGGGCTAAAATGATAGTATTAATTGCTAACACAATACCAATATCATAGAACTTATCTGTTAGTGGAAATCCACTTAATGCAGAGCGGGAAAGATCGATTATCATGATAAATAGCGGAACGATTACCGGAAAGCTCAAAATGGGCATAATAATGCTGTTGCCACCTGCTCTGGCGGTAATCGCAGACAATACCGTAAACATACTACTGAAACTTAATACAGCAAGAAAAAAGGTGACCACAAAAAGTCCGGTACTTTGTAATGGAAATCCAAACAAAAGATAAAATATTGCGGCTCCAGCTAACGCCATGGATAACAATAACAGCGTATTGTATACCAGTTTCGCAATCAATATCTGAACAGGAGAAGCCAGTTGATAATAGTACAAATGTCTTGATTCAGGCTCCTGAATAAAGCTTTTAGCCAATGCATTTATAGATGCAAATAGTAATACAATCCAGAACAGGGTAATCCATAAAATCGGCGTAACAGTCATGATCGCCAGATACATCAATAAGATTGTACTGGCGACATATAATAATATGCCTCCTAAAGCGTATTTTTGTCGCCATTCAAGTTTGAATTCTTTTCGGATTAATGTGAGGATTGCCTTCATAGATATGATTGACCTTATAACAGATCATCATTCGAAATTGATTTCAGCGTAAAGATAATCGATTATGCAAAAGATATTAGTAGCAAACAGAGGTGAAATTGCTTTAAGAGTAATGCGATCATGTAAAAAAATGGGTATCAAAACGGTCGCTGTTTTTTCAGAAGCCGATCGTAATGCTCCTTTTGTTCATTTTGCCGATGAAGCATTTTGTATTGGCCCGCCTGCCGCTTCCGAATCTTATCTAAAAGGTGATAAAATTATCGAAATTGCCTTACAAACCAAGACTGACGGTATCCATCCCGGTTATGGATTTCTATCTGAAAATGCCGGTTTTGCAAAAGCGGTTCATGAGGCAGGAATAAAGTTTATCGGTCCCGGAATTGAGGCGATTGAAACGATGGGAAGTAAGTTAGCGGCCAAAGCGGCTGTTTCGAAATACGATGTGCCTATGGTGCCCGGTACTGATGAAGCAATTACCGATGTTGGAGCTGCAAAAGAGCTGGCTAAAGAAATCGGTTTCCCGATCCTGATTAAAGCATCTGCCGGTGGTGGTGGTAAAGGAATGCGTATTGTCGATCGTGTTGAAGATTTTGAAGAACAAATGCAATTGGCTGTAAGTGAAGCTATATCTGCTTTTGGGGATGGAGCAGTTTTCATCGAAAAATATATTACCAAACCGAGACATATTGAAATTCAAGTTTTAGGTGATCAACATGGAAATCTGGTGCATTTATTTGAACGGGAATGCAGCATTCAAAGAAGACATCAAAAGGTGATTGAAGAAGCGCCTTCAGTTGTACTAACGGAGGAGCTAAGAGCTAAAATGGGAGATGCCGCTATTGGTGTGGCAAAGTCGGTTAATTATGAAGGAGCCGGTACTGTCGAATTTTTATTAGATGAGGATGGAAGCTTTTACTTTCTTGAAATGAACACCCGCTTACAGGTAGAACATCCGGTCTCGGAGTTGATCACGGGTGTTGACCTTGTTGAGCAACAAATCAAAGTAGCCAGAGGTGAAAAGTTGGCTTTCAGTCAATCAGATCTTTCGATAAAAGGTCATGCAATTGAATTGCGTGTATATGCGGAAGATCCGCTTAATAATTTCCTTCCTTCCATTGGAAATTTAGAAAAGTATCAGGTTCCGGTTGGAAAAGGAATTCGGGTGGATGATGGATTAAGAGAAGGAATGGATATTCCGATTTATTACGATCCGATGGTAGCCAAGTTGGTAACATATGGTGCCGATCGTGATGAAGCAATAGCCAAAATGAAAGAAGCCATAGATAATTACCTTATAAGTGGCGTTGAAAATACATTGGCATTTGGCAAGTGGACCATGGATCATCCGGTTTTTATTGAAGGAGATATTGATACGAACTTTATTAAAAAATACTTTAAGCCTGAAGATTTAAGTGATGAATGGTCTGCCGATGAAACGGAAGCAGCTGCTATTCTGGGTGTTTCAATTTTGAATGAAGTACCTTTAGAAGAACAAATACCCCGATAAAATGAATATCGTTTACCCTATTCTATTTGGTATTGGCAGCATTCTATTAATTATCGCTGCCTTCACTCATCGTTCTTCAACTGATTTAAGCCGATATGGAATAAAAACGACCGCTAAAGTCGTTGATAATATTCCAAAATTTGACAATGATGGCGATGTTACTTATAAATCAGTGCTTCAATACCGAGATGAGTTTGATAATGCGCATTTATGGAGTACTAAAGTGAGTAGTAACCCACCGATGTATAAAACCGGCAAGGAAGTAGAAATCTATTATGATCCGTCTGACTTTAACCGAATAAGAGTGAAGTCTTTTTGGGGACTTTACCGCGCAACAATTTTACTGCTAATTTTTTCTGCCCCTTTTTTGATTATAAGTATTGGATACTTCGCTTATTATTATAGCAACCGATAGCTATTGACAATTAATGATCAGGTCGGGTGAGTTAACTTCCAGGCTTTCATTTCCGGCTCTGTCAACTAATTTCAAAGCATAAGAAACAGTATCTGTTCCGGTCTGGTTAATCGGAATACAAAAAGTCTGAACTTCTAATTCTATCGTACCGGAAATGGCTTCAATGTTTCCATTGGGTGGAAGGAAAGGAACGATATGCGTTACCAGAAAGCCAGATCGATTATCAACTCTAAACAAATTATCGACTGAAGGACTTCCATCACTATTATCAACACCTATATCTCCATCTCCATCCTGAAAATCAATAAAAATTTTGAAGTTTTCACCTGCCTGAACGATAGTAGTATCAAATCGAATATAGGTAATTTCAGGTGTAACACTGAAATCAGGTGGTTCGACACAAGATGCGAACATTACAACAATGATTGGAATACATGCTAAGATCCGATGCATATTCATTCAACAAAGTAAACACAAATTTATTATGAAATGTTGCATTTTACCGGTCTCATTTCTATCATAAAATGAAGATTCATTGCAATTTTTTGTGCCGGTTCAAATGGCATTCATGAAAAGAACAGTACTTTTAACCGTTGCCTTTTTCTGCTGAACATATCACTAACATCCATCCGAAAGATTTTGAGGAAATAGCTTTAGAGACTTTTTATTATCAGGCAAATCATTTAAAGGTTTATAATGAGTATCTGAGTTACTTAAAATTTGATTCAAAGCGTGTGAAGCAGCTAATGGATATCCCATTTTTACCTATTCAATTTTTCAAACATCATACAATAAATTCAGCTACAACTTATCAGCAATGTTTTGAATCAAGCGGAACAACAGGTAGTATTAACAGCAAGCATTATATCCATGATACGGAGTATTACTTTATGTCTTTACGTAAGGCTTTTGAACAGTTTTATGGGAGCCCTGAAAACTATATAATCTTGGGTTTACTTCCTTCTTATCTGGAACGAAATAATGCTTCACTTTCATTCATGGTAAAACATTTGATGGATTTAAGTAATCATCCTTCCAACGGCTTTTTCTTAGATAATTATGAAGAGTTAGTTCAGAGAATTGAAGCTGCACGAAGCGACGATTGCAAAGTGATTTTGTTTGGAGTAAGTTTCGCTTTGTGGGAACTCGCAGAGCAATTCAAATCAGATTGGAATCATGTAATCGTGATTGAAACCGGTGGAATGAAAGGAAGGAGAAAGGAAATTACCAGAGAAGAATTACATTCAATTATTACTTCAGGAATCCATCCTTTTCGCATTGATTCTGAGTATGGAATGACGGAATTGTTAAGTCAAAGCTTTAAGATAGGTTCGGAAGGATTTAAGTCTCCTGCCTGGAAGAAAGTACTTTTATTCGACATGACAGATCCGTTTCAAATTGCTGAAGCCGGAAGAAATGGAAGGATCAATGTAATCGATTTAGCCAATCAATATTCTTGCTCATTTATTCAAACCAATGATATCGGTAAGTATAATGAGGATGGAAGTTTTGAAGTACTCGGACGGATGGATTTCAGTGATATTCGTGGCTGTAATTTAATGTTTGAAGGTTAAAGGGTTTATAAACTTCAATCTTAAATGTCTGCCCCTTTGATCAAATCTTCTACACAATCGGGATTTAAAAGTGTTGAGGTATCTCCCAAATTTGAAGTATCATTTGAAGCAATCTTTCGGAGGATTCTCCGCATGATTTTACCTGATCTTGTTTTAGGCAAACCACTCGTAAATTGAATTTTAT
>JAHDHT010000079.1:9061-17035 GCA_020631175.1 Chitinophagales bacterium
CGCATGATTTTACCTGATCTTGTTTTAGGCAAACCACTCGTAAATTGAATTTTATCGGGCTTGGCAATAGGTCCGATTTCTTTAGTAACTACTGCTAATATCTCCTTCCGGAAGTCTTCATTCAGTTCTTTACCTTGAGAGATGACATAAGCATATATCCCCTGCCCCTTTATATCGTGCGGGAATCCAACTACGGCTGATTCAATTACATCCGGATGTTCATTGATCGCGTTTTCCACTTCAGCTGTACCCATTCGGTGTCCGGAAACATTGATTACATCATCTACCCTTCCGATTACTCTGATACGACCGTCTTCATCGCGACGTGCACCATCACCGGTGAAGTACATGTTTTCAAAAGGAGCAAAATAGACACATCTGCAGCGTTCATGATCGCCATATGTTGTTCTGATCATTGAAGGCCAGGGATGCTTTATACATAATAATCCTTCCACATCATTTCCTTCCACTAAATTTCCATCCGAATCAACTAAAACAGGTTGAATACCGGGCATCGGATAAGAAGCATAAGTTGGTTTAGTATCTGTTATTCCGGGAAGTGGAGTGATCATTATTCCGCCTGTTTCAGTTTGCCACCAGGTATCTACTATTGCGGCATTTCCTTTGCCTATGTGATTATCGTACCAGTGCCAGGCTTCTTCATTGATCGGCTCACCTACCGAACCGAGGACTTTCAAAGATGACAGATCATATTTCGAGGGCCATTCATCTCCTTTTGCCATTAAGGCTCTGATCGCTGTAGGCGCTGTATAAAATTGATTGACTTTATGTTTTTCGCAAATTTCCCAAAAACGACCTGCGTCCGGATAAGTGGGTACTCCTTCAAACATCATAGTTGTTGCTCCGGCTAATAATGGACCATAGACTATATATGAATGTCCGGTTATCCATCCGATATCTGCTGTACACCAATAAATATCTCCATCCTGATATTGAAAAACATTTTTAAAACTAAAACAGGTGTAGACCATATAACCACCAACGGTATGCACTACGCCTTTAGGCTTACCGGTCGAACCTGAAGTGTATAAAATGAAAAGCATGTCTTCACTATCCATCGGTTCAGCTTCACAAATTTTTTCCTGATGTTCCGTTAGGTCATGCCACCAAACATCGCAATCGTCTGACCAATTAATTTCTGCACCTGTATTTTTATGTACGATAACTTTTTCAACAGAATTACAGCCTATATCCATAGCGTCGTCGACTACCTGTTTGACTTTTATATCTTTTGCTCCCCTCCTATTGTAGTCTGAACAAATAATAACTTTAGCCTGTGCATCATCGACTCGATCGGCTAATGCACGAGCAGAAAAACCTGCGAAAACAACCGAATGTACTGCGCCAATTCTAGCGCAAGCTAAGACTCCGATTGCCAGTTCAGGAACCATTGGCATATAAAAAACAACCCGATCTCCTTTTTTAACTCCAATAGATTTAAGACCATTTGCGGCCTGACAAACTTCATCGTGTAAAGTTTGATAGCTTAGTGCGCGCCCCGGAGCATCCGGTTCATTGGGTTCCCATAAAATGGCAGTCTGATCTGCTCTGTTTTCTAAATGCCGATCGATACAGTTATAAGTAATATTTGTTTTTCCACCCAAAAACCATTTTACATCCGGTTCAGTAAAATTCCATTCGCAAACTTTATCGAATGGCTGAAACCAATGAAATGTCTCCGCTTCTTTTTTCCAAAAGGCTTCCGGATTAGCGATACTTTCCTGATATAATTCTTTATAATGATCGAGGTTTTTAATCTGAGTTGTCATAGACTATGTACTTATTAACCTCAATATATCGATTTTATGTATTCCTGAATATTAATTTGAATTAATTCCAGTCTTTGGCTTCTAAAAAAGCTTTTAACTGAGATGCGTTTTTAAATTTTTTGAGAATTAAAGTACGTTTTAGTCCACAACATATTTCTTTTACAATAGGTGGTTGTTTTGCATATTTTTTTCTGCCGCCGATTACTTCATAAAAGACTTTTATAACATCGATAATATCATTTTGTATATTTTCTTTATTGGATTTACCTAAATTAAATAAATCCAACAGCTTTAGTTCAAAACGAAGATTAAGTCGTTTAATCATTATATTTTCAGAATGGATATCTCCATGATATTCGCCGAGTTTATGCATTTCTTCAATGCCTTCTGTTAATGCATGTAATAAATGCAGTCCTTGATAGACGGGCAAACATTTTCCTCTGAATCGCTTTTGATATTCGAGTAATTGTTCACCTTCTACAAATTCAGAAATAAAAATTGAAACGGCTTTACCTTTAAATTCAACTTCTTCAATATTGTGATATTGAATTAAAACATTACATGTTCTAAGCTTATGCAACTTTCTTGCATAATTAGATGAAGTTTTACCTTTTAAATTTCGTTTCGGATAAAATATTTTAGCCGCACGTTCAATATTTGTTTTGCGTTCTTTAATGAGGTATACTTCTCCTTCCCATCCTCCTCCAAGATAATCGACAACCACATATTTATCAGCGAGCAAATCACCCGGCTGAAAGTTAAATTCAGGATTCATATAGAAAAAGATTTAAAGCTGATTAAAATATCAGCGAGGCGCAAAGGTATTTAAATTAAAATGTTAGCCATTTTATTTTACACCTAAAATGTGTATATCTGAAACGATTAACGACAAAGTTCTTTCAGCTGTAAATTAGCTTGAATAATCCCTAAATCTTCTGCCGTACTTAAATCTGAACATCCATTGAAAATTTCATCAACGCCATGATAAGCAAGTCCGCGATAGTAATAAGCAAAACCATCATTAGGTTTTAATTCGAGTACTAAAGAGAAATCGTTAATAGCGCTCCTGTAATCTCCAACAAGACATAAAGATACTCCTCGACCTTTGTAGGCTGAAGTGAAATAAGCATTAATGCCCAACGCTTTATTATAATCTAACAAGGAGCCTTCGTAATCTCCTTCCATCGTTTTGGCGGCTGCTCTGCCCTGGTAGGCAAGCATGTATTCCGGATCAAGACTGATAGCATTTGAATAAGATTCAATTGCACCTTTAAAATCTCCTAATTTTGCTTTTGCAACGGCGAGGTTATAGTGTACAATTTCATCATCCGGATTTTCACTAACAACTTTTTCAAAATCTTTTTTCGCCAGACGGTATCTGTCCATTTCCACTAAAGTATTTCCTCTTAGCTGAAGAATTTCTTTATTATCTGGAATTAATTCTAGACAACGGTTAAAATATTTTGTTGCTCCTTTGTGATCTTCGATGCTTAATTTCATTAAGCCGCGATTAAAAAAGAACTGATATCGCTCCTGATCTTTATAGGTTAATCCTTTAAATTTCGAATCCAAAACCTCTACCGTATCAATAGTACTTTTCAGCATTCCGTTTTCATCGACATAAACGAGTTTGTTACTCTCTTTACGTTCAATTCTCTGTCTTTTTCTTTCTTCTCTTTGTAATGAATCCTGATAAGCAGCGATTGCTCTTTGTTGTTCTTTCTCTTCAAACTTAGCTCTTTGCTCAGGCGTCATAGCTTCTAACTTCATTTGACGCTCATTCTCTTTTCGAATAGCAATCTCTGCTCTTTTAACACTATCCTGATAAGCTTTAAATCTTTTTTGTTCTGCAATTACTTCCTGTTGAGCAGCTCTTACTTTTTCCTGTTCAGCTTTCATTTTTTCCCGTTCTTCTTTTTTTTGCTGTTTAGCCAGTTGGCGTTCTAATTCTTCAGGAGTTAATGGTCTTTCTTTTGCATGTTCCTTTTCAAGTTTCTTTTGTTCTTTAGCTAATTTTTTCGCTTTCTCTTCCGGAGTCATTAATTCCTCTTTCAGTGCTTTTTGCTGTTCTTTCAAAGCCTTTTTATTCTGTCGGGCTAATTCTTTTTCTTCTTTAGTTAATTTTTGCTTAGGCTCCACCTTCACCGTTTGATCCGGAACAGATGTTTTCGGTTTTTTTTCTTTTTTAGGTTTAGGTTCTTTAACGATATATTCTTTACCTTTTTTTCTTGCTTTATTTCGTTTTGCTATTTCTTTCGCTCTTTGTTTCTGCAGCTTTTTCCTTTCTTTCTGTTTCTGTTTTACTGCTTTTTCTTTGTCTTTATTAACTGCTCTCAAAGAATCACCAACACCAAAATCTTTATCTCTGGTTATTTCATCCCGAATAGCATCAAAGAGCTGATCATTATTATTATCCTGTCCAAGAATCGTCAAAGGATTCATTGAGATTAGTAAGACAGAAAATATGAGGTACTTTAATTTCATGTTTTTTAAGCGTATTGATTCAATTATCCAAATTGTATACCAATTCATTAACGTATTTCAACGGTTTTGATATACTTTGTCTTTAATTGTTTATTTAAACTTTCAATTATTTGTTCTCTGCTCATTACTAATTCCTTCCGTAAAGGAGCAGAATTGACCGAAATAACTAAAGTGGTGCTGTACAAACGAACATCCAGGGTACGCTTAGCGATAACAGGTCCCATCCACTTTTCCCAGTTCGTTCTTATCAATGCCTGGTAATATCTTTGAGCAAGCGTTTTATCTTGTAAAATCTCTTTGACTAAGCTTCCTACCTTTTGAAATTCGTCTGCCATTTAAATAATTTTTCCTTCCGAAACCTCAAATATTCTATGAGGCACTTTTACTTTCTCAAAGATACGTTTAATCCTACCATAATCAGTATCTGAAAGAAAGACTTGTCCGGCATTCACATTTAAAATAAAACGAACCAAAGCCTCCACTCTATTCTGATCCAGTTTATCAAAAATATCATCCAATAGCAAAATGGGTTTTTTACCTGATGACTTTGTTAAGTACTCGGCACAGGCCAATTTTAAAGCGATTAAAAATGATTTTTGCTGACCTTGAGAAGCCATTTTTTTCACGGCATATTGATTCATTTCAAATCGAATATCATCTTTATGAAGTCCATACAAAGTGCGTCTTGTAATCACATCTTTCTGTCTTGAATTCTTTAATATTTCAATAAAATCTCCATCATTTAGATGGCTTTCATAGATAAATTCTACTGATTCATTGTCTTCACTTACTGCTTTATATATTGCTTCAAAAGGTGCTTTTATTCCTTCCAGAAAAGCGCTCCTTTTCTCATAAATCAGTTTGCCGCTATTGACTAATTGAAGATCATAAGAATCCATCAAATCTTCATCGGCATTAGCTTCCAGATTTTTTAAATACTGATTTCGCTGTTTGAGTACTTTTTGATAGTGGCCCAGCGCTTCGAGATAGAATCGGTCGGTTTGACAAATGACCTGATCCATCATTGCCCTCCTTCCTTCACTATAACCTTTAACTAAATGGATATCATCCGGTGTTATAATGAGTATCGGAAATCGACCGATGTGATCAGAAAACTTTTTAGCTTTTTCATCATTAACACGCACAAATTTTCGCTGTTTCTTTCCATAAGCAACTTCTGTAACATATTGATTTTCAGCTTCATGGAAGGTGCCACACAATCTGTAGAAATCTTCATGATGTTGTACATTATCGGCATCAGAGTGATTGAAATAACTTCTGGTTAGTCCGAGCATATAGACGGCATCCAATAAATTTGTTTTACCGCTACCGTTCTTTCCGGTGAAGCAGTTAAATCCTTCCGAAAATTCAAGCTCCTGAGGCTGTAAATTTTTATAGTTAAGGATGGATAATTTATGCAGATAGAGCGCCATAAAAATGGGAAAATTAAGTAACTTTGCGCAAATTTTTACTTTGGCAAAGAGCACAAAAATAAAAGTTACGAAAGAAACCTATCTGGCTTGGTATGAATCGATGTTGTTACAGCGTCGCTTTGAAGAAAAAGCGGGCATGCTTTACGGACAACAGAAAATAAGGGGCTTTTGTCACTTATATATCGGTCAGGAAGCGGTTTCAGCGGGCATTGTAAGTGCCAAGAGATTTGAAGATCCGGTTATCACTGCATACAGGGATCATGGATTAGGATTGGCAATGGGCATGACACCGGATGAGTGTATGGCTGAATTGTTTGGAAAGATCGGAGGAAGCTCAAAAGGTAAGGGTGGTTCTATGCACTACTTTTCGAAAGAAAATTACTTTTTTGGAGGACATGGAATTGTAGGAGCTCAGATACCAATGGGAGCCGGAATGGCTTTCGCAGAGCAATACAAAGGAACCGATAATGTGGTTTTTACCCTTTTTGGAGATGGAGCTGCCAGACAAGGTGCTTTGCATGAAACGTTCAATATGGCGATGACCTGGAAGCTGCCTTGCATCTTCATCGTTGAAAATAACGGATATGCAATGGGTACTTCAGTAGAAAGAACCACTAATGTTGAAGATATCTGGAAATTGGGTCTTGCTTATGAAATGCCAAGTGAACCGGTTGATGGAATGCATCCTTTAGCTGTTCATAATGCGATTGCTAAAGCTGCTGAAAGAGCCAGAAAAGGTGATGGACCTACATTCCTTGAAATAAGAACCTATCGATACAAAGGACATTCAATGTCTGATCCGCAGAAATACAGAACTAAAGAAGAAGTAGAAAGTTACAAAGCGCAGGATCCGATAGAGCAGGTTAAAAAAGATATTATTAAAAAGAAATATGCAAAGGAAGATTGGTTTAAAGAAGTTGCTGCAAGAATTAAAGAACAGGTAAATGCCTGTGTAGATTTCGCAGAGAACTCTCCTTTTCCACCGTTGGATGAATTATACAAAGATGTATACATTCAAGCTGATTATCCTTATTTGAAATAAACTATAAACTGAATATAAAATGGCAAAAAGAAAGACTCCGAAAAATACCAACTTAAGTGGACCAGAAACCACTTTTGAAGAGGATATTAATCTGGACCAGACCTACAGCAAAGCAGAGACCTTTATTACAAAAAACAAGGTTCCATTATTTGCAGCATTAGGTTTAGTTTTATTATTGGCAATAGCCTACTACGGATATAACAATGTATATCTTCCTCCAAAAGAAAATAATGCTTCTACTGATGCTATAAATGCACAGAAGTATTTCCAGATGGATTCTTTTAATCTGGCTTTAAACGGTGATGGTAACAGTGATGGATTTTTAGACATTATTGATAACTATGGTGGAACAAAAATGGGTAACCTTGCTAATTACTATGCAGGTGTTTCGTATTTAAATCTTGGTCAATATGATGAAGCCATCGATTACTTATCTGCCTTTAACGGTGATGATATGGTGGTTTCGAGCATGGCATTAGGTGCTATCGGTGATGCTTACATGGAAAAAGGGGAAACCGATCAGGGAATCAGCTATTATGAAAAAGCTGCCAGTAATAATGACAACAACTTTACTTCTCCGATGTATCATTTCAGAGCTGGTTTAGCTAAGCTGAAAGCGAATGATAATGAAGGTGCGAAAAAGCATTTTGAAATTATTAAAGAAAAATATAAAACCAGTGCTGAAGCCAGAGATATTGAAAAGTATATTGCACGGGTAAGTTCATAAGTTTATGGCAAGTTCAATTAAAGGATTATCGGATTATGATCCGAAAAATATACCAAATGCCGAAGGATTACGCTTCGGCATTTGTGTTAGTAGCTATCATGATTCAATAACCTTTAGCCTAAGGGATGGATGTATTGATACTCTTCTAAAACATGGAGCTAAAGAAGAAGATATTATTGTTGATTATGTTCCGGGAGCTTTTGAATTAACGAAAGGTGCCCGTATGCTTGCCGGACAAAATAAACTGGATGCTGTCATCATTTTAGGATGTGTAATAAGAGGTGAAACTGATCACGATAAATATATTAATCAGGCTGTTGCTCAGGGAATTACTATGCTGAATATTGCCTCTCCTACCCATTTCATTTTTGGTTTACTGACTCCAAATACGGAAGAACAAGCCAAAGATCGCTCAGGAGGAAAACATGGCAACAAAGGGGTTGAAGCTGCTGTAACCGCTATTTTAATGGCCTCCAAAGGGAAATCTAAGCCTTCAAG
>JAHDHT010000369.1 GCA_020631175.1 Chitinophagales bacterium
GATCAGTGTTTTTAATACCACTTCTCCGGGATGTAATTTAAGAGATGAAGAAGAATCAACATCCATCCAAACACAAGAACATAACTGGACCATTTATCCGAACCCGGCGAAGGATGTAATTTATTTACAATCGCAATTTGAAACTGAATCAAATATTTCAGTTATCAGTCCGGACGGAAGAATTTTAATATCAAAGACAAACAACTCCCAAATTTTTGAATTAGATATTGCCGCTTTGGCAAAAGGTATTTACTTCTTACGAATAGAAGATGAATCAGGTACCCGAACCAGAAAATTTGAAAAACTATAAACATGGGGAGTCCGAAATATCTATGGAAAATTTATATTTTCTGTATAGTGCTGTTTTTTTCAAAAACAGCTAATGCATCTTCTCTGGATTTCAATCCGGAAAGAGGTTTTTATGAGACTCCACAATTAATTACGCTTAGCAGCGACATTCCTAATGCTACTATAAAGTATACTTTAGATGGTAGCATTCCATCTGATATAAACGGTCTGACATACGGAAGTCCAATTCCAATTGCTAACTCCACTAACTTGAGAGCGATTGCATATAGCAATTTAGATACAAGCAGACATAAAACTTCAAGCTACTTTTTTATTCAGGAAATACTAATGGATTCTGTGATGCAAAATCACATTATTTTGGATCCTGTTTACGGCCCGCAATTGGAAAGCGCTTTATTAGACTTGCCTACCGTTGTATTAACGACAGACTGGATAAATGACACTATCCGAAATTTAAACTCTACAGAATTTATTTTTCCTGAATCGGGAGAAAGTGTACAGATTAATTCAGCTATTGAAGCATTTGGAAATGCAAGTGTCAATTATGAAAAGCAAAATTTGCGTTTGTATTTTGATGAAGATTATGGTGGACAAAAGAATTTAAATTATCCTTTGTTTACAGGATTCGAGTCAGGTTTAGAGCCGGAAGAAAAGTTTGACAAACTGGATTTAAGAAGTAGTCACGATTCATGGCTTTACAATCCCGGAATTTCAAAATATGAAAGCTATAGTTACATCACCACAAAATTTAATGATGATTTAATGATAAAGGGTGGATCTATAAATCCACATACCCGACATGTTCATGTTTATATAAATACAAGGTATCACGGAATGTTCACCTTAAGAGAACGCTTCGATGATAATTTCATGGAAGAATATCTTGGTGGTGAAGATGAAGATTATGATTTTGTTTCCGGTTCAAAATTCAGAGTAAGTGCGTTTATTAATATTGAAGATTGGACAGCCAATGGTGAATTAAAAGACGGAACAGGTACCGCATGGAATAATTTTGTTAATGCGGCAAGTGATTATGACCTATGGAAAACAATGACCAACGAAAATTCCTTCTTCGATTTGATGCTTCTATTTATGTACGGTCAGGGTGAAGCTGAGTGGAATGCTGTTGGCTCACCCCTACATGGAAAAGGTTTTGAATTTCATGTAAATGATGCAGATCTCTTTTGGGAAAGAGGTTGGGTAGATCACACAAATAGAGTAAGCCCATATCATAGTTCTAACGGTCCGAATAACATGTTTCAATCACTATGGGAAGAAAGAAATCCAAATTTTATAATGGATTTTTCTGATCGCTGTGCTTTTCATTTGACGGAAGGTGGAATGCTTACAGAAAATGAAATAAACGCACAATGGCTTGAAACGGCCGCATTAATAGAAAATGCAATTGTTGCAGAAGCCGCAAGATGGGGTGTTGATTCAACCGAAACTCCTGCTAAATGGCAAGCAAATATTGATACACCTACTTTATTTTACTCTCCTTATAGAGCAGATATTTTAATTGAACAATTAAAAGAATTTAATCTTTATCCAAATCTTGACCCTGTTCAATTCAGTGTTAATCCCGGACTTGTTCCTGCGGGTTTCCCTTTGAGTTTAAGTAATCCTAATACTCATGGTGATATTTATTATACCCTGGATGGAAGTGACCCGAGAGATTTAAATAATAATATTAGCAGCACTGCGATGCCATATAATGGTACTTTTTCTATACCGGAAGGAGTTAACATTATAAAATCAAGAGTATTATCAACGGATACTATTTATCCTGAAGTAAATATTGCCATTGGAGACTCTGCAAGACAAAGTACTACAAGTGGATCAAGAACTGCTGCTAAAGCTGTAGATGGGAATTTAATGGGATTATTAATTTATAATGATTTTAGTAGTACCGGAAGTCAATTTGAACCATGGTGGGAAGTAGATTTAGGAGCTGTTGAACAAATTGATCAGGTAAATATCTGGTCCTGGGCAGAACATGGAAATGATTTTAGAATCGATAGCTTTTTTCTTTTCATTTCAGATTTTCCAATGAATGAAGATTCAGTTATTCATTTAGTAAATAATCCTGATGTAAAAACATTTTTTATTGATCGACCTCTTGCAGATGTTGTAAAAGTACCAACGAATGTGGAAGGAAGATATGTTCGAATTGCAAACCCAAGAGAAACCACAAAATTTCCTCTTCGAATGGGTGAAGTTGAAGTAATTCAACGTGACTATAATAATCCTGAAATCATTACTTCATGGAGTCCGATGATTCCTAAAAGATATTACACTCCTCAGAATTATTCGGATATCATTATTAATGAGATTCATTATAATCCACTCGATTCTTTCGTCGCTGCTATTAATGACACCATCGATGGGGATGAATACGAAT
>JAHDHT010000370.1 GCA_020631175.1 Chitinophagales bacterium
CTTTTTTAATCTTTTCAGCAGCCAATCTTGCTTTTTCATCTTCTTCTGCTTTTTTGGCCATAGCAGCTTCTTTCTCTTCAGTTTCTTTTGCTAATCGTTCTGCTTCTTTTTGTTTTTTACGTGCTATTTCTTCTTCTCTTTCTTTAGCTTTTTTAGCAGCTTTTTCTTTTTCTCTTTTTTCAGATTTGCTTTCTTCAATTACACTGCTTAAAACATCGTTTTCTGTTTCTTCCTTCTCTTCAACTACTGGTCGTTTTACTTCTGGCTTTTCTTCTTCGACAATTTCTTCTTTTTCGCTTTTTAGAGCCAATTCTTCAACTTCATTTTCAACTTCAGGCTCATTGAGGTTTTTTAATCGTAGATAAGCAACAATTTTAGATTCTTCTTCAGCAATCGCAGTGTTTAAATCGAATTTTTCTTGCGAATATTCAGTCTTAGAACCAAATATTTGATAGTCTTTATTGGTTAAAACCTCGAAAACAAACTGACCGTTTATGTCAGTGTTTTTAATCTCAACCTCTTCAGATCCTTCATACAGTTTAACTACAGCATCATATATCGGTCGTTCATTTACATCATCGATTACTCTTCCGTATACTTTTACAAGACGATCAACACTCTCATTGTAATTTATAGAATAGATATCCTCTTTCCCTTTCCCTTTACGGTTGGATGTGAAAAAGGCAGAATTACCATCTTTTGTTAGGTCATAATCAAAATCATCTGAGGCGGTATTGATAGGATAGGGCATTGGCTTAACATTCGAAAATCCAGCTCCAACATATTCAGAAGAAAATATATCATAACCACCAAGGCCACCTTGACCGTCTGAAGCGAAAAATAAAGTTCCGCTTGCATGTAATACCGGACTTATTTCATTTCCTTCCGTATTTACTTTTTCTCCTAAATTTACCGGTTCAGACCATTCACCGCTATTTAAGTAGGAAACATAAATATCCATTCCACCTTCACCGCCGGGCATATCGCTACTGAAATACAAAGATCTTCCATCAGCAGATAAATAAGGATCAGAATAATACCAGGAACTTTTCACAAAAGGTAAAATTTCTGACTTGTCGATTTTTCCATCCGAAATTACTCCTGAATTAAGCAGTACATGATTGTTCACTTTTACTTCTTTATCTTCCCCAATTAAAGCCGGTTGAATTTTGCCATTAGAATAATAAATGGTTTTACCATTGTTTAAAATGTAAACTCCCTCCAGATTGTCGCGATGAATTACATCAAATTTCACTTCATCGGTAATTTTACCATTAAACGCTGACGCACTTTTTATTGAAGTGGTCTTAGTCATAGGTGCATCACTGTCATCATTTTTACTCCCTTTTATCTCAAGGAAATAAATTTTATTATTTTGAATTCTGGCTTGCTGATCAGATAAGAAACTGTTTGCAGACAAGAGTTCTACTTTATATTGAAGGCTGTCTTTTAAAAGATCATCACGGTTATCAATAACTTTCAAATAGCGTTTGGCTCTTTTATCTTTCGGATTAACTTTCGAATAAGAAGTAAACCACTTTTTCGCTTTTTCATAATCTTTGGTTCTCAATAAACTTTCCGCATAACTGTAAATATGCTCAGGTTCAAAGTCACCATTCTTTAAAGCTTTATCATAATAGAATTGTGCTTTATCAAATTTATTGATCATTCGATAACAATCAGCAATGCGGACCAATGCATCTGCATTGTCACTATTTTTCTTGAGCACTTTTTTATAAAGCTCAATAGCATTTTTGTAATCATAATTTATAAAAGCCTCATCTGCTTTCTTCAATATGCCTTTTTGAGCAGCAACATTGAATGAACATAAAAAGCTCAAAACAACTAAGATTAAGCTTAATCGTATTTTTTCTGATAGTATTTGAATCATAATGTGTTCATCTTATTAACGATATCAATAGCCGTATGGTACATGTAAAACGGGACTAAAACCTGCTATATCAGTGTAAAAATACAATATACTGATAGTAGTTATCCCTAAACTTGGTCATACTGTATCCAAAAGCATACAATAATAAGTACTCAAATTTTGCTATAACCTTCAGGTTTTCATTATTTTTGCGCGATCATTTTTAAAAACAAAACCATAAACATATAAGTATGCCTTATTTTTTTACATCTGAATCAGTTTCAGAAGGACACCCGGATAAAATCAGCGATCAGATATCTGATGCCATTTTAGATGCATTTTTATTACAGGATAAAGAATCAAAAGTAGCTTGTGAAACACTTTGTACTACCGGATTAGTAGTATTAAGTGGAGAGGTAAAATCAAAGGCTTATGTTGATGTCCAGAAAGTAGCCAGAAAAGTTATTCAAGATATCGGATATACAAAATCTGAGTATCAGTTCGACGCAGATTCTTGCGGTATCATTTCTGCCTTACACGAGCAATCACCAGATATTAATCAAGGTGTGGAGCGTAAAAAGAAAGAAGAACAAGGAGCCGGAGATCAGGGTATGATGTTCGGATACGCTACCAATGAAACGGATAACTATATGCCATTAGCATTAGATTTGTCGCATAGAATTCTAATTGAAATGGCTGATATCCGTAAGAAAGGAAAATTAATGCCGTATTTAAGACCGGATTCGAAATCTCAGGTGACTATTGAATATGGTGATGATCACAAACCAAAGAGAATTGATACGATTGTTGTGTCTACTCAACATGATGAGT
>JAHDHT010000371.1 GCA_020631175.1 Chitinophagales bacterium
CTTTTTTAATCTTTTCAGCAGCCAATCTTGCTTTTTCATCTTCTTCTGCTTTTTTTGCCATAGCAGCTTCTTTCTCTTCAGTTTCTTTTGCTAATCGTTCCGCTTCTTTTTGTTTTTTACGTGCTATTTCTTCTTCTCTTTCTTTAGCTTTTTTGGCAGCTTTTTCTTTTTCTCTGTTTTCAGATCTGCTTTCTTCAATTACGCTGCTTAAAACATCATTTTCTGTTTCTTCTTTCTCTTCAACTACTGGTCGTTTTACTTCTGGCTTTTCTTCTTCAATAATTTCTTCTTTTTCGCTGTTTAAAGCCAATTCTTCAACCTCATTTTCAACTTCCGGCTCATTAAGATTTTTTAATCTCAGGTAAGCAACAATTTTAGATTCTTCTTCAGCAATCACAGTGTTTAAATCAAATTTTTCTTGTGAATATTCAGTCTTAGAACCAAATATTTGATAATCCTTATTGGTTAAAACCTCGAAAATAAACTGACCATTTATGTCAGTATTCTTAATCTCAACCTCTTCAGATCCTTCATATAGTTTAACTACAGCATCATATATCGGTCGCTCATTTACATCGTCGATTACTCTTCCGTATACTTTTACAAGACGATCAACACTTTCATTATAATTTATAGAATAAATATCTTCTTTTCCTTTCCCTTTCCGGTTGGATGTGAAAAAGGCAGAATTACCATCTTTAGTTAAATCATAATCATAATCATCAGCAGCCGTATTAATTGGATAGGGCATAGGCTTAACATTCGAAAATCCAGCTCCTACATATTCAGAAGAAAAGATATCATATCCACCCAAACCACCTTGTCCGTCTGAGGCAAAAAATAATGTTCCGCTTGGATGCAAAACCGGACTAACTTCATTTCCTTCGGTGTTAACTTTATCTCCAAGATTTACCGGTTCAGACCATTCGCCACTATTTAAATAGGATACATAAATATCCATCCCACCTTCACCTCCAGGCATATCACTGCTGAAATATAAAGATCTTCCATCCGCAGATAAATAGGGGTCAGTGTAATACCAGGAGCTTTTTACGAAGGGTAAAATTTCTGATTTGTCGATTTTTCCATCCGATATAACACCAGAATTAAGCAGTACATGATTGTTCACTTTTGCTTCTTTATCCTCCCCAATTAAAGCCGGTTGAATTTTGCCATTAGAATAATAAATGGTTTTACTATTGTTTAAAATGTAAACTCCCTCCAGATTATCGCGATGAATTACATCAAATTTCACTTCATCGGTAATTTTTCCATTAAACGCTGCCGCACTTTTTATTGACGTGGTCTTGGTCATAGGGGCATCGCTTTCATCATTTTCACTCCCTTTTATTTCAAGGAAATAAATTTTATTATTTTGAATTCTGGCTTGCTGATCAGATAAGAAACTGTTTGCAGACAAGAGTTCTACTTTATATTGAAGGCTGTCTTTTAAAAGATCATCACGGTTATCAATAACTTTCAAATAGCGTTTGGCTCTTTTATCTTTCGGATTAACTTTCGAATAAGAAGTAAACCACTTTTTCGCTTTTTCATAATCTTTGGTTCTCAATAAACTTTCCGCATAACTGTAAATATGCTCAGGTTCAAAGTCACCATTCTTTAAAGCTTTATCATAATAGAATTGTGCTTTATCAAATTTATTGATCATTCGATAACAATCAGCAATGCGGACCAATGCATCTGCATTGTCACTATTTTTCTTGAGCACTTTTTTATAAAGCTCAATAGCATTTTTGTAATCATAATTTATAAAAGCCTCATCTGCTTTCTTCAATATGCCTTTTTGAGCAGCAACATTGAATGAACATAAAAAGCTCAAAACAACTAAGATTAAGCTTAATCGTATTTTTTCTGATAGTATTTGAATCATAATGTGTTCATCTTATTAACGATATCAATAGCCGTATGGTACATGTAAAACGGGACTAAAACCTGCTATATCAGTGTAAAAATACAATATACTGATAGTAGTTATCCCGAAACTTGGTCATACTGTATCCAAAAGCATACAATAATAAGTTCTCAAATTTTGCTATAACCTTCAGGTTTTCATTATTTTTGCACGATCATTTTTAAAAACAAAACCATAAACAGATAAGTATGCCTTATTATTTTACATCTGAATCAGTTTCAGAAGGACATCCGGATAAAATCAGCGATCAGATATCAGATGCCATTTTAGATGCATTTTTATTGCAGGACAAAGAATCAAAAGTAGCATGTGAAACGCTTTGTACTACAGGCCTTGTAGTCTTAAGTGGTGAAGTAAAATCAAAGGCTTATGTTGATGTTCAGAAAGTAGCAAGAAAAGTTATTGAAGATATAGGATATACTAAGTCTGAATATCAATTTGATGCGGATTCTTGTGGTATTATATCCGCTTTGCACGAACAATCACCGGATATTAATCAAGGTGTAGAGCGAAAAAAGAAAGAAGAACAGGGAGCTGGTGATCAAGGTATGATGTTCGGATACGCTACCAATGAAACAGATAACTATATGCCTTTAGCATTGGATTTATCGCATAGAATTCTAATTGAAATGGCGGATATCCGTAAGAAAGGAAAATTAATGCCGTATTTAAGACCGGATTCTAAATCTCAGGTGACAATTGAATATGGTGACGATCACAAACCAAAGAGAATTGATACGATTGTTGTGTCTACTCAACATGATGAGT
>JAHDHT010000372.1 GCA_020631175.1 Chitinophagales bacterium
AACATCCGGCCCGTTACAATACAATAATACATTCAATGAAACTTGATCACAAATACAAAATTAAATTTGTGTAATTCTCTTTGAGAATAACAATGTGAAATTAGACCATCTTAATTAATTGTAATTCAGGTAATTAAGTAGGCTGTGTAGTCATTTTAAACGATTAAAAACGAGATTCAGTAATACTCTTCCAGAGTAAATCTTTAAGTTCTAATAATTGATATTCAATCACAGATGAAATAAATATATAAGGTATATCCGGAAGTTCAGGCTCAATCCATCCCTTTATTTCTTCATCAATTAAATCGTACTTTGTTATGGCGAGCACTCTGTTTTTATCGAGCAATTCAGGATTGTATTGACGGCATTCTTCTACAAGAATATCATATTCTTTTTTTACCGAGTCGCTTTCAGCTGAAACCATAAATAGTAAAGTGGCATTGCGTTCAATATGTCTCAAAAACCGATGACCTAAACCTTTGCCCTGGTGAGCTCCTTCAATTATCCCTGGAATATCCGCCATCACAAAAGAACGATTGTTTCGATAACCGACAATACCAAGATTAGGTTTTAATGTGGTGAAAGCGTAATTCGCAATTTTGGGTTTTGCATTAGTTAAGGCAGAAAGTAAAGTTGATTTACCTGCATTTGGAAAGCCCACCAAACCGACATCAGCTAAAACTTTTAATTCAAGAATATTCCATTCTTCAATACCTAATTCACCGGGCTGAGCATATCGGGGCGTTTGATTGGTGGAAGATTTAAAGTGATTATTACCGAGGCCGCCCCGACCACCTTTGGATAAAATGTATTCTTCCCCCTCTTCAGTAATTTCAAATTTGACATCACCGGTTTCAGCATCTCTCACAACGGTACCTAAAGGCACTTCAAGAATTACATCTTCTCCGTCTGCACCTGTTTTTAATGCACCACTTCCATCCCCACCATGTCCGGCTTTAACGTGCTTACGATACTTTAAATGAAGAAGCGTCCAGAGTTGTTCGTTCCCTTTGAGAATAATATGTCCACCACGACCACCATCCCCACCGTCGGGTCCGCCTTTAGGTATGAATTTTTCCCTTCTGAAATGAGAAGAGCCTTTACCGCCATTTCCTGAACGACAGTTAATCTTTACATAATCAACAAAGTTTTGCTTTTCCATAAAGACAATATTACCGTTCCGAAAAAACTAAATTAAGCTCCAACTAATCCGTCCATCTGTTCAGATAGAAGATCGAAAATAGCTTCAGGTGTTCCTTCTCCGGCAATTCGGGTTAATTTATTTTGCTCTCCATAGTAGGTTGCTACCGGAGCAGTTTTGTTTTCGTATTCAGTTACACGCTGACGAATGGTGTCTTCATCACGATCGTCTGCACGATTAGATGTTTCACCTCTTTTTAAGATTCGTTTAACCAATTCTTCTTCACTCACATCCAAAGCCAATACAGAGGCGATCTGAATGTTTTTAAGATCCATTAATTTATCTAAAGCTTCTGCTTGAGCAACTGTTCTTGGGAAACCATCAAAGATGAACCCCTTTACTTTATCAGCCATTTGGTCCAGTTTAGAACTAATCATTCCGATCACAACTTCATCCGGAACCAGTTTTCCCTGATCCATAAATTTTTGAGCCTGAAGACCCAATGGTGTCTCCTTTGCTTTCTCTTCGCGCAGTAAGTCACCGGTTGAAACGTGCTGCAAATTATATTTCTCAACCAAGTTTGCAGCTTGTGTGCCCTTTCCGCTACCGGGAGGGCCAAATAGTATAATATTTAACATAATATGTATTCCCTTATAATTAGAGGACTGCAAATATACAAAAGGGATTAATATTCAATGCCTCAGCAGTATAAAGTCTCAAATGAAGGTTTTTCTGTTTATCTGACGTTTGTCGATGAAATGTATGCTTTTCACCGACCAGACAAGTGTTGGTCGATAAAAAATAGCTGTCTGTCGACTTAAGTTGAGCCGGCCGCAGTGCTGATATACATTTGTATCATCACTAAAATTCAAAATAATGGCAACTAACAAATCAAATCAGTACCACAAAACAATGGAAGCTTTGACTTCTAAAACACTTTCATTCGACAGCTCAGACTATATCAGAAAGGGCTGGGACATTTTTCAATCGAAAATGGGTCTTTTTATCCTGTTCGGTTTAGTTTACATGGGCATTCTCAGTTTACTCCCTGAAGCATTGCTTATTATCAATGCACCGCTTGTTGCAGGTTTATTCATTGTGGCACGCAAAATCAGAAACGAAGAAGAGGTAGAGTTCAATGATTTTTTCAAAGGCTTTGAGCACTTCGGACCACTTTTTATTGCTTCAGTAATATCCGGTTTACTCATTTTTGTTGGAACAATGTTCTTTATAATCCCAGGAATATATCTGGCAATTGTATGGTCATTCTCTGTTCCGTTCATTCTCTTTTTAGGGATGGATGCATGGCCTTCTCTTCAGGCGAGTATGAAGTTTTCGAATAAAAACTTTGTTGGAGTAGCTATTTTATTTCTTGTTTTAACGGTAATTAATCTTATCGGACTTCTATTCTGCGGGGTAGGTTTGATCATTACCATTCCTTTAACATATACAGTATTATATGCTGCCTTTGAAGATATGGTTGAGCAAACAGATGCTGAAACAATTGCTATTGAAGCAGCAGAGGAAGAAGAAGATGAGCCGGTAAAAATTGAA
>JAHDHT010000080.1:0-7057 GCA_020631175.1 Chitinophagales bacterium
TGGAGCCTTGTTTTGGAAGGACATCCAGAGCTCTTTGAATGTATCCGGCATCAAAATCTAACAAGGGTTCGGTAGTGAATTTTTTATGATCGAACTTAGGCTTTACCGTACTTAAATTATTGCGATCCATATGTTGCAGAACTCTTGCGAAAAACATGCAATTTAAATCACATTTTAGTGTCCACGATGCATTAGTATATCCAACAGCAACTGCAAAATTAGGTATGCCGCTAAACATTACCCCTTTATAAGCAATTAAATCGCCTGAATGAATTTCTTTTCCATCTATATAAGGAACAATTCCTCCTAACAATTGAATTTTTAAACCTGTTGCGGTAACAATTAAATCTGCTTCGAGTTCTTTATCCGAGTTCAATAAAATACCCGTTTCGGTAAATTTTTTAATAGTGTCAGTTTGGATGGATGATTTTCCGGATTTCAACGATTTAAATAAATCATTATCCGGAATAAGACACAAACGTTGATCCCATGGGTTGTACTTGGGATTGAAGTCTTCTTTATTAAATTTGTTACCCATGTACCGTTCGACTCTATCGGTAATAAATTTACGCATTTTGTCAGGCCATTTTCTGGAGGCTGTATACAAACCAAGACTAATTAAAATATTTTTCCATCTTGATATATTATGCGCCCATTGCATTGGTAAAACTTTTTTAAACCAATTGGCAATCGGATCTTCACTAGGAAGATTGATAATGTAAGTTGGAGAGCGTTGCAACATGGTTACATGCTCTGCTTTTTTAGCCAGTTCCGGCACTAAAGTAACTGCTGTGGCACCACTGCCAATTACTACAATTTTTTTATTTGTGTAATCAAAATCAGTGTCCCAGAATTGTGGATGGATAATATCGCCTTTAAATTGTTCACTTCCTTCAAATTGTGGATTATGTGCTTCAGTATAATTGTAATAACCCGTACAAGAGAAAACGAATTTGCTGTTAATTATTTTAACCGCACCTTCACCTTCCTGAATTTTCAATTCCCAGATTTCTTTTTCCGAATTCCAGTTGCTTTCGATTACTCTTGAGTTGTATCGTATGTGTTTTTCAAGATCAAACTTTTTAGCCGTGTCTTTTATATATTGAAGAATACTTTTTCCATCCGCAATAGCCTTTGCATCCTCCCAGGGGTTGAAAGAAAAACCAAGGGTATACATATCTGAATCTGAACGAATGCCGGGATATTTAAATAGATCCCAGGTGCCACCCATTGAAGCTCTTGCTTCGAACACAAGAAAATTTTTATTCGGACATTTATCTTTTATATGGTAAGCAGCACAGATACCTGAAAGGCCGGCACCAACGATAACAACATCAAGCGTTTGAATTTCCATTGGTGGTAAGATACGAAATTCGGTTCATAGCTATGTTTTATTTCGATCATTTCATGAGTGCGATTTACTTGTATTATTTGGGCATAGCTAATGAATTGGTATAAGTTGAAACAAAACTAATATTCACATCAGAACACGTTTTAATTTTGTAATTTTCCATCCATGAATAATTCCATTTTAAGTACACCTTTCAAACTGCCTTGTGGAGTTGAAATTCCGAATCGAATTGTAAAGTCAGCGATGAGTGAGAATATGGCGGCTTCGAAGGGACGTCCATCTGAAAAACTGATTCACTTATACGAACGTTGGGGCCGGGGAGGTGCCGGTGTTTTGGTTTCCGGTAACGTTATGATGGATCATAAAGCAGTAGGTGAACCGCATAATGTTATTATTGAAGATGAACGTTATTTAAAGGAGTTGAAAAAATGGGCGACTAAATGCCAGTCAAATGGATCTCATTTATGGATGCAAATCAATCATCCGGGTCGGCAAGCTCCAAGAATTAATAAAGAAGTAGTAAGCGCCTCTGATGTACGGGTTAAAATTGGTAAAATGTACGCTGTACCCCGACCGTTGGAGGGAGAAGAAATATGGCAAATCATTGAAGGATTTGGAAATACGGCAGCTATTGCGAAGAAAGCTGGATGGAAAGGCGTGCAGATACATGGAGCACACGGTTATTTGGTAAGTCAGTTTTTATCTCCTTTAAGTAATTTACGTACTGATCATTGGGGTGGAAGCGTTGAAAACAGAGCGCGTTTTGCTATTGAAATTTATAAAAATATACGTTCCAAAGTCGGACCGAATTTCCCTATTGGTATTAAAATGAACTCTGCTGATTTTCAGCGCGGTGGCTTTACGGAAGAAGAATCGTTGCAAGTTATTCAAATGTTATCAGCTGAAGGCATTGACTTAATTGAAATCTCTGGTGGTACTTATGAAAGAAGTGCAATGATGGGAACCATGAAAAAACAAAGCACAAGAGAAAGAGAGGCTTACTTTATTGAATTTATTGAAAAAGCCCGACAGATAACAAAAACACCATTATTATTAACTGGTGGTTTTAGAACGGTTGAGGTAATGGAGGAAGCACTTCGAAACGATGAATTAGATTTTGTCGGTATGGCAAGGCCATTTGCTGTAGATCCAAATATTGCAAATCAATTTTTGAGTGGTGAAAAATCTTCTATAGAAATCAATCCCATAAAAACAGGCGTCGGCTTAATTGATAAGTTAGGAGCGATGGAAGTAAAGTGGTATAGTGCTCAGATGGATCGAATCGGAAAAGGAAAAGAAGTGAAGCCTGATTTAAGTGTTTGGCCGGTAATTTTTAAAATGGTTATGGAGAGAGGTTAATGCGTTATTGATTTAGCCATTCTTTAAATTCTTTTGTTTTTGCTCTACTGACGTCTTCTGTTTTTTCTTCATTAATTAAATGGACTTTGATTCTGTTTTTTGCATCGATCATCATCTTTGAAATACTTTTATAGCTAATTATGAATTGGCGGTTGATACGAAAAAAATGTAGTGGATTAAGTAATTTCTCAAGTGCATCAAGACTATAATCAATTATATATTTTCGTTGATCTTTGTCTGTAAGTACAGTTGAGCTATCTTCATATTTAAATGTTATTACATCTTCACTGTTAATAGAGTAAATTTGATTGTTCAGCTTAGTGAAAAATCTAGTTTTAAATTTTGGTTGAAACGTTTTAGCTAATTCTTTATACAGCAATTCACGTTCAGAAGAGTTAAATGTTTTACTTAAATTATTAAGCTTATCCAGGCTGTTTTTGATTTCTTTTATTGAATAGGGCTTTAAAATATAATCGATACTGTTAACTTTAAATGCTTGAATGGCGAATTCGTCAAAGGCAGTAACAAATATAATCGGACATTCAATTTTTATTTGTTTGAAGAGTTCAAATGAAATTCCATCCGATAACTGAATATCGAGAAAAATAAGATCAGGAATGTTATTAGTATTTAACCATTCTATTGTTTCTGAAACACTTGAGCATGTACCTGAAATCGCTATTCCTAAATCTAACTCTTTAAGAATTCTCTTGAGTTTATTTACGGCTTTTATTTCATCTTCAACAATAAGAACATTCATTACAGTAAAGGAATTTTAACGGTAAAAAAGTTTTCATTTTCATTTATATCAACCAATTTTTCTGAAATTAATTGATAGCGATTTATAATATTCTTCAATCCAATTCCGGATGAAAAAGCAACGGTAGGTTGTTTTGTAATGTTGTTTCTAATAATTAAATGCTTATTGTCAATAAATATTTCAATATTTAATTGATTTGCATGGTCAATCACATTATGTTTAAGTGCGTTTTCTACAAGCATCTGTAATGTGAAAGTAGCTACTTTATATTGGTTGAAATGTTTTTCATCAATTTTAAATGTCAGATTTTTCTCATGTTTCACCTCAAGTATATAAATTAAAGCTTTAAGTGCCTCATATTCTTTTGAAATGATAACCAGATCGGCATTTTTTTGTTCGAGCAGGTATCTGTAAACCTTAGATAGTTGATAAATATATTGTTCTGCAAGGTTACTGTCTTCTTTTACAAGATGCGATAGAGTATTTAAGTTATTAAAAAGAAAATGTGGATTAATTTGATTTTTTAGTGCCTTTAATTCATGTTTAATTTCATGCTCTTTAAGTTCCTGTTCTTTTCTTTTTGATTCTTTCCATGAATTAAAAAATAATTTCATATTGAAATAACATATTAAGATAAGAGCCAGTAGAAAGTTATTTAATTTGAGAAAATAAATCATTGCATCATTAAATCTGTCCGGATGATGCCTGAAATTCAGTTCAACAGCAATATAATTAAGCGGAACGTAGATTAAAAGCATCCAAAGAATGTTCGCAATAATTACTTTACGTTGTTCTTTAATCCAATCAAATCGTTTTCCGATCAATCTTACTCCAAGTGCAATTATTTCGTAGGTTAACAGAAAAGCAAGCGAGTAATACAGTATTACTCTGTCATTAGGTTCTTGTGGATTCGAAAAACAGGAAGGGCAAAAGGCTACTGAATTAATAACACCGAAAACCAATGCCAGCAACAATTTAAACCCAATATTTTTTATGATTTTAATTAAATCCAAAGAACTTTCTTCATTTCAGAATGAATTTATTCATTATTCTAATTTTAACAAAATACTCGATTTTTGATATCCCGACTGGTTTTGAAACTGTACAATACTATGTTGGTCGAATATGATAGGGATTGTATTGGTACCGGGAGATATTTCTATATATTGGTCGGCTTTGATTAACTGTCCGGAGAAGGAATACATTGACATTTTCAATGTTTGAGATTTTTCAGATTTAATCAACAGTTTTTCACTAAGATGAATAGTTGAAACTGTGAAAGGATCTAACATTGTATGATTTTGAATAGACGTATATAAAATTTCTGTATCCATCATTCCACCATAAACTCCAATGTCATTTCTTAAAGTGCCATATGATGGAAATAAAGCATAGCCTATAGAGTTGGGGTCTTCGATATCGTTGTATAGTTGATCAGGATCTCCGGCATCAACACAAGGGGAATTAGTTGCGACATAATATTCTGTGGCACTCACAAATATGGGATCATCGGTAATTAAACCTGTTTCATCTCCAGTCCCGTCAAATCCGCCTTCAACACATGAATAGGTAACTTCTGCATTTCCGCCGAAGCGTTTAAAAATTTGAGGAGAAGTGTTTGTTGCGGTATTGCCATATAAAAGGCAGTTTTTTACTTTGGTAACTGTTCCTGTAGAAATTATACCTCCACCACTATCTCCTGAATGGTTATTTGCAATGGTATTGTTTTCTAAAGTTACCGGTTCCCAATCTACATAAACACCTCCACCACCATTAAACGAGCCGGTTGCTTCATTTTCAACGATTAAATTATTTTTTAAAATAGCTCCATTGCAATATGCTATCATAAGTCCGCCGGCATAACCTCCAATATTCTGTCTGATAACATTGTGTTCAATTACGGGGATGCCAAACCCCATTCTAATTCCTCCACCTCCAGCACCAAGAACACCGGTTTCTGCAGTACAGGAGTTGTTTTCAATAATATTATGGATAACTGTAGGAGAAGCATAATCGATGAGAATTCCACCTCCTGTTCTAAAGTACGACTGATCTTGTGAATTGAAAATTTTTGTACCGCTTCCACCTGTAATAGTAAATCCCATTAGTACCGAATTATTGGTTTCACCGTTCATGAACCGCACTACGCTAGCAGTATCAGCATCTATTGGTTGACTCCCATCAATAATAGTGGTAATTATATCTGCTTTGTTTTGGGTTAAAATGAAATTACTGGCAAGAATAATTTCTTTACCTTTAAAATTGATGTTTTCTATATAAGTGCCGGGTTCAACAATAATTACATCATTATCCTGAGCAGCATCTATTGCTTCTTGTATAGTAGTAAAATCAGATGGAACACCAATCTGAGCGGCTTTTCCGTTAACACTTATAATAGTAAAAAGGAGTAAAATAAAATATTTCATAATTTTTATGTTAGTCTTCAATTACAAGTCTAACAAGCTGAAATGTTTTATTACAGTCCGATTTTTTAAACGGTCAATTTTGGGTCTTGTTTGGTTAATAACTACGTTAAACGGACATTTTAAAACTAATCTGTTAACACCTAATACGAGTAAATACAGCTAAAAGCTGCTGCGAAAATGAGAAATGAAAAATGTTGTTTTCAGTAAGTGTCTTTATTAGAATTAATTAAGGTCTGAAGGTTTTTTAGATTTTCTTCCTCTTGCGATACCATCATTGGTTTCATTAGACGGGTTAAAGATTTTGAAAATAAACCAGCACCCTTCGCTTTAGTATTTGATTTAATTTTTGTTTTACCACCTTCTTCTTTGATTTGCATTTCGTAATTCATAAACATAAATGGGTTCGTGAAATCCATTGCTATCAGATTAGGAGGATCGAGCTTGGTTATCGTTTCCCGAATTACCGATTCAGAACCTTGACTATCTATGTAAATATCAGATACAGCTCCAATTGTACCGGCTGTTCCGCTTATCAATTCTGTTTTTTTGTAACCACTTATCCATTGAGCAGATTTAGATTGATCTGACATCACTCCCCATGCTTCCAATTTTGACTTGTTTACTTCAACTTCACATTGGTAGTTTACATTTGGAAAAAGAAGTCCAACTGCAAAGAATAGAATTGTTAGTACAAGCAGGATGCCGAGAATGTATTTTAAGATCTTCATAGTCTACTAAAATATGAAATTCTTGGCTAAATAGAATTAAGTCATTTTGTTATCTGTAAATCTATTTGAAAGTCAAGTCAACAGGTTTTGAATGCGTTACTTTTTCAGTGTAAAGAAAATGCGTGTATTGCGGAATGTAATCGTAAATATTTGCTGATAGAAATTGATCGAATTTTAAATTTTGATTATAAATATTTACTTTTCCTTGTTGCTCTCTTAATTCTAACCCGTTTCCAATATTATTCATAATGGTACCTTGATTAAAAATATGATTAATAGACATTACTTTTTTCCGGGCAAAGTTTATAGTATCATTAATAATAAATGCACCTAATTTATTTTGTCCATTATAAGGTATCAACCAATTGTGAACGTTTCCGGTTAAGCAAACTATTTTGTAGTGGGGGAATTGTTTTTTGAGTGATTTAATTTC
>JAHDHT010000080.1:7157-12130 GCA_020631175.1 Chitinophagales bacterium
GTTCCATGTTGTTCACCTATTAGAATTATGTCATATTTTTTAACTTCCTTATAAATTTGATTCGATAAATGATCAAGCTTTTTTATTTCAATGGCTTGTTTTTTTAATTTTTCTTCAGGAGAGAATGTGGAATCTGACTTGCAACCATTAACAAAAAGCAACAAAATAATTAAAATGACGATAGTGTGATGAGTGTCGTTCCGCATGAGATATAAAAAAGCAATTGCTTAATTAAATAAGTTTAGATTCAATTTGTCGATTTTAATTACAACATGTAAGATACAACAATAGAAATCCATAAAGAATGTAATTATTATATTGCGAAAGTAATATTCAATATTTAAGTATGAAAAATTCCTGCTCAAGCTTAAGTACAGTTGCTTTTATAATTATAGCCATGCTGTACCTTTCTTCCTGCACTATCGGATCAGTCAAAGACACTCAGGGAAACCCCTTAGAAAACGTTAGTGTTACTGCATATGGAGATTGTGCAGGACAGGGGTGTGGAACACATTCGGTCACAACTTTGACGCCTGCTGAAAGCTTAACGGGGTTTCAGATTCAGACGATTCCAAATGGATATTATGTTTTTAATCCTTACTATCCTGGTAATGCTGCTCAAAACGCCATGGAAATTAATTTGGATACTTCCGAATCTCATTATCGTATGCAGTTTTCAAAAACGGGATTCAAGGATGTTTGGATGGATTATACACCAGACTTTGAAGATTACTACATAAATGGACAAAGCTTTTCGGCAACAAAAGTTCCTGAGATCTATTTATGTTCGGACCAGGAAGTAGATTCTGATGGAGATGGAATTTGCGATAATGCAGAAATCATGTATGGTACTGATCCTTTTTTAGCAGATAGTAATGGTGATGGGATCTATGATGATCAGGAATTATTTGGAAACGGATCACCTTATGATATGAATCTAAGATCACTATTGCACTATAATATTAATGTAAGTGATTTTAATACTTCAAAAGATTTTTATGAGCTTTTAGGTTTTTCAGTATTACTGCAGGTGAATGTTGATGTTACCGATCCAAATGAAGCTCAAGGTTTGAACTTACCGCCTTATTCATTAATTGCTGCGCCAATGTTTCTGGGAGGATTTATAATTGATTTGATCCAATTTAATTCTCCCTATGACGGAACAGCTCCGCATGATTCTCCTGATGATTTAGGTTTGGCTACTTTAAGTCTTAAAACTGAAAATTTGTTATCTGATATGGCAGTGTTTGACGCAAACAATATCACTTATAATCTTATAGCCGGTACATTGTCAGACCCTGAAGTCATTCAATTTGCCGACCCTGATGGAACTATAATTTATTTGACAGAAGTTCAGGAGAATGCCGGGCTAAATAGTTCAGGTTTGACTTATGTTCATGGTCTTTTAAATACCAATATTAATGTTAGCGACCTAAGTAGCGCAACTACTTTTTATGAAGAGATTGGATTCAATATTATAGACCAGCAAAACGGAGTAACAAATATTGAACTGTTAGACGGACATCAGTTTACATTGACAGAATCTATTTCAGGTGATCCGGCATATCAGGAAGTGAATCATTTAGGAATTGGCAGAATAGCAATTTTGACTACTAATATTGATCAGGATATAAAAGTCTTAGAATCAAAAGGAATTGATCTTTATACTTCTCAGGCTATTGTTCCATCCGGACCATTAAATATTTTGCGGTATGTCGCTTTTGAAGATCCTGACGAAACTGTAATTGAACTGGTAGAGTATAATTAATTTTAGAAAAATTCAGGAAATTTGGTTCACACTTTATTAAATGAAAATTCATTTCTCATGATCCATTCATTGGAGTCGTCAAACTTTACTTCCTTCCGAATAACTAAATCATTATCACCTATAACATAAATATAGCGGATCGTTGCCGGTTTGTTATCATTGCCGTCTTTACCTCTTGATTCAGAAATAAATTTAATCTGATCTTCAGCAGTTTTACTTTTTTGAGTAATCTTATTTTTATCGATATACTTCCCGTCTTTAGAAATTTTAATTTTCTCAGTATTGTTTGCTTTTGGTTCATTCGGAAAAGCATATGCTAGGCTCAATTTGTTGGCCTGTCCTTTCCGGCTGATGCTTAATTCACATGGCATTGAATAAGGGGTTCCTGAAGAGTAGTCAAGATAGGTAAGCTGACCTTTCCAGTTTCCTATGAACTGACTAATTTCTTCCTTTTCAATTTTTGTTTCAAGTCCGGTGTTTTGTGCTATTAAAAGATTGCAGGCAGCGATAAATGCGCAAAAGGCAATGGTTCGTTTAATAAGTGTTTTCATTTTCCAATGTTTGCTTTTAAGGACATTGGGAAATATGAATAGTTGCATTGTTTTAGTTTCAGACATAAGCATGTAAAATTACTTTTCTATATCAGAAATAGAATTTATCCGCTTAACGACTTGCAGTGGGCTATAATTTGCATTTTCAATATAGCAATGGTATTGGGATAGAAAGACATCAGAAATTTTAATATTTAAACTGTCTTTTGAGTCATTTAAAGGAATTAATTGATATTCACATGGTGATTTCCAGAGAACTTCAAATTCATTTACAGAACTGCTATCTTTTTTTATTTGCACTTGTTTGTTTTCTGTTCGCATAATCCACAAATTATCAGTTTCAAAGTATCCGGTTTTTACTCTTTCACAGTCCATTGGATTAGCAGTAGATACATTGTCATATTTTTTAAGAAACCTAATGTCTTGACCGGTTTTCATATTTAAGTATGCTGTACTTCCAAAAGCATAAAGAAAAATAATTAATGTTATCAAAATGCTAATTGGTAAAAGATATATAAATCTTCCCCAATATCTTTTCTTTAAAAAAGGTATTAAAGAAACTATTGCATTTAAAATTGTAGATACAAATAAAACAGTGAGACATGTAGCAAACAGGTCAATGATTAAAAGGATCCAATCAAATTCATTTTCCAATTGAGTTGGTTGAATGTATTTATATTGAATGAAGTTAAATATCAAATAAAGAATAAGATTCAATAGCCATATTGCCTTCATACTGATATTGTAATTGAGTTTAATTTGAATACCTGAATTTAAATAGTTGCGTCAAATTGTAATAGAATTTCTACTGAGAATATAATTCTATACATTTATTAAAGTCGATATCTAAGTGACTTTTAAATTCTTTTATTGAATTTTTTATTTCAAATGTTATCATACAACTTGACAGAAATGCAAAGATTAAGAATGTTGATCCGACAAAAGTTTCAGGGAGACGAAATGAAAATATCAATATTAGACTAAGGGCTAATGGAATAAAAATTAGGAATATAATTGTTGTCAATTTATATTGATAACCTGATAACGTTAAATTGATAATTGTCTTTTTCTTTTTATTGGTTAATGTCATCGTTGCGATTGGGTAGCCATTTCGGAAATAGAAAAATCTAGTTTTTTTTCTTAGACGGATTGTGTTGTTATTTATTTTACCTTTGTATTTCTTATCATTAAATCTAAACCTTTCAATAAATGAAAAAAGTAAATTGGGACTTCCATTATCCATTTTTGAATCAAAGTATTCAATTAAATTTGACGATTCAATAGCTAATTCAATCCGAAAAGATTGAATTATTCCAATTCTTTTTAAAAATCTTTTCATTAAGCAGCTAAGTTTAAATAAAAATTTGAACTAAAGTATTCACATTTTCCAAAACAAACCAACCCGATGTTTTGCATTAAGGCGAACATTCATCCAGAACAAATTAAAATCTGCAATATGAAGATCCTTTTTTCTTAAAGCAATTTTAACCCATTGCTTAGAGCTTTTTACCCATAATAAACCTTTATGACTTTGGGCCGCAAATAAGCCTTTTCTGACTTTTGAAAATTTTCTCAGAACACTACCTTTATTTTCTTCTGCGTCCACCCAATTATCTGTTCCTTCCGTCCAGTCAAGTGGATTCGTTGCAACAATTTGATCACCGTAGATATATTCCGGATAATAATCTTTTATATAAGTTCGCCAGCTACAAAAACAAGAGGTTTGATTTTCATTTTGACATGGTTTTAATTTCTTGAAATAATCGCGTTCGACAGGCATACCCACCAGGTAGGCGACAACAAGTCGATTAGATAATCCTTTTCCATCAACAAGTTCTTTTATTAGCCTTTTTCCATGGGTAGTGCCTTGCGAATGAGCTGCGATAATAAATGGTCTTCCTTTGTTCCAATGTTTAATAAAATATTGAAAACTCTCTTTTACGTCTTCATAAGCCAAATCAAAAGTTTCTTTAACGGTAGAATCCTGTTCTACAAAATAGGCCTGATAATTTGCTTGCCGATATAAAGGAGAATACACTTTACCTACACCATTAAAAATACTTGCCTGATTTTTTATTGTTGATTTCGCTATACGATTATTTAATTCTTCATCATTTACATCTGCATTTTTTGGAAACTTTTCCCATTCAACATCATAAATAGTAGGGTAAATAAAAAACACGTCAATTTCAGCATCACTTTGGTAATCATTTAAAGATTGATCGGGCAAGACATCTGCCATGTCTTCTTTTTCAGGATGAGCTATCCAGTACTTTAAATCAGAGTAATCAGGAGCAGAAGCAAACAACTGCAGAGTTGAGCTTATTAAGAGGAGTAGAGTAATAAATTTAAATTTCATTGAGTGCTAATCTTTGATAATATTTTTTCAGCGATCGTTTCGGCTTTATTAAAAACCATAAAATGATCTCCGTCTTCAATACTATCAAAAGGTGCACCAATATTTTTAATTGGGAAAGTTTTATCATTCGATCCATGCAAATGATACAAATTATCAAGCTCTGAGAAATCTCCGTCCCATAAAGAAAGATTTCTTAATGCCCATTGTAAATAGAGATTACTATGTTGTTGGACCATATCTGTAAACAAAGCCTTAGCTTCTTCAGAATCGTAGCCATGTTGCTTAGCCCAAAATC
>JAHDHT010000080.1:12230-14573 GCA_020631175.1 Chitinophagales bacterium
GCTTCCGACATCGTTGGATGCGGGTGTACTGTTTTTATGATTTCATGTCCGGTCGTTTCCAGCTTTCTGGCTGCAACAACTTCAGCAATCATTTCAGTAACATTATATCCGATCATATGAGCGCCTAACCACTCGCCGTATTTTGCATCGAAAATAACTTTCACAAATCCTTCTTTCGCTCCGGCAGCACTTGCTTTTCCTGAAGCACTAAATGGGAATTTACCGACTTTAATATCATATCCTTCCGCTTTCGCTTCCTCTTCGGTATAGCCAACAGAAGCAATTTCCGGTGCACAATAAGTACAACCCGGAATATTATTGTAGTCAATTGGTTCAGGATTATGTCCGGCAATCTTTTCTACACAAATTATTCCTTCAGCAGAAGCGACATGCGCTAAGGCCTGCGTTGCTAATACATCACCAATGGCATATACGCCTTTCACATTTGTATTATAATAATCATCGACAACAATAGTTCCGCGATCTGTTTTAATGCCTAATGCTTCTAATCCAATATCCTCTATGTTCGCCGTTTGTCCGACTGCAGAAAGTACAACATCACATTCGATCACCCCTTCTTTCTTACCGTCTTTAGATTTCCAGCTCACCTTACAACCTTTGCCTGAAGTGTCTACACTTTCAACACCAGTTTTGGCCAGTACATCGATTCCTTTCTTCTTAAATATTTTAGTTAACTCTTTAGAGACATCTTTATCCTCCCGAGGAACCAATCCATCCATATACTCAACAACCGTAACCTTAGTACCTAAAGCAGCATAGAAATATCCGAACTCAACACCAATTGCTCCGGCACCAACAATGACCATACTCTTTGGCTGATCTTTTAATGTCATGGCTTCACGGTAGCCGATAATCTTTTTTCCATCCTGAGGAAGATTAGGTAAAACACGCGAACGAGCGCCGGTTGCAATAATGATATGTGCTGCTGTATGACTTTCCTTTTTTCCATCCTCAGCCGTAACCTCAACTTTATTGGCAGTCAATAATTTACCGTTACCGGTCAGCACTTCAATCTTATTCTTCTTCATCAAAAACTGAACACCCTTACTCATTCCACCAGCCACATCACGGCTACGTTTGATCATTGCGTCAAAATCTGCATCAGCCTTATCGATTTTGATACCATAATCAGATGCATGCTGGATGTACTCAAAAACCTGAGCGCTTTTTAATAAAGCTTTTGTAGGAATACATCCCCAGTTTAAACAAATTCCACCAAGGCTCTCGCGTTCTACAATTGCCGTTTTCAAACCTAACTGAGATGCGCGGATTGCCGCAACATATCCACCCGGTCCGCTTCCTAATACAATAAGATCAAAATTCATTGTGCTTCGTTTTTTATGCCGCAAAGGTAACAATGAAAACGCACTTTTTGATCGTTTAAAAGTTCTTCTGTTTGTTGAAAATGAAAGATTGTTTAAGCCTTAAGCAAAAGACTACATAGAAAAAGCTTTTAGCCAGTCATATACATCTTTAAAATTAGAGGCATTGATCGAATGCGCCATGCCTTCATAGTTTCGGAAAGTGTGTGTAATACCCGCCTGCCTTAACACTGCCGCACATTCTTCCGCATGCCGGAAGGGGATTACTCTATCTTCTTCACCATGCGATATAAAAATCATTGGATATTCTTTTTGCTTAAACGACATTGTTTTAAGATCATCCAGCATCAATCCACTCAACATAAGTACTCCATCACAAAGTTCAGGCATTTTCAAACCGGCGTTCAAGGATAAAATTGCGCCTTGACTAAAACCGCCAATCACCACTTTTGAAGGTTGTAATTTATACTCCGATTTAAAATAATCGAGGCTCATCATTAACATAGCCATAGCATTATTGATATCATTTTCATCCCGATAAGTAACTCCTTTCGACATATCCATTTTATACCAGGTGAATTTACCATTGCTATGTTCAAGCGGCGCTCTTAAAGCAAAGACATTATAATTAAACGGTAAACCTTTTGCCATGCGCATCATATCATTTTCATCACTTCCCCGACCGTGCAGAAGTAATAAAAGGGGAGCTGTATTTCGATTGTTTTCGGCCCATTTGACTTTATAAGTATGTGAAAAAATTCCATTAGTAGGATCCGTTTTCGGATTTTTTACCCTTTCACCAAAACGGCAGGAAAATAAACCTGCGAAAAGAAATAATATTATTACTGAACTTCTCATTTTACCTTTTTCAAAATTGCTTTTACTTCACTTAACATAATTGCAGTAGCGCCCCAGACAAATTCATTATTTAAATCAAAATAAGGAATTTCAACTTTAGCACCACCCATTTCTTTTTCCTGCATTTTTATTTTTTGATCAT
>JAHDHT010000080.1:14673-16831 GCA_020631175.1 Chitinophagales bacterium
ATCGGAGCTAAATATTTTCCAATTAAATTTTATCGCTTAAAATCGGGCCGCGTTTTCCACTCAAATGCCTGCCATTTTCAATGCCACATTAATAGTCGCATCTTGTTTTTCCGCAAAAGCTCCAAACCAATCTGCTCCTTTAATGTCTGCATTTCAAAAGGCAAGCATAACCGTTGCAACCGCTACCGCGAGGGGGAAGTACTGGAGACAAGTGCAAGAGACAAGATCAAGTATCAAGTTCAAGTATAAATTCAAATTCAAAATTCAAATTCAAACTCAAAATAACCGCGCCGGTCTCGCCTCTCGCAGGCGCTGCCGTTCTCGCATCTAAAAGGCAAAGCCGATCTCAAAGCGCAGCGATCTCAGCTCTCAAAGCGCAGCGATCTAAAGTAGGGTAAATCCAAATCAAATTGTCTTACATATATGAAAGCAAGCAATTTTATAAACGGAAAAGTAATTTGTATTCATTTAATGGTATTAATAATATCTGTAGGATGTAACAATGATCTTGAAGATGCTTTGTTGAGCAGGTCTGATGCTACTCATTTTACAAATGAAGAAATGGCGATTCTTAATCAAAACCTTAACTTATCGCAGATATTAGACAATTATGCAAATCAGGATCTGCCTGAACATTATAGTGGACCGGAAGCAAATGAAAGTGATAATACACCAGATAATAATCCAATTACCGATATAGGGGCTACATTAGGACGTGTCCTTTTTTATGATCCTGCGCTTTCCGTTAATAATAGAGTTTCGTGTGCTTCCTGTCACGATCAGGATGAAGCATTTTCTGATAATAGACTAACCAGTAGGGGAGTGAACGGTCAGCGTACCCGACGACATTCTATGAGTTTAATCAATGCAGGATTTTATGAGAACGCTGCCTTCTTTTGGGATGAAAGAGCACTTACTTTGGAAGAACAAGTTTTAATGCCGATTGAAGATCCGACAGAAATGGGACTTGATTTAGATGACTTAAGTCCTAAACTACAGCAGCTTGATTATTACCCGGTTTTATTTAACAAAGCATTTGGTAGTCCGGATGTAAGTAATGATAAAATCGCAAAAGCCTTAGCACAGTTTGTTCGTTCAATGCAAGCTGGGAATTCAAAATTTGATCGGGGACTAAGTCAGGTATGGCCGGTTGAAAATGAAGAGGAAATGCCTAACTTTCCCAACTTTACTGCAGAAGAAAATATGGGTATTGATATTTTCTACCGCGGCAGAAATGGAGCAACATGTTTGTATTGCCATGGAACTCCGCAACATGTAAATGATATAGCAAAGAATAATGGTTTAGATCTTGTGTATGATGATAATGGCAAGGGAGAGATAACGGGTCTTGCTGAAGATATGGCCACCTTCAAAGTACCTTCTTTGAGAAATATTGCCCATTCAGCTCCTTATATGCACGACGGTCGTTTTGAAAGCTTAAGAGAAGTAGTAGATCATTATAGTGATAATGTTCAAAATCATCCGAATTTGAATTTTCGATTGAAGACTTCAGATGACCCAAGTGAAGATGCTGAAGTGTTACGTTTAAATTTTAATGAAACAGAAAAGCAAGCCCTGGTAGCTTTTTTAAATACATTAACCGATGATACTTTCGCAAACGATCCGAAATTCAGTGACCCATTCAGATAAAAGCATTTAACCTTTTATCGCATTTGATGTTATATTAACTATGAAGTCATTTGCTTTTATTGGGATAGTCATGTTGACTTTTATTTTTCAAAGTGAAGGAGAGCGTTTTATGCAAAAACACGAATGGAAAAACCGGGTTTTAATTATAAAGTCGCCGGATAAGCTAAATATGGAATTTGAAAAGCAAATAAATGAGTTTCTAAACGCTGATATAGATTTAGCTGAACGAAAAATGGCTGTGTATCAAATTAGCGGCAGCCAATATTCTCTAAACAATTATTTAAATCCTGAAATGAGTTTTGATTGGAAAGAAATTCCTGATGACGCTGATCTTCCGTTAAATGAAAAAGATGAATTCGAAGTTATTTTAATTGGCTTAGATGGGGGAGTGAAGTTGCGTCAAAATGTGCTTTTAACTTTAGAAAAACTATACGGAATAATCGATAGTATGCCTATGCGTAGATGGGAAATGAAAGTGAAGTTCAAATGACAAGTTCAAGTATCAAGT
>JAHDHT010000081.1:0-2009 GCA_020631175.1 Chitinophagales bacterium
TATTCAATTTTAAAAACTCATCGGTAAAAGATGGTTGAAGTCCAAAAGTGGCTCTTGAAAACAAATGTTGAATTTTCTTAAATTCAGAAAGCATAAGAGGTAATTTAGAGATTCACGGAAATATTAAAATATGACCTGACTTATAAATTAAAGTTTAATTTAATACCAAACTCTTATTTCTTTTATTAGATCATTCTCGAAAGTAAAGCGTTCACAAATCAATTTTGCTCCAACTTTATCTTCAAAAGCATAAATTATTAAAGCTTTGTTTTCAGATTCAAATGTATCTTTAATATACATTTCAAATGTATTAAATTTGCCCCAGCAAGCTGTTAAAAATTCCTCAGCACTTTTAAAGTGATTATCTGGAGAAATATGATGCATATCCTGATGAAGTTTTAAATTACTTCTATCCATCTTTCTCCATGCTTCAAAATATTGCATTGCTTTGTCTATATTATTTTCCATCAATTAATATAAACTACATTAAATCTACTATTAATTCTTGTTTGCCAGCAATAAGGAATTATAGCTGTTTGATTAACATAAACGGTTTCAAGACTTCTGATATTGCAGAGTTCATCAGGCACTCTTAACAAGTCTCCACTAAATGATAAATCTAATTGGATTAATGATTGTAAGAATTGAAAACTACGAGGTAACTCATATAGATAATTCTTACCTATTTCGAGAAATTCTAACTTTGCAAGTCTACCCATTTCATCGGGTAATATTTCAATATTATTATCATGTAAGGTTATCCATTCTAAAGAATAACAATCCCCTATTGATTCAGGCAAAGTTACCAGAAGGTTAAAATCAAGGCGAAGTGTTTTGAGGTTCTTTAATTCGCCAATACTTTCTGGAAGTTTTTCAATTTCATTATTTCTCATTGAAATAACTTCAAGATTTTTAAGCTTACTTATTGTCGGAGGTATACTATCGATATCGTTCTCATCGAGAACTATTTTTTTCAAAGAAGTTATTTCAAATAATTCCGGAGGAAGCGTCTTGATTTTATTTCTAAATAAAACAAGTGTCTCCAGGTTTTTAAATTTGAAAACTTCCGGAGGAATTTCAGTTAAACCTTGCCGGCTTAAATCAATTTTACGTGTTGATTCTTTATCAGCTCCTAAAACTTCCAGTTGGGAAATATAGGTGCATGCTTGTATGCTTATTAAAAGACAGATAAATAAGGCTATGTGCTTTCGCTTAAGCATGCTGAAATATAATGAAATTATCTCTGCGCAGCTATTCTTGTTTCATATAGATCTTTGCTTTCCTTAATAGTGACATTTAAGTCTTTCATTATTCGATCTACTCTGCTCTCTATACTTTGCAGCCCAGTATTAATTTGTGCTATTTGTCCAACTGCAACTGCAACTTCTAAAGCTTTAATTATTTCAAGTGCTTCATCGTGCAAACTATTTAAGCCGTTTACCGCTTTCTGAGTTCTGGACAAGGTGCTTTCGTAATCTGACCTTGTTTTTCTAATAGCATTAAGCAATTCATTTTTGGTGGTGGCATCTTTTAATCCGGAACTTTGGGCTTCCATTGCGTTGAATAAATTTTCTGCATCACTTTTCAAACTTTCATATTCCTTATTCAAGTCTTTCACTTCTTTATCTACTTTATGCCATTGATTATATACTCTTTTAAACTCCGCATCTGCATTTTCAGCATCTTTAATTGCTTTTTGAAACCCGCTTAGCTTTTCTACAGCTTCTTCAACTTTTTTATCTGTCTTGTCTTTTTGTTTTTCAAAGCCATCTATCTGAGCGCGAAACTTTTTCTTGTATTTCGGCAAATCTTCCGGGCCTCTGTAGCAGGAAGTAAGTAATAAAATGAATGCTAAACTTAACAAAGCTGAAATTCTCATGATCTATATTGTTTATCTATTGACGGATTTATTCGCAATGGTAGCGAAAATAGATAAATAAATAAAAAAAGCCGCCTCTACAGAGGCGGCTTTGCGGCTACGATATGAAATAATTAATTTATTGTTTATG
>JAHDHT010000081.1:2109-8255 GCA_020631175.1 Chitinophagales bacterium
CTCTACAGAGGCGGCTTTGCGGCTACGATATGAAATAATTAATTTATTGTTTATGTATGGTTATACCCCAAAAAAACAATCTGGGTTAGATTATCCGATGAATGGTATATAAAAGAAGATAAACGGCGAAAATGTTAAGTTTTACTGCTTTTCGAACAATTTATTTGTGGTGCAGTTATATCATCATACAAACTCTTAACTATGTATAAATTATTCACTTTCATCTTATTTGTATGCCTATTTTTACTTAATAGCCCGGCGCAATCTCCTACCGATAAACTTTACGGACTTCATTTTACAAGTTCGGGACTATCTTTCGCCAGCATGGATATGACCAACGGGGAAGTAGAAATACTTTCGAATGGAACAATAAGCCAGGATTCTTTCGGTCAAGGTATATATGACTATGATCCGGTAGGGAAAAGATATTTTTACATCAGATATGATGGCGGGAATACCTTGTTATATGTTGTAGATGCGCTAAGCGGATCAATTTCAGATATTTTCACCTTAGATAATCCCTACGGTGCCGTAACTCCATTCACTAATATTACATATAACTGGCTCGATGATCAGTTATACGGTATATCACATGAAATGGATGGAATGATGACGACAAGTCGTGTAACTACTGTAGATCCTAATACAGGAATCATAACTGACATAACAAACGGAGTTATTTCGACAAGCGGATATCAGTATGGAAATGCAGATATAGACCCTGTAAACCGCATGTATCATTATATATCCGGAGATTCTTTATACAGTGTCAACTTAGATGATGGATCGGCCTCAATTTTATCTCTAAGTTTCCCTGCTGCTTATGGTTCAAGCACTCAGTTTATTGTTAATCTTGCTTATGATTGGATGGATGATGTTGTTTATGGATTACACTTTTTATCTATTCCAGACCCTGACATTTTTGATTACAATTTTTTCTCTTCAGAGTTAAGACTTTGCAGCATTAATATGCAAACTGGAGAAATTGAGGTAATCTCAAATGCGCCAACTTCAAATGATGGCTTTTCAATGGGTGATTGTGATATTGACCCGACTAATGATAGATACTTTTATGTACGGCAAAACAATTTGTATACAGTTGATTTAAATACCGGTGATTTAATTTCAGTTGTTCCGATCCAAAATACTAACAATGCAGTCGCACCAATAATTAATATGGCATATGATGATTTATCGGAGTTGCCGGGAGTTTTGCAAATGGATATGGAAGAAAAGCTTTTTATAAATCAGGGAGAAAGTATTTCACTTAATGTAAATTTAGGCGATGCCTCTTCCTATTTATGGTCGGATGGATATGTAGGTGCCGAAAAAGAAATATCTGAGGCAGGTACTTACAGTGTGGAGACAGTCGCGGAGAATTTAGGGTTCAGGCATCAACTATCGTTGAAAAAATTCGATACTCTGTTTTAAATTTCAATATTTACAATCAGATTTTATTCCCTAATCCGGTTGGAAAAGGCGTAGTTCAAATACCTCAAAATCAATTGCCGGAAAATGCCTTTATTGAGATTTACTCTGTAGACGGATCACTTTTGTATTCAGAAAATTCGAACAATGGATTTAAAGCTGATCTATCTTTTTTAAGGTCCGGAGCTTACATCTTTCGTGCAAGCGGTACAAACGAAATAAATACTTTCAAATTTGTGAAACAGTAGAACTACAGAACATTAATTTTGTCGAGAAAAACAGGCCATTGCTGCCGGCTAACCGGGATAGACTTTTTATCGAAAATAATATAGTGATCTTCAATTTTTTTACAGTGACTTAAATTCACAATGTATGATCGATGAACTTTAAAGAAAATATTTTCAGGGAGTCTATTTAAGATTTTCTTTAAGGTTGAGTTAATTATATGTGTTTTACTTTTTGTTTTTATACTTAAATAATCACCATTGGCTTCAATCCATAATATTTCAGCAAAATCAAGTTGAATCAATCCTGAGTCAACCTTTACAAAAAGAGAGGTACTATTATTTTGTTCTGCTTTTTCTTCTTCGTTACTTACAGAAAGTTTAGTTAATGCTTTTTCAAGACGCTCTTTCGATACCGGTTTTAAAAGGTAATCTTTTACATCATATTCAAAAGCATCAACAGCGTATTTAGATTCAGATGATGTTATTATAATGTTTGGTAAATAATCAATCGTACTAATAATATCTATACCTGTTAATCCCGGCATTTCAACATCGAGAAAAACAAGATCAGTTGGATTCGTTTTTAAATATTTAAGTGCTTCTATTCCTTTTTGGAAAGTTTTAATAATAGAAACATTATCCAATTTCTCGCAAACCTTTTGCAAAGATTTGATTGATGTCAAATCATCATCTACAATAATAGCTTTGTACATAGGGTGTTTGCGTTATTCGTTTTTAATTATTTCACAAGTTCTCAATAGAGCTTCATTAAGCTGTTTAATAGATTTTTCAAGATCGAAATCAAGGTTATCTTTTATTCCAGTCTCAATTTTTTCAGCAATTTTATAAATATCCACCAAACCCATTATCCGTATTTTTGATTTCAATTTATGTGCAATTTTGGCAACAGAAATATTTTCACTTTTTGAAAAGTATTCATTTAAAAGGGCCAATTCTTCAGGAACCTCTTGAATAAATATTTCCTTTAATTCAGATTCAAAATCTTTATCACCTCCACTTAAATTAGCCAGATAACTATAATCAGGGTGAGCGTTAATCTCACCTGAATCATCTTTTACGCAATGTTTTAAAAGCGTTTCCAATGAAAATGGTTTTTCATAACAAGCTATAGCGCCATTTCTTTTTAAATCTTCAATTTTCTCATTATCAAAATGTCCGGAAACAATTACAATTGCCGGATGTTCAATACTACCTAAAACATCACCGGCTGTATGTAAACCTAAATGAGAATCTGCTATAATTAAATCATATTTTGATGCATCAAATTCTACAAACTCTTCTAACAGGTCAAGTTTCAAATTTTCAATACCGGCAGCTTCACGTTCAATTACTTTCCGGTCAATCATATCATCTTCTATGTATAATACGGATATCATTAAGATGCCAATTCACTTGTTTTCCAATAGGTTCTTATACTATCCAGCATAAGTAAAAAATCTTTGTAATCAGTTGGTTTTACCATATAACCGGCACAGTGATTTGAAAAACTATTATATCTATCTTCTTCACTTTTCGAAGTAGTTAAGATTATTACAGGAATTAACTTTAAATCTTTATCATTTTTAACGGTAGCTAAAAACTCATGCCCATTCATTTTTGGCATATTGAGATCTAATAAAATAACACCCGGCATTTTACCGGTGTGATTCCTTAACCAATCAAGGCCTTCTTCTCCATTCTGACAAATATGTATGTCATTTTTAATCTCTAATTTTTTAAATGCTCTCTTGAGGATCATGATATCTACCTGATCATCTTCAAGCACTAAAATCGGCCGTTGTTCTCTCATAATTTAAAGTTTAAGTAATTGGTAAATTAATAATAAATGTAGTGCCTTTACCCACTTCACTCTCTATTTCAATACTTCCTTCCAATAATTCAACTATTTTCTTCACTATTGACAGGCCTACTCCAGTTGATTCAAATGCATCTCTTGCAGATAGCGTTTGAAATATCTGGAATATTTTTTCGTGATATTTTTTGTCTATACCCGGACCGTTATCAATAACTTTGAACCGGTGATGTTCACTATGTTCATATTCTATTTTAATTAAGCCCTTATCTTTATCATTATACTTAATAGAATTACTAATTAAGTTCTGAAAAATTTGTTGAATTCTAAGTTGGTCAGAATAAATTTCCGGAATATCTTCCTGAATCTCAATTGAAAAATGAGCAGGTGGATTCAAATAAACAATTAAATCATGGAGTTCTTTATCCATATCCAATTTCTCCATTCTAATTTCAGCAGTTCCAACTTTAGTGTAATCTAATAAACCACTAATTAGATTTTGCATTCGATTTGCACGTTGTTTAATTAGATGAACTTGTTGAATACCTTCTTCACCTAATTTTTCTTTATAATCTTCCGAAAGCCAATCAGAAATTGATGAAATTGCTCTTAACGGAGCTTTTAAATCATGTGATACAATATGCGCAAATTCTTTCAGGTCAAGATTTGCTTTTTCTAATTGAACCAATAAACTTTCTCTTTTTATATCATGATTTCTACTTTCTGTTACATCGTGATATTGCCATAAGTGTCCCAGATATTTATCGTCTCCGATAATGGGATAAAAATCGCGTTCATAGATTTTTGAATTTTTAAAATGTATTTCTTCGCCGATTACAACTTCTCTTTTATCAATAACCTCAATCATACTTTTTTCAAAAGTATCGCCGTCTAATATTAATTGAGTAAAATGCGGAACCTCTTCAAAACAATTTTTGTCGATTAAATAGTCAGGACCTTCTGAAATTCCAAAGGTTTTACAAAACTGTTGATTGGATAATACAATGGTACCCTGTTCATTAACTAAAAGAATACCTGTTGATAAACTTTCAAGTAGGGTTTTAAATCTTGCATTGTTAATTAAAAATGCTTTTTCAAATTCTTTTCGCTCAGATATATCTCTAACAATATCTCTCGAACCTTTAAAATTTCCTGCTTCATCAAAAATAGCATTGGAATTTACCTGAACGAATTTTATCGTTCCATCTTTACTAACTATTCTTCCTTCATAATTTTCATAATATCCTTCAGCAAGCAAAATTTCAAAAAACTGCTTTGAAATTTCTATGTCTTCTTCGTAAACAATATCAGATACTTCGATTTCTTTAATTTCTTTCTCAGAATATCCTAATAAATCTCTTGCAGCTTTATTTGCTTCAGTAATTTTAGCATGTTCATCTAATACAATTAGACAATCATGCATGTTTTCGAAAAGGTCTTCAATTCGTTCGGTTCGTATCTTAACTAAATCTTCAAGAGATGCATTTAAACTTAAAAGTTCCTGATTGGTTTCCCAAAGTTTCTTCGATTTCTCTTCAAGAATCCGTTCAGATAATTTTCTTGCTTCGCGTTCTCTTCTAAGACTTCGCTCAAGCATGCTAATTTTATCTTCAAGTTGTGATATATCTTTTTTACTCGTCAACTTTTTGCACTTTTATAATTGCAACAGAACCATCGTCTTCTTCTAATTCAATTTCCACTTCAATTTTTTCATTAAAAAAATCAGCTGCAGAATGTATTAAGCCTTTGGCTAAAACATACATTTTCCTTTTCGAGCGATATTTTAAAATAATTAAACTGTCGGTTTTTTCAACTGTATCAAAATGCGGCAATTCGGCATCCGGATAAAGTTTGTACACTTCAGGATGGATATAGCTATTGATTGATTCCAGAAAGGTCATCAGATCAGGCGCACGTTCAGTAAACTGAGGATAAATTTTATTTAAGGACTTAAATAAATACCTTCCGAAAGTTTCAACTAAATCCGCAATTGGTATATTGCTAATCTCGTGCAATTTTGAAACTATCTTTCCGATCTCTGAAGCATCGTAGGTACCAACTGCTGTGTAAATACCATCACTTTGTAAATCTGCTTCATTAATAATTTTATCGAGTGTCTCAAGTCCAAAGCTCTCTTCAATCATTTCAAAAAGCTCAGTAAATACTATTCCCTTCATTTCTTTTGGATATTATTAGAAATCAAACCCTAAAGATAAACGTTTATATTGTTCTTTACGCATTTATACGATTGACTCATTCAATGGTTTTAATTTTTATCAGAATACAATTGTAATTCATCCTCTTAATACTTCAATTATTGTATAAAAGGGAATTTCTAAGTACTAAAGTAATGAAAATCAGTAGAGTGTACATTGAAATGCATCAGAATAAATAGTATTAATAACCTAAATCCAGATCAACAACATTTTTGAAAGGAACTCGATTTTCTGCTATCTGATTAAGATTTTCAACTACATCCTCCCAGCGTGAAAGATCTGCAAAAGGACTGGCAGCCCTGTGGGGTGATAATACAACATTATCTAATTCGTGAAATGGATGTTTATATGGGTATTGAAGTCCGTTTTTATCTTTCTCAGGCTTGTAATTGTACCAGACATCAATAGCTGCAGCCTTTATTTTCTTATTCTGCAACATATCAAACAATAAAGCTTCTTCAA
>JAHDHT010000081.1:8355-14550 GCA_020631175.1 Chitinophagales bacterium
GCTGCAGCCTTTATTTTCTTATTCTGCAACATATCAAACAATAAAGCTTCTTCAATCAGATCTCCTCTGCCAATATTTACAAGCAAAAGTTGCTCTTTCATCTTTTCAAAATGCTCTTTCTTTATAAGGTGCTTTGATTTTGATGTAGATGGAATGGCAATGATCAAACAATCAATTTTACTATAAAATTCAGCCTCATTAGATTCTGTAAACCAATTAATATCGTCGGGAAATCTATCTTTTTCTATTGCTTTTACTCCACTTCTGTTCAGGACGGAAATCTTTGGATTAAATGGTCGCAAAAATGAACATAAATACTGATTCACATGACCAAAACCAAGCAGTCCAATATTCATATTTTTGATTTGGTATGAAGGATATCTGTCATCACCAATTCTCCACTCTCCATTTTTCATCCATACATGATGAAACAAAACCCCATTGCATAAGGATGTCAGCAATGCAAAAGCATGCTGTGCAGTGTTATAAGCATTTCCATGACTGTTAATCAGTGTTATTCCTTGTTCCTTATAAATCGGTGAAAATTCAGGAATCAAGTGCTGTACTCCTGCTCCCGGATTAATATGAAATTTTAATGAAGCAGCAGCGGTTAACCATTCTTTTTTAGGTCTCCATCCTACAATTACATTGGCATCTTGGATGACTTCAGGGATTTTTTCTTTATTGAAAGGTTCAATTAAAACAGGCTTCACTTTCGATGATAAATGTTTTCGAAAGTATGTTTTCAGTTCAGGTTTAACATCCCATAAAAAGAGTGTTTTACTCATTCCTTGTTAAGTAAAAATGCTATTATGATTAAGCTCCCTGCCAAGGACCGGTAATTGCGATTGTTCTTCCTACATGCTGAATATTAACAAACAAAGTTGAGCCATCTGCGGAAAAGCAGACACCGCAAAATTCGGAAGGGTAACCAATATTATGTGCTATTGTGTATGTTTCCCCCTTTGGGCTTACCCCTACTAAACGGGGTGATTCATTGTCTTCTGCAAGAATTACGTGCCCCCAGGGAGCTACAGTCAAGTTATCGCAACTATTTACAATGCTTGTATCATTAGGCTCAATAAACAGCTTTAAAACCCCGGGATTAGCGCTTTCAGCCTTTGTACCTTCAGCTTTACTTGGAATATATTGAAATACTTGTCCAGCTCTCGCCACGCCACCATTTGTGCAAGCGAAATATATGCTATCATTTCCGTACCACATACCTTCACCACGGGCAAATTTTGCAGCTCCCAATCCATAAAAACCTTCAAACCGAAGTGTATCTTCAGCTGGATCCGGATTCTCAATATCCACCCATTCAACTTCCAAACCTTTTCCAATTTCTAATTTATTCCGGCTAAAGAAGCCCCAGTTTCGGGTATCGAAACTCTTCTTATCTTTTATTTTCAGTGCTTGTAGCTTTCCACCTTTACTTAATTCACCCTTAACGTTTGGTATAAAACGGTAGATCAGGCCATCACTTCTGTCTTCTGTGAGGTAAACACATCCCGAGTTTGGATCAACTGCCACAGCTTCGTGATTAAATCTCCCCATTTCCTTTAAAGGTACCGGGTCAACTGCTGATTTCGATTTAGCGTCTACTTCAAATACATATCCATGTGCAACTTCATTCCCGGGATTCACCGGCGTTACGTCTTCTTCACAGGTCAGCCAGCTGCCCCATGGCGTTGGACCGCCGGCACAATTTCTGATCGTTCCCATTAAGGACATAAATTCTTCTTCTACTTCTCCAGTTTTGTGATTATAGACAAGCGTACTCGTTCCACCTAAACCAGGATTTTTACCGAATCCTTTGTCATATATTTTGGTGCCTGCAGTGCTTTGAAACTTCTCCATTGTCATTCCAAAAGCTCCATTTCTAAAATCACCGAGACTTACTTCATGATTTCGAACAATAATTGTTCTGTCTTTTCCTCCATCAAAAGTGGCCATTCCATCAGGTTTGCCAGGGCATATCAAGCCGTCAGACATTTCCTTTCCGGATATAGAAATTACCTTGTAAGAAAAGCCTTTTGGCAAATTGATAATTCCGGCCGGATCATCCAATAATGGACCATAAACACTTGATTTATTGGTCATTGTAGCGGGACTACAATGAGCGAAATTTCGTAAGCCAATAAAACCAAAGCTAACCAGCGCCGTATTCTTTATAAAACTTCTTTTTGATGTATCTATTTTCATTTTTAAACTCTAAACAATGAGAAAATTCTAAATTACACATTAATCAAGCACAAAGCGCTTAATGATTAGTTGAAATAACGGAATTAATTAAATATTAACACCCATGAGAGTATTTGTTTTATTCACATTGATACTTTGTTTTTCTTTGGAAGGATGGTCTCAGCCTTCTCCTGAACAATTCCCTGTTCAGGATTCAATCTTTATCCGGCAAAATCCGGAAGTTCCGGTCGTTGAAGAAGAAGTAGTTCCAAATAAGGAAAATGCCGTTTTTTCAAGCGATCCATTATTGAAGGAATCTGTAGAAAAAGTATTGACAGAGCAACTGTTAAACCGTAAGCAATATTACAGTTATGTGCATGTCAGAGATTTTTATCAGTGTAAGGACTTCGAAAATGTATGGGTGAACAGAAACGGTGTTACCAGGGCTGGCTCTGAATTAATGAATGTGATTAGAAAAGCACATTATTATGGCTTAGATCCGGAGTATTACAATTATCAGTCGCTTCAGGATAAAATTAATCTTCTATCCAACCTTTCTGATGATGAAATAGCAGCTACAGATATTTTATTGACGGATACATGGTTTAAACTTGCTACACATTTAAGATTTGGTTTACTCGAGCCTGAAAAAGGAAATGAGGTTAATAAGATCTATAATTTTGAAGATAATATTTCAGATTATCTGGACATTTCACTTTTATTGGAGGACGTTGAAGGGCAGTTGTTAGCATTGCAACCACAGCAAACGGCCTATAAAAGATTAATAAAAGGTTTACAAAATTGGCTGGATCATCAGACATTAACAAGTAACTCATTTATAATTCCTGAAACAAAAGATTCAATTTTAAGATATCAGGCTGCTGCAAATGTTCTTCAGGCTTATCATTACCTGGATGCTGATTCATTACCTGCAGATAGTATAATTGTCGATGCACTAAAACAGTTTCAAGTTGACCATGGTCTTAACGCAGACGGATTAATCGGCAAAAACACCATAAAAGCATTAGAACTATCTAATGCGCAACGTTATGCAAGAGTTGCTTTGAATATAGAAAAGTGGAAGTGGGAAAAAAGCTGGGATGAACATCATATTTATGTGAATCTACCATCTTATCATGTAGAAGTATTTGATAAAGGAAAAACAATTAAAAAGCACAGAGCTATTATCGGTGCTACTAAACATAAAACACCATTAATTACAAGTCAGTTAGAGTATTTTATTTTAAATCCTTATTGGAATGTACCATACAGTATAGCTGTTAACGAAATTTTACCAAAAGTAAAAAGGGACCCGGGCTATCTTGCAAGAAATGGAATGAAAGTTATAAGTGGAGGAAAAATTTTAAATCCAACTAAAATAAACTGGACACAATATGGATACGGTAATTTCCCCTATCGATTTCGCCAGGATGGTGGTGATATAAATGCACTTGGCATGGTAAAATTCAGGTTTCCGAATAATCAAGCGATATTTTTACATGATACTCAAAATAAAACTTTATTTAATAAAGATCTTCGTGCATTTAGTCATGGATGTATTCGACTTGAAAACCCGCTTGAATTTGCCGAATTTTTAACTTCATATGATCAGAATACTTTCAATGAAGATTCAATTGCTTTATCAATAGCTGATTATGAAAGAGTAAAAGTTGATTTAAACAAAGAAGTAGATATTTATCTTAGATATTTCACAGCAGACGGTACGAATGACGGCGGATTGATTTTTCATTATGATATTTACGGCAGACACAAAAAGCTCAGAAAGTTTTTTGAAAGAAAGACTGAAAGAATTTTTGCTTCCTTAAACAGCCTATAGCAACTCCGTTGCTAAGTTTGCCAATTCACTTCTTTCGCCCTTAGTCAAGGTTACATGGGCAAATAAAGGATGGTCTTTTACTTTATCAATTAAATAACTTAATCCGTTACTTTCTGAATCAAGATAAGGTGTATCGATTTGCATTATATCGCCTGTAAAGATAATTTTGGTATTCTCCCCTGCCCGACTTATAATTGTTTTAACTTCATGAGGTGTAAGGTTTTGAGCTTCATCAATGATAAAAAATACTTTAGATAAAGATCTTCCTCTTATATAAGCTAAAGGCGCAATAGCAATTTTTTCATTTTCCATTAACTCCTCTATCTTTTTATACATTTTATCTGTCTGCTTGTATTGCTCTTTGATAAATTTTAAATTATCATACAGCGGTTCCATGTATGGATCCAATTTCGAGCTGATATCTCCCGGCAAATAACCAATATCTTTATTTCCTAAAGGGATTATTGGACGGGTAATAAATATTTGTCGGAAGTTTCTTCTTTGTTCTAATGCACAAGCTAATGCAAGTAATGTTTTTCCTGTACCGGCGATTCCCTGTATTGTAACCAAGGGAATTTCAGGATTTAAAAGGGCGTGCATTGCAAAGGTTTGTTCCGCATTTCTTGGCTGAATTCCGTAAGCACGTTGGTTTCCCACCAATTCAATTCTTTTGCGGCTGCTTGTATTAAAGGCAAGTGCAGATTTTTTTCCATTACGTAAAATGAAAAACTGATTTTGTTTCATTTGATCAGTTTCCCCATTTAATTCTAGAAAACCGTCTTTAAATATGTTATCAATTTTTTGTTCATCGTAATGATCGATAACTTTCATTCCGGTATAGAGTAAATCAAGATTTTTTATTTTTCCTGTTTCATAATCTTCTGCCGGTAGTTTAAGTGCTTTTGCTTTTAGTCTTAAGCAAATATCTTTTGAAACTAAAATTACTTTGTATTCGGGATTTTCTTTTTGTAAAACTAAAGCTGTGTTAAGAATTTTATGATCATATTTTCCATCACCGAAAATTTTTTCTGCGTCGAGTTCAATTTTATCGGCATTCATAACTACTTTAAATTGCCCTTTTTTTTCATCTCCAATCGGGAGCCATTCATGAATTAATCGATCTTTAGAAATAGCGTCTATAAACCGGATAAACTCTCTTGCTTCAAAATTTCGGGTATCATTACCTTTTTTAAAATTATCAATTTCTTCAAGGACTTGAATAGGAATCGCTATATTATGTTCATCGAAATTTATAATTGCATTGTGATCATAAAGAATCACTGATGTATCCAGAACAAAAATCTTGTTGCTTTTTAACTTACTCATCTAAAATCTGATATACTTTATCTTTGATACGAATTACGAATAAAAGAGATATCCTTATAAAAGGCACTTATAGAGATTAACAAATTGTTCAGAAGTGCTTTGAAGTTTTGTTTAAGGAGGTATAAAAATAGAAAAGGGACTGTATCGTGCGATCCAGCCCCTTTCCAGTTTTAGTACAACCGTAGTTGTATTAAAACATCAAGTTTCGTTGAAATTCTTTCCCCATTTTTATCCTGCCGAAACAAAATAAGCACAGGTGCTGCTTTCTAATAAACCAAATGTTACTCAAGCAAATGGCAACATCAGACTTAAGGTGTTAATTCACTTTCAGTTTTCGGTTACCCGAATCTCTTATTAAGAAAGCCTTCAATACTTACAATTTTTTCCGAAGAAGCGGACAAGTCATTTTCATGATTTCAAGATTCCTAGCGGTTTCTCTTTTGCCCAAATTGTAAAGAACAGAAAGGTTGTTTTAAAAGTTAACTGAGTTTTTATGCTCTGACTCTCAATGTCCCCTTGACATAGGTAAAGATGATACTTTCCTTCACATTTCCAAACAAATTAGAATGAAAGAAGTTAACATACTTTTAACATAGGATTTCCACAAATGTGGATTAGAGAATCAATTTAGCGTTTATTTAATCTTCAGAAGATAAGATCATATTCATCCATTCAGAAACATCAGCCGCAATGTTAGCCTGAATATCTGTTAGCATTCCATGACCTTGTTCAGGATAAATTCTCAGCGATTTTTTTGTTTTAATTTTATTGTAAATCGACTTAATATAATTCAGGTCAAATATTTCATCCCGGTCTCCGAGAAATACATATACCGGAGGTTTTATATC
>JAHDHT010000081.1:14650-16789 GCA_020631175.1 Chitinophagales bacterium
GATCCAAAAACAAATATGTTATCATTCCATCTTTGTTTTGCATATTCTATAACGGTACGGGTATCGGCCATAATTGAACTAATCGTATAATCGCCTCTTGAACCGTCTGAGCGGCCATGCCCAATCGGGTCGATACCGACAACATTAAAGCCGAAATCATAAATTTTCTTTAATAAAGGCAGGAAAGGTATTGTATGTAAGCCGGTTCCCGGAATAAAAAGCAAGGTTGGGCTATCAGCACTATTATCAAAGATGTCGACATGAATATTTTGCTTGTTTCTTTGAATGTTTCGTTCTTCCACTAAGTCATCAAATCGTTCTATACCGGTTTGATCTACTAAATAGTTTATGAAATCATCTAAAGAATTATAGGTATTTTTCTTACTTTTCAGCATAGTAGAATTTTTAAACACAAAAGCTGTGCTGTTTTACTGAGTTACAAAAATAAAAATAAAGTAGTATGAAAATATTTAAAGCTTTTTTATTGATAAGCTGTTTCCTGATTATTATTTCGGGTTGTACACGATTGGAAGATAATGATCCAAGAATGAAAGATCATCAGGAGGCTGTTGAAAAAGGAAAAAAAAGAACTTCTTTCATTAATCGTGTCGGAAGTGATCAAGCAACAACAACAAAAACTGATACTGCAAATTCAGCAGATGAAAAAAATGAAGCTAAGAATAAGTCTTCTAAAAGCATTTTAGATCGGTTCAATAAGAAAGATGATACAAAATCGGAAACTTCGAAAGAAACTAATGATGCGAAAAGTACGAACAAGCAAGACACTGCTAAAAAGAATAAGGCTGCAAAAAACAACAATAGTGATGTAAATAAAAGGACTAGTGTAAACTCGGATAAGACAGATCAACGTTCGACTAAGAATAGTAGTGTTAACACAACAAATACAAGCAGAAAATCAAATACTACTAACCGTTTAAATCAAAATAAAACAACTTCAAGTACAAATACTTCCGGCAATGCAGGCATTGGTATTAAAACAGAAGGTAATTCGGTAAAAGACAGATTAAATATCAATAAGCGACCTCCTGTAAGTAAAACAGATAATAAAGAACAAGACACTATTAATAATGAAGCAACTGAAAAAGAGAAGTTAGATAATATAAAAATGAAAGTTGACAGTATTGAAAATGCGATTGATCAACTGGAACAAGAAGAAAAAGGTGCTTTAAAAAAGGCAGTTGAAAAGACCGGAGATGCCACTAAAAATGCAGCTGCAAAAACAAAGGCATTAATACAGAAAACCGGAAATGCTGTGAAGGATGCTAATCCACTAAAAAAGAATGACCCTTCTGAGGAAAAGACCGAAGAAGATAATGATTAACAATAAAAAGGCAGCTTCAATTGAAGCTGCCTTTTTCTTTATAAGTTATTTTTTATTTTATTCTGCTCTGTACCAGTACTGAGTTCTACCTACAACAGAAAAGCCAACGAAACCTCTTACTTTTAATTTGTTGTCTTCTTCTAATTGAATCCAGCAAGAATATTCTTTTCCGTTATTCGGATCCAGAATCGTTCCACCTTCATAATATTCACCGTCTTTTTCAAGATCTTTTAAAACAACCATTCCAGTTATTGGCTGATCTTTAAGTTTTCCTTTACACTCGATACATTTAGGGTTATCACCTTTTGATTTGTCTAATACTTGTAAAACCTTTCCATAGACTTTGCCGTCTTCTTCATAGATTTCGAGAATAGATTTTTCGGTTACGCCATCATCATCGATGGTTTTCCATTTACCAAAAACGTCTTGTGCCTGAGTAGAGGCAACACTGATTAAAACAGTAAACAAGACTAATACAACTTTTGATGTTAAGTTCTTCATGAATTCTTATTTGTTAATTATGATTGAAAATTAAGGATTTTTGAATGTATTAAACAAGAAATATTCCATTTTCCTTTTTGGAAGGATGTATAACCCGCATATACACAAATAAGACAATAAAAATGAAGGATGGTTTATTGGTCTGCAACCTGTACTTTTCCGGAGGTATGAAGGTCTGTTTCATTCTGAAACTCCGGCATCCATCTTTTGAACCATAAAGGACAGGTTACCACAAGGGCACTAAGCGGAATCAAACAATGAGGCATTCTCATAATTGTTTGCGGTAACCATTGGCT
>JAHDHT010000373.1 GCA_020631175.1 Chitinophagales bacterium
TCCCCACAAGTCAAAAAAACTAAAGCCGGTTGCGTAAGCAATCGGCTTTTTTATTTAGGAGCGCGAATTTCGGGTAAAGAGCTATGAGAAAAAATGAAAAATGCCAAAGCTCGTAACACGCACCTCACACCCCGCACCTCGCCAAAATTGAACTTGATACTTGATCTTGTTACTTGAACTTTGATATTTGGGCGACCGGGCGGGCTATCCGCTGCAATCTTTTTTCCAGCCATTAAGAGCCGATCTTCATCTGTAAGCTTCCGCTGGTCGCTTCCATATTCAGTCTTGCTCTAAATGGCCGGCCAAAAGTATTTCCACTCCTATCCCTGTCGCATGCTTACCTTTCGTCACTTTTTCTGAATTTTGAAAACCAAACTTAAATACTTTTTAAAAGTGTGATTTTCAGTCGTTTGGAAATGATTTCCTGAAACAAACAACAAATTTTAACGTAAACCTTGAATAGTTAGGCACTATAGATGTATGCGGCATATTAGAAAACATCTATAAAGAAGACTACTCCAAATAATTAGCGACCCACCAATTAAATAATATGTTAATTGATCAGCCGATATGAAAACATTTAAAGGAAAAATACTTTACAAATACTTGTTTCCACTGGTATTAATTACATCACTTTCTTTACTTATAAGTATTTTATTCCTTTTCTTTTTAGTTAACCAAAATTTTGGTCAGGCAGAAAATACAGTAACCAAAGATTCGAATCAAAAAGTTGTAGTCAAAATTGCAGAACAAAATAAAAATCTGCTGTCTGCGCTTAGTAGTCAGATAAAAAATACCATTCAAAATAAAAATGACATTATCAGTTTTGCGCAAAAAATCAGATCAGACAGTCCAAGAGATAACGCCTACATCCACAATAAACTTTTCGCAAACAACAAAGACATTTTACAAGTCCAGTTCTATAATCAAAAAGGTCAACTTCTAAATAAATTAAATAAAAACTCAAACACCTCAATTCAATTTTCCTTTCAGGCAAATAAAGAAGCTATCCGGCAATTAAATAAGAAAGAAGAATTTATATCATCACTTCAATTCGAAAATGGAAAATCTTTTTTTGCTGTAGGAAAAAACATCCATCTTGAACCAAAAGACACATTACATTATATAGGGATTATTGACGCATCTTTTGTCAATAATCTGCTCAGAGAAAAAAGTAAAGAAAATAATATCTCCATTTTTAATTATGCAGAAAAAGGGCTTGATGAACAATTAATAATCGACTCATTAAAATATTTAAGTGCGAATTTTCTATTTCCGCAAGAAAAAGATCTATTTGTAAAAGCTTCAGTCGAAAATGCACCAGTCGAACTTATTGCAGCTATACCAAGAAAAGATGTTACCGATCTGGTTTCCCAAAACAGTAATTTACTTGGAGGAGTTTTTACAGACTCTTATGATAAAAACTTAATCATTTTAATTTGCCTGTTAATTGGCGCAATTTTACTCGCCTCTTATGCCGCATATAGAACTGCAAAAAGTGTTACAACTCCAATTGTAAAATTAAAAAATGCTGCACTTAAAATTGGAGATGGCGACTTTAACTACATAGAAGAAATTGATTCAGCAGATGAACTGGAAGAACTTTCCAAAACATTTAATGAAATGATTACCAAACTTTCGTTCACGAGACATAAATTAGTTGAGCGAAATAAATTAATTAAAAATCAAGCAAATAAATTGGCAGAAAGTAATGCCATTCTGGAGAACTATGCTTTCATCGCTTCACATGATTTAAAAGAACCACTAAGTATTGTGCAAAGCTATATTCAATTACTAAAACGTAAATACAATGGTACATTCGACAATGAGGCAAATGAATATGTAGATTTTGCATTGAGTGGCACCAAAAGAATGAAAACAATTATTGGAGACTTACTCGAATATTCAAGAATTTCAAAAGCAGGTAATGGTCTTGTAAAAGAACATCATGATTTTAATGAATTGGCAAAAATTGCGCTCAAAAATCTGGAACCGATAATTACTGAGAAACAAGCAAATATTCATATAGGCAATTTACCCACCGGACTTGGTGTTGAAAGCCAGATCGTTTCTATATTCCAAAATCTGATTGGAAACGCACTCAAATATGTAAAAGATAAAAAACCCGAAATTTTTGTGACCGCAGTTAATAATGAGCATTACGACATTATAGAATTTATTGATAATGGCATCGGAATTCCTCCATCTAAAAAAGATGAAATTTTCGGCATTTTTAAAAGACTTCACACAAACAGCGATTATCCCGGTACCGGAATTGGTTTAGCCATTTGCAAAAAAATAATGGAATACCACAAAGGTAAAATTGAAGTAGAATCGAAAGAAGGGGAAGGCTCTGTCTTTAGAATATACTTTCCAAAAGAAAGCACTTTATTAAATTCAGCAAGAATTCAATCGATTAAAACTTATAACCAACAAGTAGAATTAAAGGCTAAAAGTGACACTACAAAATACGGTGATTTCAACGCTAAACTAGATGAATTGAAATTTTAAAACACACTTTTATTCTAAACCAAGTACCAAATCTTCTGCCTCAACAAAAGTACCTTCATTTAACTCAATAAATTGAATTTTTGCAGCTGCCGGAGCTGTAACTGTTGTTTCCATTTTCATGGCTTCAATCACAAATAAAGGTTGATTAGCTT
>JAHDHT010000374.1 GCA_020631175.1 Chitinophagales bacterium
ACACTCCATTTCCTACTCTTGGATTTTCAGCGTCTTCATAAATTAAAATATCATCTGATTGCGCAGTGCCGATTTTATGATAATAAACTTTACTGCCTTCATTTTTTACGGACAAAGCATCCTCACCGGGTTGGTCATATCGAGTATAGAAAAAACCATCTTTATACCAACTGATGCCTGAAAACTTAATCCAGTTTAATTCATCATTCAATGTTTCACCGTTACTCAAGTCAAGTACTTTAAGAATTTTCCAGTCAGAACCTCCTTCCGAAATTGCATAGGCCACGTATTTTCCAGACTTATCCGGAACTGCATACGACAGGCTTACCGTTCCATCATTACTTAAGGCGTTTCCATCAATGAGTTTTGTGAATACTCCATTACCTTTTTTCTTCCAGTATAAAGAACGCTGTTGTTCAAGTCCGTCATTTTTATACATAAAATAATTACCTGCTTTCTTCCATGGAACAGAAACTTTTTTATAATCCCAGATTTCAGTAAGGCGATCTTTTATTTCATTCCGATAAGGAAACTGATCCAAATATTTTCTACTGGCCTCATTTTGATCAGTGACCCACTTTTTCGTTGAAGCACTTGTTTCATCCTCTAACCAACGGTAAGGATCAGATATCTTTGTTCCAAAGTAATCATCTATTTGATCTGAACGCTCCACATCCGGTGCTTTAAAATCTTCAGGTTTTAATCGTTCGTATTTTACAAATAAATATGGCCCTTTTTCGGCACCCCAAACTTGTTCTCCTTTTTGATCAAAACCCTGATCCCAGGAGCTTAATAATTCCGGTCTAATATCTACAATGGATGTGGCATATGATGCACCTCTTAAATTAGAAGGACAATTATTCTTAACTGTTGAACCCGAATACTTTCCTTTTTTATACTTAAGAAAAATTGTACATCCTTCTTTTTCTTCAATATCGGAAGGACTTAATCCATTAAACATTTCAGGATTTTTCCATGCATAAATAAATTTTTCAGGTTCAGGCAACATATAGACTGTACTTGAGTATTTCTTCTTACTTATCTTTTGAAGATGATAAATACGTTGCCGGTATGGTCTGTTTAAAGCCCATGATGCGGCTTGCTCTACATAGAGCCATTTACCGTTTTTTTCTTCCTCCCAAATCTGAACCATTTCAAGATGTATGTTAAAATAGTTCGTATCTACTTCCGAATGTGCTTTACTGTTAAATGATCCCGTCATCCATGATGCCAACTCATCTAAAGATTGAGCATACATTAATAAGGGAAAACAAAAGATCAATAAAAAAGTAAATTTTTTCATATGCTGTTTCTTAGACCATTAAATATACAGAATTCTTAATCGAAGAATCGATTCAGGAGAAGAAAGAAAAACGAAAGGAATTAAATTACTGTGCTTCGACGTATGCTTTGAGCGAATTCAGATAATTAGTCCAGAAATCTTTTGAGGCATTGATAGAAATATCGGTGGTTAATCCAGATTGAGTAATTTTAATCAATGTTTTTTTTGGAACTTTTCTGCTTAAATCAATTCGCACATTTGAACGCTCTTCATTCTCGATAGAAATGAGTTCAAGCTCCATGTATTTTGACGGAACAATTTTAGTAATCACACCATGAACAACATCATCGAAATTGAATTTCCCTCCTTCCTTCATATTCATTTTGAGGTAGGGAGAAAGCCACTTTTTGGTTTGTTTTCCATCCAGAAGGATATCATTTGTTTTTTTCAGAGAGGCATTGATTGTACGTTGTAAACTTATCGTTTTACCGGCGCTGCCACTTCTTTGATACAACTGTCTCAAATCATTATCGAATTCGTATCGGGTCGTAAGTGTTTGTGCCCACCATACGCTCAAATTATGTTTATCCTGCAGGTGTTTTACAATTGCCTTATGTCCTTCATTCGCTCCGAATTTTTCGATTACTTTAAACCAGTGATTTAGTGTTTTACCTGTTTTCTTCTTTATTGTTTCCGGTTTAAGTTTCTGAGATACGTCCATGATCATTTCTAAAATAAAACCCTAAAATAACGTGCAATAAAAGATTTTCAAAACGCTCATTTCAAATAATCCATTTTAAATTTTTCCATTCGTTTCCGATTCGCCCCTAAATCAGAATGTCCGACTCTTGAAGCCGATTTAAAATGCACTTTTTTGCTGTTCTGATCGAGCAAAAACTCTACATCATCGGTGAAAATACCTGATTTTGTTTGAAATTCTGCGTGAATATAAACCAGTGATTCTTTAATGATTTTTGTCCGTTCTGTTGCCTCAATAGTGGCTTTTAATGCCTGTTTTGTATCGGCTAAGCTGCCTTTAAACGGCAAAGCATCCATTAGTTTATCTTCCTGTTCGGTTGTAGTGGAAACGCAGTTCGGGCTACCTGGGCAATCTTGTAACTGATTAAATCTCAAGCCGACCGTTTCCGGTACCGAACTATTGCAAGATGCCAATGCAAAGGCAGATATTATGATGAATAGTTGAACAAATTGCTTCATAATCGTTAAACAACATTCTTTACAGATAGTTGAACTTAACTCTAAAGAATTTCAGGGAAGACTGCCTTCTTTTATTAAAAATGGCATTGCTGATTTAGCAGTTTTCAGCCATTACAAACTTAAGTATAAATCGTATTTTAGCGCTCCGAAAGAAAAAAATCC
>JAHDHT010000082.1:0-2951 GCA_020631175.1 Chitinophagales bacterium
TCCCGAGCGCAGCCGAGGGACCTTTCGGTTCGAAAAATAAAAACGTAATCGAAATAATTAATCTGAATTAAACTGATCTGCTCTTCAACTAAAACCAAAAGATTTCTCGGCTTCGCTCGAAATAAATTAAAAAGAATAAATTAAGTTACCTCGACATGCCTCGACTTCGCTCGAAATAAATTAGCGAAAACAAAAAGCCAAGAAAAAAAACGCACGAAATTACCTAAAAATTAAACTCAATCCCCTGAGCTAACGGTAAATCACTTCCGTAATTAATGGTATTCGTTTGGCGACGCATATAAATTTTCCACGCATCAGAACCCGATTCACGTCCTCCTCCGGTTTCTTTTTCACCACCGAAAGCACCGCCAATTTCAGCACCAGAAGTACCAATATTTACATTCGCAATACCACAATCACTTCCTGCAGCGCTTAAGAATAATTCCATTTCGCGCATATTTGTAGTCATGATCGCAGAACTTAAACCTTGAGGAACATCATTTTGCATAGCAATTGCTTCATCGATGTCTTTGTATTTCATTAAGTATAAAATAGGAGCAAAGGTTTCATGTTGTACAATCTGAAAATGATTTTCAACTTCAGCAATACAAGGTTTAACATAACAACCGGATTCATATCCTTCTCCTTCCAAAACACCACCTTCAACAAGAATACTTCCACCTTCTTCCTGCGCTTTCTCAATAGCATTCAAATACATATTAACCGCATCTTTGTCGATCAAAGGACCAACATGATTCGATTGATCTAATGGATTACCGATAGATAATTGCTTATAAGCACCAATCAAACTTTCTTTTACCTGATCGTAAACCGATTCATGAATGATTAATCTTCTTGTAGAAGTACAACGCTGACCACAAGTACCAACTGCACCAAATACAGTCCCGATTAAAGTCATTTTTAAATCAGCATCCGGTGTAACAATGATGGCATTATTTCCACCCAATTCTAATAAAGTCTTTCCAAAACGTTCAGCTACTTTCGCACCTACAATTTTACCCATACGGCTCGAACCGGTAGCAGAAATTAAAGGCATACGCTTATCACTTGTCATCCATTCACCAACTTTATAATCACCGTTGATTATGCATGAAACACCTTCAGGAACATTATTCGCTTTAAGAACATCAGCGATAATATTTTGACAGGCAACAGAACATAAAGGCGCTTTTTCAGATGGCTTCCAGATGCAAACATCACCACAAACCCAGGCTAAAGCCGAATTCCAGCTCCAAACTGCAACAGGGAAATTAAATGCTGTTATGATACCAACCGCACCTAGTGGATGCCATTGTTCATACATACGGTGATTAGGTCGTTCACTGTGCATTGTTAAACCATATAACTGACGGGATAAACCAACAGCAAAATCACAGATGTCAATCATTTCCTGAACTTCACCTAATCCTTCCTGCAAACTCTTGCCCATTTCATAAGAAACTAACTTACCTAAAGGCTCTTTATATTTCCTTAATTGCTCTCCAACCTGACGCACAATTTCACCTCTCTGAGGAGCCGGCATCTTTCTCCAGACTTTAAAAGCCTCCAAAGATTTTTGCATCGTTTTTTCATATCCTTCCTGACTTGTTTCTTCAACTTTCCCGATCAATTGACCATCAACAGGAGAATAAGATTCTATATAATTACCCGTTCCGGATATCCATTCTAATCCTGTACCGGTTCCTGAGTTTTGTTCTTTTAATCCAAGTTCTTTTAGAAAATCTAAATTTAATGCAGTTGCTGTACTTGCCATTTTATATTGTCTTTTAATTTAATTGTCTGTTTTTTCTTAACTGATCAAATAGATCCAGTCGATTAAGCTGCAAAGTAAAGGTGATTCGTTCATAATATTTAGTAAATCCCTCAGAATTTAACCGATCTTCCAGATTTTGAGAAAAAGCAAAAGGAAAATGAATTTCAAAAGCATCCGGAATCAAGGCTAAATTAGCACCTAACTCAAAAGCATTGTCTGATTCAGCTACATCTAAAGGGTTTGGAAATGAAGCAAGGTTAAAATACAATTGAGCTGGAAAACTAAAAGGCACATCTGCTTCCAAATTTAATGCTACCATTCTTGTGCTATTATTTCCTAAAGCAGTATTTATATGAAAGCCGGTAGGGTTTTCTGCCGTTTGATGGGTCAATAAATTATACGAGTCTCCTCCTTCTGTTCTGTTTCTGGCGAAAACCAGATTATCCATTTTATAATCATAATTATTGGTGTTTGATTTATACCCTAAACTATGTGGTACAAACTGACTATTATCCGGCTCTACCGGGAACAGCGATCCAAATACTCTGAATCGAATGCCTTTACGCTCACTTACATAAGTAATTTTATAATCCGCCTCAATACTGGTTTTTATAAATCCATCTCCCTGTTCGGCCATTAACTGAAAACCATATGGATTTATCAATCGTTGATTTCGATGTTCGAAACTTAATTCATTGATCCCGTAATCATTATCTCTTAAAAATCCTGTGCTGCAAATAGTTAAACTATCCACTTCGCCACAAGCTTCATCATGATTGATATTTATATGTCTGAATTTGAGTCGGTTTAAAATCGAACTTCGCACATTTTTCTTTCTAAATCGAAATTCAATTTCAGGAACCAGCCGCTGATATCTGAAATCTTCTGAACTAAGTAAAATATTTTCTTCACCAATAGGCGTCTTTTCCCATATTTGCTTTTGTCCGTCATGAAACGACCGATACGAAACGCCGAGCTTCATATATTTAATCGGACTCTTTTTTAAAGGAAAATATAAATTTGCTTTTCCCAAACCAACAAGACTATTCGTCTTGAAACTATACATAGGAGATAAAAAATATTCGAAATTTCTGGATGGAAGAAATCCTCGATAGGTAGCCGCTCCAAGCATATATCCATCCCAGGTATTCCATCCACTCATTGGTAACCAGAAAAA
>JAHDHT010000082.1:3051-4148 GCA_020631175.1 Chitinophagales bacterium
CCCGAAAAATAATCTTTCATAATTGCATCAAAATTATCTAACCCTAAAAAGCTGGCTAAATGTGAAATAGCTAAAGGAGCTTTTGCATATGCAATCAATCCGTAATTCGTCCATGTAAAATCTTCAGCGTGTGAGTCAATTGGCTGATCGTTCCCTAATCGGGCGCTAAATAAATACCCTAATTCATTTTGATAATTTGCTTTATACTGACATAAATCAAGTCTTCTGCAAACCCGCTCGGCTCTTTCAGGTAACATTTTATTGTCGGGATATAAAGTATCAAAATAACGGTGTTCATAATAGCTTGTAATACCTTCATCCATCCATGGATTAGCTCTTTCATTGCTACCTAAAATTCCCTGAAACCAGTTATGACCAACTTCATGAACAATAACCCGTTCTAAAGTAGATCGCGAGCCCGTTTCACCAATTATTGTAATAGTAGGATATTCCATCCCTCCGCCTGCAATTAATTCTCCACCCACAGCCGTACAAATATTGTAAGGGTAATTACCAACGTTTTCAGAGAAAAATGAAATGGATCGATTTAAGTGATCTATCGATTCCATCCATAAGTCAAAATCGATATCTGTAAAAAATGACCAGGTCTCTACTTCATTGCCATTCGGTAAAACCACTGAGCCGTTTAAAACATGAAAACGCTTATCAGCAAACCAAGCAAAATCATGCACATTATCTTGTATGTAATGAAGGGTTTTGAAATTTTCTGAAGATTCAGGAAAACGGGGAGCGGTAAAATTTCTTTCCAGTAAATCTGAAGGCTTTACCTTTTTTGTTGCTGCAACTTTTTCCATTAACCAATTGCGTTCTACCTGATTTTGTAATTCTCCGGTTGCTGCTACAACATAATTTTCAGGAACGGTGATGTAAACATCAAAAGATCCAAATTCAGAATAAAACTCACCTTGATTTAAATAAGACATTGGATGCCATCCATCCTGATCATAAACCGCCGGCTTTGGATACCACTGCGTAATTTGATAAGCCTGACCGTCTCTTCCGAGACGCGAAGTATTGATCGGTACCTGAACGGTAAAAGGAGTACGAATTGTACAACTTTCACCGGGCTCAAGCGC
>JAHDHT010000082.1:4248-13749 GCA_020631175.1 Chitinophagales bacterium
GTACCTGAACGGTAAAAGGAGTACGAATTGTACAACTTTCACCGGGCTCAAGCGCGTCTTTTAATGTTAGCCGAACAATATCTATTGCATCATTATATGGCTCAAAGGCAACATCTTCATCATCCACTTTAAAATTCAATCCACTTATTCCGCCACCTTCATCCTTTTTACGGAAATAAAAATCGGTAGACCCATTTTCCAGTTTTTGAATAGCATAAGCACTTTCGTCGCTACTATATGCATTCGGCCAAAGATGCATGATGATTTCCGTCAGTTTGTCAGGACTGTTATTTATATATTCCATCTCAATTATACCATTCAAGCGATGCAGTTTATCGTCAAGCGTGACTTGAATGGAATAATTCACTTCCTGCTGCCAATAATCTGCAGAAGCAAGTTCATTAAAAGAAGCATTGGCAGAAAAATTGATGTTTAGAATTAACAGTATGGAGAAGATTGTGAAAAAGAATCGTTGATCCATAGATTTATTTTGAATAATATGGTATAAAATTAGAACTAAAAATCCATTCATTTGGTATTATACTATTCTAAGGAGCATTTATGTCAAAAAAAGAATTTGGAGATAATTTACATCATGATGAGCGCTATCCTTTAGTGAAGCGATTTGAAACAATGCTGAAGAATGATGAAAATTTATTCTTTGATCATTATAGTTTTGAAAAAATCATCGAACATTATGAAGATCTTGTTGATCTGAATAAAGGATTGATAGCCTGTAATATAGCATTAGAACAATACCCCTTTTCAGCGCTTTTTCTGCTGAAAAAAGCAGAAATGTTGTTTGAGCAAAAAGAATATGCTGCAGCAATGGATTTTGTGCAGCAGTCTGCGATTTACGATCCGGCAGATATTCGTGTTTACTTATTGCAGTCTGATATATACCAGCAAACAAGTCGTTTTGAAAAAGCGCTTGAAGTGCTCGATCTGGCATTAGAACATGCTGATAAAGATGAAATAATTGATGTATACATGGAGAAAGCCGATGTATACGAAGAATGGGAAAAGCCTGATGAAATGCTGGCTTACCTCAGAAAAGCCATTCGCCTTAATCCTAATCATAATGAAGCGCAAAGCCGATATCAGTTTGTATGCGAAATTCATGATCGGGAAGAAGAAGCGGTAAAATTTTTAAAACGACTTATAAACGACCATCCATATAGCTATTTGAGCTGGTATAATATGGGTAATGCCTATTTCAATCTGGATAAACTCGATGAAGCCATTGATGCTTACGAATACACATTGGCCATTAAAGAAGACTTTGAAATTGCCTATCGAGATTGCGGACAAGCCTGGTTTGAGAAAAAGAACTACGACAAAGCCATTGAATATTTCAATGAGTCTGTTGCTTTAGATAATAAAATTGATGAGAGTTTTTATTATCTCGGCCGCTGTTATTCTGAAAAAGAAATGCCGAAAAAAGCATTGTACTATTATAGAAAAGCAGTGAGTCTGGACAAAGAATATGCTGATGCCTGGTACTATTTAAGTAAGACCTACCTGCAAATGGAACGGCTCATTCCTGCCTTTGATTCGATCAAAATGGCATTAGATAAAGTAGATGATGCCTCAAACTACAATATTCAGGCAGCTAAACTCAGTCTTAAGCTTGAAAATAATGATGTTGCTTTGATTTATCTCAATAAAATTAAAGATGGTACAGAAATAGATCTCGAGCCATTTTTAGAGGTCGCAAGAATCTTTATGCAGCAAGACTGGGATGAGCATTGCATCGAAATGCTCATTGATGTTGAACAAAAAGATAAAACCGGAAACAGGGAAGAACTAATGTATCATATGGCAGCCTGTTACTACAAACTTGGTCAAAAGCAAAAAGCAGCGCATTATCTTGGGGAAGGATTAGATATGAATTTTGACAAGCACTATATGCTTTTTGAAATATTGCCTTACCTTAGCGGCTCAGATGAGGTACTATCGATTATCGATAGCTACAGAAATTAAAATTAGCATGAACTACAACTTAAATCAGATTCCGTTTCGCACGGAAAAACCTCGTGAAGAAGGTATTAATATGGTGATGGATAAAGGTCTTTCAACTCGTGAAGTAGAAGACTTTATAGAAATGAATGCAGAGTTTACTGACCTGGTTAAAATTGGTTTCGGTACTTCATACGTCACAAAGAATTTAGCAACTAAACTTAAGCTCTATAAAGAGGCCGGAATCAATTGCTATTTTGGGGGTACTTTATTCGAAGCTTTTCTAATAAGAGATCAGTTTGAAGATTATCTAAACCTGCTGGATAAATTTGAACTAACGCATGCAGAAGTTTCGGATGGATGTATGGAAATTGAACATGGATTGAAATGTGAATACATCAATAAACTTGCACAAAAAGTTACCGTTCTTTCTGAAATCGGTTCAAAAGATGAAAACAAAATCATTGCTCCATATATATGGACAGAAATGATTAAAAAAGAACGTGAGGCTGGTAGCTGGAAAATTATTGCAGAAGCACGTGAAGGAGGAAATGTTGGTATTTATCGAGGTACCGGAGAAGTAAGATCAGGACTTATTGAAGAAATTTTACACGGGATTGACGGTAAGCATTTACTTTGGGAAGCACCTAAAAAAGCACAACAAGTCTGGTTCATTAAACTGCTTGGAAACAACGTGAACTTAGGTAATATTGCCCCAAATGATGTAATTCCTTTAGAGACATTAAGACTCGGACTTAGAGGCGATACCTTTTTTGATTTTTTAGATAAAGAGCAGGCTTAAAATATGCAGCCTAAAGAGTCTTTTCTATCTCTTTTTTTAAAAGGTGCGGCAATGGGTGCCGCAAATGTAATTCCCGGAGTTTCCGGCGGTACAATCGCATTCATCACCGGTATTTATCAGCGATTGATTTTAGCCATAAAATCGTTTAACCTTACAGCTGCAAAAATGCTGTTAAAAGGTCAGTTCAAAGATTTTTTGCAATACATCGATGCACCCTTTCTATTGCCTTTAATCTTAGGCATTTTTGGAAGCATTTTTAGTCTCGCTAAAGTACTCGAATATCTTTTTTGTAACTATGAAGTACTAACGCTGGCATTCTTTTTTGGCTTAATTGCAGCATCCGTTTATCTGGTGGGTAAGCAAGTCTCGAAATGGAATCCACTTACTATTGTTATGCTTTTAATAGGTCTTGCAATTGCTGTTGGTATCAGTTTTTTAAAACCTTTATCAGCCAATGATGGTTTTCTTTGGGTTTTTCTTTGTGGAATTGTGGCAGTAAGCAGCATGATTCTTCCCGGTTTATCGGGCTCTTATATTTTACTTTTATTAGGTAATTATATTTTAGTATTAAGTGCTGTAGGAGATTTTAATATGAAAATTTTAATTCCACTTGGTTTAGGATGTGGAATCGGAATTCTGGTCTTTTCAAGATTGTTAGCATGGCTTTTTGATCATTTTAAAGATGGAACAATCGGTTTGTTAACCGGTTTTGTTTTGGGTTCTTTATTAATAATCTGGCCATGGAAAAATACTGACTATTTGCAAAATGCTGCAGGACAAATGATTGACCGAAAAGGTAATTTATTGACTGCTTCTGATTTATGTCTGGATGGAGTTGTACTCGGATATGATCGTTTCATACCGTCAATTGGAACCGGCCAGTTTTTCTTAGCACTAGCCTTAATGATTTTAGGAGCTGCCTTAGTAATCATGATCGAAAGAACTGGAAATCTTCAGGGTAAATGAAAAAATACGGCTTAATAGGAAAGTCCCTGAGCCATTCTTTTTCAAAAAATTATTTCACTCAATTTTTTAAAGAACAAGGCATCGACGCAAGATATGATTTGCTTGAATTTGAAAATGAAAGTGCTTTAAAAAAGTTTTTTGAAAAAGAAGTTTATAATTATTCCGGACTCAATGTGACAATACCCTATAAAGAAACAGTCATTCCTTTTTTGGATGGATGTGAGACCGCTATTTCGAAAATTAATGCTGTCAATACTATTAAAGTTTCTAAAGATAACCTGGAAGGATTTAATACCGATGTTTATGGCTTTAGAAAATCATTAATTCCATTATTGACAGACTATCATCAAACTGCTTTGATATTTGGAACCGGAGGAGCTTCAAAAGCAGTAGCCTACGTTTTAAATCAATTGGAATTACCATTTCGTATGGTTAGTCGAAAGGAAGGAGAAAAACGGTGGACCTATGATGAGTTGACGCTGTCTCAGTTGAAAAAGTATAAGATTTGGATTAATACTACTCCAGTAGGTACCTTCCCCAATATCGATGAAGTTCTTCCACTAGATAAAAATGCAATTACTAATATGCATTTACTTTTTGATCTCGTATATAACCCTGAAATGACATCTTTTATGAAGCTAGGTCAAGGTAGCGGATGTCAATTAAAGAATGGGCATGATATGCTTATTCATCAAGCTGAGAAAGCATGGGAAATATGGCAAAAGGGCTAAGGTTTATTTAAATAGAAATTCAAGTATCAAACTCAAATTCAAACTCAAAATTTTAACAGTGCGAGCTTTCAGCTGCGAGGCTTCATATTCTTTACCTTCCAAAACAGAAAAAAGATAATTCCGAATGATAAAAAAAACGAAAGCCGAACAACCTTGCGCCCTAGCGTCTCTGCGGTAAAAAAATGAAGACCGAACCAGTCTCAGACACCAAACTGAATTATCGATGCATCTATCATTAAAACAGATCGATTATGAAAGTTTTATTTACAAGCTTAATGCTGTTCTTTGTTATTTCATTAACAGCACAATCAAGTACAACACATTGCATAACATTAATGAATGAAATTGACAATAAACCTATTGTCAATGCAGAAGTAAAAGTGGTTGGAACATCAAAAATTTCCACAACAGATGATAAAGGTTATGTATGTATCGAAATGATGAATAATGTTGAAGTCGTGGATATAATGCATAGTACTATTGGTTTTATACAGCGAAAAATTAACAGATTAGAAAACACTGTATTATACATTCAAAAACAGCCGGAAGAAATAGAAGAAGTAGTACATGAAGATGCAGAAATCTTTAGTATTCTTGAAAGTAAAAGCAGATCAGACAGCGATGTAAAAGTAACGTCATCACCGCCACCACCGCCACCGCCTTTAGCTCCTGTATCCGGAGTTACCACAGACGAAATATCATCTTACAGCTATGAAGCAGAGCCGATTAAAACCGAAAGTGTTACCCTTTCAGAAGTAGCAGTTACAGCCAAAAAACCCAGATTAATTTCAAAAGCATCAACTAAAGCGGTTTCAATGGTGAGCAGTATTACAAAGAAGGATCGAAGAGAAAAAAAATCAAGAAAGAGTAAAGCAGATAAAGCTCCAAAAGTGAAAGAAGTTTATGATGCTTTAAGCATGGATGACTCTTTTACAGAAGGAGAATTCATAGATGCTAAAGAAGAAAAGAATAAAGGAGTTCCGGTTAAAAACTCAATTAAAGCAGGTCAATTAACAGCAGGTGAAATTCACGATTTCAGTAAATGGGAAATGTGGAATGATCTAAGAAAAGAAGACTTAAAAACATACCAAAATGCCTGGGGAATTATTCCTCAGCAACGATATGCTTTTCAACTAAGTTCTTCTGAAGGTTTTCCGGTGGTCGATGCAACAATAGAGTTAAAACAGAATAATAGAATTATATATACGGCAAAATCAGATAACACAGGAAAAGCAGAATTATGGTTTGGTCTATTCGATGATAGCCCCAAGAAAAATACAACCCTTAGTGCAACCGTTCGTTACGAGGGGCAAACTATAAGCTTGGAAGATGTAACTGAATTTTCAGATGGAATAAATCATATTGAAGTAGTCGCAGATTGTGCTTATCCAAAAAATGTAGACATTGCATTTGTAGTGGATGCAACAGGCTCGATGGGAGATGAAATAGATTATTTAAAAGTCGAGCTTTTAGATGTAATTGACCGTGTGAAAAAAGAACATAACCAAGTTGAACTTCGATTAGGAAATGTTTTTTACAGAGACAAAACCGATGATTATCTAACTAAGAAATCAGCATTAAACAAAAATATTAATACAGGAGTCGATTTTATTAAATTACAAGACGCAGCAGGCGGAGGTGATTATCCTGAAGCTGTTCACAGTGGCTTAGAAGTTGCCATTGAAGAATTAGATTGGAGTGAAAATGCATTAAGTCGTATTATTTTTCTTGTGCTTGATGCTCCACCACATACAAGTCCTGAAGTTTTAACACAGCTAAAAAAATACACAAAACTAGCGGCTGAAAAAGGAATTAGAATTGTACCGGTTACAGGTTCCGGATTAGATAAAAGTACTGAATATTTAATGCGTTCAATTGCTTTAGCTACCAATGGCAATTATTTATTCTTAACCGATGACAGTGGGATAGGGGGAAGTCATATTGCACCTTCAACAGATGAGTATGAAACAAAATACCTCAATAATTTAATGGTTGAATTAATCAATAATTACCTGACAGTTCCGGATTGTAATAATCAGTGGACGAAAATTATTGAACCGGATGAAAAAGAAGAAATTAAAATATATCCAAATCCGAATGACGGTATGTTCAATATCAAAACGAATGTTCAGCTAAATGAAGTCTTTATAACTGATGCAAATGGTAAAATTGTAGTGCATTTAGATGAATTAGATAAAGGAGATCACCCGGTTGAAATGGGACAATTTCCGAATGGTATGTACTTATTAAGATATCAATACAAAGAAAAAGTGCAAACATCCAAAATTGTTATAAAGCACTATTAATCAAATAATTCATATTAGTACCCGGAAATGTTGTTCATTTTAAATGAGCAACATTTTTTTATTTTTCGAGATCAATAAGGCTTTAGCCAAATATAAAAAGGAAAACCGGCGAGCGCTGCCGGACCTGCAAAAAACCCCTAGACAAGCCGAGCTAAGCCTGATTGTAGTGAAAATGTAATGTTTGCGAATGCCTTAACATGTTTTTTGTAGGGCTGACCGAAGGAAAGCACTTCAAAAACTTATGTTAAGTGCCTGAGCGGGCTTTACATTGCAACGAAAAGCAGGGACAATGAATGCAATCAGCTCTGATTCTATCCTTTCAAAACTAAAATCAAGCTTGTATAATCTAATTGCTTCATATTCAATAAATAACATTGTCTATTAGAATGCGTATATGCAACGAAAGAAGACAGTAAAATGTCTTATTTATTGAACATGGTACGATCAAATTTTCTAGTATTTATTTGCATTATTTTTGCATCTGTATTGTCCGCACAATCAGTAGATTACAGTGTTGAAAGGGGCTTATATAGCAATCCTGTAAATGTGCAGCTAAGTACTGATTTGCCTGGTGCTACCATTATGTATACCCTCGATAGTTCGAATCCGGGTCCCGGAAACGGACAGGTTTATTCGGGGCCTATTCCAATCTCTTTTACCTCATCTATTCGATCAGTTGCATTTAATGCAACTGATACCACTGAAGAAGAGACACATAGTTACTTGTTTTTAGATGATATCGTGGCTGCGAATTATATGCAACCGCATATTATTAACGACCCTTTATATGCTACACAAATGGAGTCTTCGCTGACTTCGATTCCGATCATTTTCATTAATGTACAGGATAGTGTTCAGGATACGCTTGAATTGCCTATTTCCATAGAGTTCTACTTTCCGGATACAGGTGATAGTAAGCAGGAGAATGCGGGTGTTAAGCAATATGGAAATCGAAGTCTTGGGTTCGATAAAAAAAGTATGAGGGTTTATTTCCGGGAAGAATACGGTGATAAAAACTTTAAATATCCGCTTTTTGAAGGATTCGATAATGGCACAGAAGCCAATGATAAGTTCAAAAATATCGAATTCAGAAGTGGTTCTTGTTCTTCATGGCTTTGTGAACGGGATAGTAATCGATGGTTAGGTCATAACAATACAGGAGAGTATTTCGGACCCAAATTCGCGGATGATTTAATGCTCAAATCAGGGCATGTCAATGTGCATGGTCGTTATGTACATATGTATGTCAACAATGAATATATGGGTATGTACCATATGCGTGAGCGGGTGGATGAACATTTTATGGAAGAGTATTTCGGTGGTGACGATGATGATTATGATTATATTGATGGAACCGACTCAGGCGGCGCACATTTTGAAGATACGATTAAGATAAATCATGGTACAGGTACTGAATGGCTCTCAATGATTGCTAACAGCTCAAATTTTGCTGCCTGGAAAAATCATAAAATGGTAAAGCAGATTTATGATTTTATGCTGATTTATAACTTCTGGTATGCTGAAGCAGAATTTAATGCTGCCGGAAATGCGAACACAGGGTATGTTATTCGTGTGAATGATAATGATAAAACGGCAAGTAGATATGGTCGCTTTGCTACAAATATTAATAAAACGGATCCCTTATTTGAATCGGCTGGTCCCGGTCAAATGATTCGTAACCTATACCTGGAGGGTTCGGAAGATTTTCTAACAGATTTTGGGGATAATATTGAATGTAAATGTCTTAATGACGGTCCGCTTAGCGTAAGTCAACAAATCGCAACTATTGAAGAGCATGAAGATATGCTTGAATCACCGATTGTTGCGGAGTCTGCCAGATGGGGAGACACGGTTATTGCAACTCCGGCTACCTGGCAATGGCGGGTTAATAAAATAAAAGATGAATTCATTCCGGCGCGAATGGATTCTATGATAAAGTTTTATAAATTCTGGGGAATGTATCCTGAATTAGATCCGGTAGAGTATTCTTTAGGTGGAAGTTTGGTACCACCGGGATTTCCTCTGCAGTTGACTAATTCAAATGGAGCGGGCGATATTTATTACACTACAAACGGTGAAGATCCGAGATTGCCCGGAGGTGCTGTAAACAGTAACGCTCAATTATACAATGGAACACTTAGCATACCGGATGGAGTTAATACATTCAGAGCAAGAGTGCGAAAATCATCTATAGATTACCCGCTGGTTAATATTGCTCCTTCTGCTGTAATGTCAATAAACAATGGCCATCCGGCATTTCCGGTCGATAATGTTGTAGACGGGAACCGATCTTCCGGAACCCGATTTGTTGATACTATTTCATATACAAGATCTTATAATCAACCATTAATGCATATCGATATAGATTTAAATTCGGTTCAAACGGTTGACCATGTAGTTGTTCATGGGTTTTTATTTTATCAGAATTTAAATCAATTATTTCTTTATGCTTCGCAAAATCCTATCACAACTACTGATACGAGTTTGCTAAATAATGATCCTTCCATTATTTCAATACCAACAGAAGGATTTTCATCGCTTCGAAAATATACAATTGAACAGGATGTACGCTACATCCGATTTTTGCAAGTTGAAACGAATGTAATGCGGGTGGCTGAAATTGAAGTATATCAAAAAGATTTAGCTAATCCATACACAAAAGTAGAATGGAGTTCAATGTGTCCGCAGCGATTTTATACGCCACAGAATTACAGTGATCTTTTAATTAATGAGATTC
>JAHDHT010000082.1:13849-16669 GCA_020631175.1 Chitinophagales bacterium
CCGCAGCGATTTTATACGCCACAGAATTACAGTGATCTTTTAATTAATGAGATTCATTATAATCCTTTAGATTCGATAACCGCAAACGATACCATCGATGGCGATGAGTATGAATTTATTGAAATAAAGAATAATGGATTAGATCCGGTTAATATGTCGGATATGCGTTTGGTGGAAGGAGTGGGCTATATATTCCCATATGGAACCATACTTGGTCCCGGTGATTTTTATGTAATTGCTGAAGATAGTTTGGATTTTTATGATCGGTTTAATTTTTATCCGGACGGCGTTTATCGCGGTAAATTAAATAATGGAGGTGAGCTATTATCGCTTGAAGATCCTTTTAATATTGTTATTGATTCGGTTCGTTATAGCGACGATCCTCCGTGGGTACAAGAACCGGATGGAGATGGCGTTTCACTTGCTTTAATTCCTAATACAGTTGATAATGATGATCCTGAACATTGGCAGGTGCAAACTGTACCTTACACTCCTGGTGAAGAAAATGAATTTTGTACTGACTTTGTCGTCGATTTATTTGTTAATAATGTAGATTGTAACGGTGATGCTACAGGAAGTGTGGCCGCAATACCATCAGGTGGTCAATTACCTATTAGTTACTCATGGTCTAACGGTGCAGCTACCGCAAGCCTTTTAAATGTATCTGCAGGCAACTATTCATTAACAGCAATTGATGATTATGGATGTATATTCAATAGTTCTATTCAGGTAAATCAGCCTGCAGCATTAACAATAAATGCATCAGCAACTGATCAGACCTATTTTATGACCAATGATGGAACAGCTGCTGTTTCAGCAAGTGGGGGTACTCCTCCTTATAGTTATCAATGGTCTACAGGTAGTAATCAATCTTCCATTGCAAATCTTGCTCCGGGAACCTATATGGTAACCGTTACAGATGATAATGATTGTGAAATAACAGCTTCAATTACGGTAGACCCTATTGTTTGTTCTACATTTAATTTTACCGCAAACATAACAGATGTGGGCTGTAACGGAGAAAGTACCGGAGCGATTAATTTAAATAGTTTATCTGGCGGTATAGCTCCTTATCAGTTTCAATGGATGGATGGAAGTACGCAATCTTCCATTACAAATATTCCGGAAGGAGATTATACCCTTGAAATCACAGATAATGTTGGATGTAGTCAGTCTGAAGAGTTTACAGTAAATGAACCGCTGCCACTTTCTTTAACGCACACACAAAATAATGAATCATATCTAAATGCCGATGATGGAAGTGTAAATATGATCGTTAACGGAGGAACTCCGCCTTATTCGTATCAATGGAATACCGGAGCTACTACTCAGAATGTTAACGGATTACCTCCGGGTAATTATGCAGTTATTGTTAGTGATCAAAATGGATGTTCACAGGTTTACAGTATTCAAATTTTGGCCGTAACATGCAATCCTCTTATTATCACTCCAAGCATTAATCATGTTTCTTGTTTTAATGATAATGATGGAAACATCAATATTGGCATCACCGGTGGATCAACACCTTATTCTACACTCTGGAATACAGGTGCTACCAATGCGTCCGTTTCAAATCTTACAGCTGGTATATATACCGTTAACGTAACTGATGCAGTTGGTTGCTCAGGCTTCAAAAATGTAGTTGTTAATGAACCAACGGCGCTCAATGTTTCTGTAAATGCTAATAATGAATCAGGTTTAAATACGGGAGATGGCTCTGCATCTGCAGTAATTTCAGGCGGCACACCGCCTTATCAGTACTTCTGGTCTAACGGTCAGTTTACTACCGGTATAAATAATCTGACTCCCGGAACATATAGTCTTACCGTTACAGATGCTAATGGCTGCTTTACGGTAGAAAGTTTTAATATTCAAAGTGTACAATGCAGCCCTATAGTGTTAAGTGCGGTAACAAATCATGTTTCCTGTTATAATGGAAGTGATGGTTCAGCATTAATTCTGGCCTCCGGTCAAAATAGCCCATTTTCATACGATTGGTCTACAGGTGCTACTCAAAATCAAATACAGAATGCGTCAAGTGGAACCTATAGCTGTACCGTTACCGATGCGATTGGTTGTACAGAAAGTATAATTGTTAGTATTAATGCACCCGCATTGCCATTAGCACTTTCAACTTCTCAAATAAATGAATCTGCTATTGGTGCAGCAGACGGATCAATTACATTATCTGTTACAGGTGGAACAGCACCTTATATTTATACCTGGTCAAATGGTTCAAATGCACAAAACTTAACCAATTTATCTCCGGGAACATATTCAGTTAATGTAGAAGATGCAAATAGCTGCAGCCAATCAATTAGCGCTACAATAAGTAGTGTAAATTGTAATAATTTCTCTGTCTCACTTTATAATTCAGATGTAGATTGCTTCGGCGATGATAATGGCTCTATTATATTATCTACTTCAGGTGGCTCAGCTCCATTTACATATTTGTGGGCAGATGGAGTTACAACAAAAAACAGATATAATTTACCTGCAGGAAATTATAGTGTTACAATTACGGATAATCAGGGATGTATTTTGACAGCGAGTCAAACGGTAAACGCTCCTGCTAACGGTTTACAAATTGGTTTTAATATTACAAATGAAACTTATTCAGGAGCGCAGGATGGTGAAGCAATTGCATTAGTTAATGGTGGCACAGCCCCTTATACTTATAATTGGTCTTCGAATAATCAAAATGTTGCTTCCATAAATGGATTGTCTGCAGGTAATTATAATTTAACCGTTACAGATGATAATGATTGTTCATCTACGCAAAACTTTTCAGTAGCAATTAATAATTCAGCTCCAATTGCT
>JAHDHT010000375.1 GCA_020631175.1 Chitinophagales bacterium
ATAGTGATTTATAGATGCTGACTTTACCGGAAATACAAAGCGAAGTCGAATTGCTTGCAAAGAAAATTGACGCTCCGGAAAACTTACTTCCAACTTATGGATACTCTAGAGACGGTGCATACCCACATATTGAGGTAAGCGCAAAATTATACCATTATGTTATTGTTGAGCGCGGGCAGGAAAGAGAACGAATGAAAACAAAAGATTTTAATCAATTACTTTTTTGGATTTTTAAAAGTATCACCTTTTCAATGGCATGTGATTTCGAATTAAAGAATAGGATTGAAGATCAGGATTTCAGAATAATTTTATTTGCAAAGCAAAAAGAATTGTTGTCTATTTTAAATAAAGAATGGGCAGCAAAGGTGTCATTGCGAACGAAGTGAGCAATCTTTTTAGTTGATAGAAAAAATGCCAAGAAATAGCAAGATCCTTCATTACATTCAGGAAGACATCAGGGAACGGGCGGGATAACGTTCATGTAAAAATCAATGCGCTTCCAACCAATTCTTTCCTGTTCCATAATCTACATCCAAAGGTACTTTCATTTTAATGGCATTCGACATCTCATATTGAACCAATTCGATCATCTGATCTAACTCCGGTTTAATTACATCAAAAACCAATTCATCATGCACCTGAAGAATTAATTTCGATTTCAAACCTTCTTTCTTAATGCGATTATGAATATTGATCATAGCCACTTTCACCAGGTCTGCTGCAGAACCCTGAATAGGAGAATTAATTGCATTTCGTTCGGTAAAACCACGAACGGTTCGGTTAGCAGAATTAATATCCTTTAAATATCTTCTTCTACCCAAAACAGTTTCTACATAACCATGCTCTTTTGCAAAAGCAATCGACTCTTCCATGAATTTGAAAATACGAGGATACTCTTCATAGTAACCATCAATTAATTCTTTAGCTTCTCCTCTTTTTATATCAAGTCGTTGAGATAATCCAAATGCTGTGATGCCATATATAATTCCGAAGTTTACCATCTTAGCTCTGCTTCGCATTTCAGATGTAACTTCATCGATATCTACTTTATAAACTTTAGATGCCGTTACTTTATGAATGTCAATCCCATCCTTAAAAGCCTGAATCATGGCTTTATCCTTACTTAAAGCAGCAATTATTCTCAACTCAACCTGAGAATAATCAGCAGATAACATAACATGCTTTTTATCTCTTGGAATAAATGCTTCACGCACTCTTCTACCCTCTTCCCTTCTTATTGGAATATTTTGCAAGTTTGGATTGGCCGAACTCAATCTTCCGGTAGCAGCCACTGCCTGATTAAAAGAAGAATGAATTCTTCCCGACTTTGGATTGATTAATTGTGGTAAAGCATCTACATAGGTAGACTTCAACTTCCGCAACATACGGTACGATAGTAGGTTTTGCACAATTTCGTGTTCACCTTCAAGCTTTAAAAGCGTATCCTCATTGGTCGAATATTGTCCGGTCTTTGTTTTCTTCCCTTTATAAGGAATTTCCATTTTATCAAACAATACCTGCCCCAATTGTTTTGGAGAATCAAGATTGAATTCTACCCCGGCTTCATCACAAACCGCATTTTTCAAATCAACAATTTTATCGCCTAATTCTTCAGAATACTTCGCTAAAAATTTTTGGTCTACAGCAACACCGTTATACTCCATTTCAGTCAGTACTCCGACCAATGGCATTTCAACATCTTTATAGAGCTTTTTAATTTTAGCTTCTTTTAATTCCGGCTTCAGCTTATTATAAATCTGAAAAGTTATATCTGCATCTTCAGCAGCATAATCGACTACTTTTTCAACCGGGACATCACGCATGTTTCCCTGGTTTTTTCCTTTTTTTCCAATTAAGCTTGTAATTGAAATTGGAGTATAATTTAAATAAGTCTCAGATAAAAAATCCATATTATGCCGCATGTCCGGATGCTGCAAATAATGAATCAACATCGTATCTTCCTGAATTCCTTTTACTTCAATTCCATACCACTTCAATACTAAATTATCATATTTAATATTCTGAGCAATCTTAGTAATTTTTTCATTTTCTAAAACAGCTTTAAAAATCGCTAATGTTTTTTCTGCTTTTTTCAAATCGGCTTCTACCGGTATATAATAAGCTTCACCTTCCTGATAAGAAAAAGCTAAACCAACAATTTCAGCAAGATTTGCATCGATGTCGGTTGTCTCCGTATCAAAACAAATGATCTTTTGCTTCATCAGCTTTTTAGCTAATGCCTCCTGATCTTTTACTTTATCTACTAAATGATATTTGTGATCAGTGTCTTCAATTGTTTTACCTGCAACTTCTGGTTCCGGAGTTTTTTCACCCGCAGCCTCCTGCCCTTTTAAATCAATATCAAACAAGGTCCCTCCTCCTGATGACTGGGCCATGTTTACATTATATTCATCACCGATAATTCGCTTACCTAATGATCGAAATTCAAGCTCAGAAAATTTAGCCGACAGAATTTCTTTATTCGGTTCTTCCAGAATAAAACTATCCAGATCATAATCGCATGGAACATCCAAAATGATGGTTGCCAATTGTTTCGATATCATCGCCAGTTCAGCATTATCTTCAACTTTTTCTTTTAGCTTACCTTTTAGCTGATCCGTATTTTCCAAAAGACTTTCAACG
>JAHDHT010000376.1 GCA_020631175.1 Chitinophagales bacterium
GATCATGGTGCTGTATGGTGTGGCTATCTCGGTATTATTTTACTGGCAGCAGCATATGCCGGAATCGGAATATTCGCGAGCTCAATCACCAATAACCAGATCGTTGCCTTCTTACTGGCATTATGTATTTCTGTTTTATTCCTTTTTATTTTCGGCGCATTGGCAGGTAATGCAAAAGGTATATTTGGTAAAATTTTAAACTACCTGAGTATTTCGAGTCATTATGATTCAATTACAAGAGGCGTAGTTGACAGCCGCGATATTATTTATTTCTTATCAGTTGCCGGATTAGGATTAATGCTGGCAGATTTTGTTTTATCCAGAAAAAGCGCAACCGATTAATTATGAATTCAAAAAGATCATTATTAACCCGGGTATTATTGGTTTTAGCGGTAATCATTGTTGCTAATATTTTATTAACCCGTTTGTTTTTTCGTCTTGACTTCACAGGCGATAAACGATATACCCTGAGTAATCCGACCAAACAAATATTAAAAGAGCTGGAAGATCCGGTTACTGTTTCTGCATATTTTTCTGATGATTTACCTCCTCAAATCGCCGGCACAAAAACCGAGTTTCAGGCTTTGTTGGAAGAGTATAATAAGCGATCAAACGGAAGTGTTGTTTACGAATTCATTAATCCAAATGAAAATGAAGAGACAGAAAAAGCAGCAATGGAAGCCGGTATTCAACCGATAACGCTTAGCGTAAGGGAGAGAGATCAGGCAAAACAACAAAGAGCTTATTTAGGAGCGGTTATTAATTATGGAAATAATAAAGAAGTTTTACCGGTAATTCAACCGGGAGTGGCAATGGAATACGCTTTAACTTCTTCCATTAAGAAAATTGCCGATTCAGATAAGCCAAAAATCGGATTTGTACAAGGACATGGAGAACCTGCATTGCAAGAATTGAGTCAGGCATATGCTACCCTGAGCGTACTTTTTGATTTGCAGCCGGTAACTTTAGATACCTTGACTATCGAAAATTACAAAGGTCTCGCAATTGTTTCGCCTAAAGATTCATTTCAACAAGCAGAACTCTCTAAACTGGATGCTTTATTAGGTTCCGGGAAAGGATTGTTTTTAGCATTAAACAGAGTGGAAGCAGATTTACAACAAAGCAGAGGTATGGCAATTTCTACCGGTTTGGAAGGATGGTTATCTGCTAAAGGAATTGATGTTGAAGAAAAATTTATAATCGATCAGAAATGTGGTAGTGTTACGGTCCAACAGCAAACGGGTTTCTTTACTTTTAACCGACCTATACCTTTCCCTTTTTTACCGATCATTCAAAGTTTTGGTGATCACCCGATCGCTAGTGGTTTAGAACAGGCTTTATTGCAATTCGCAAGTCCACTGAACTATGATAATGTTGCGGATGGAATTACTGTTAGTCCACTAGCATTTAGTTCTGATAAATCGGGTACTTCACCAACGCCGACTTTTTTCGATATCAATAAAGAATGGGATGATGTAGATTTTCCTTCCGCAAGATTACCTATTGCAGCCGCCTTTGAAGGAAATATTTCAGGAAACATTCCTTCAAGAATGGTAGTTATCGGCGATGGAGATTTCGCAGTAAACGGTCAGGGTCAGGGTGCAAGACAAATTGGTCAGGATGAAATTAGTTTATTAGCAAATTCAATCGAATGGTTGAATGATGATTCCGGTTTAAGCGAATTGAGAACAAAAGAAATCACCTCTCGTCCGATTAAGAAAGAATTAACAGACGGACAAAAAACAAGTATTAAGTGGTTTAACTTCTTATTGCCATTAGTTGGCATCGCAATTTTCGGATTAATACGTTTTACATTGAGAAGACGTCGTAAAAATAAATGGAGGGATACGCGCTATGTTTAAGAGAAAAGGAAATTTAGTTTTGTTAGTGCTGCTTTTATTAATGGCAGGTATTTATGCATTTATTTATTTAGGAGATCAGAAAAAAGGTGAACGTAATTTCAGATCTACATTAGTGGATATTAATACCGAAAAGGTTACTAAGATTTGGATTAAAGGCGCTGAAAAAGAAAAGCCTTTAATCGTTGAAAAATCAGGAGATCAATGGATGGTCGAATTAGAGAATGGTGAAAAAGTTGCAGCACTTGAGGAAACGGTTAATCGAACATTAGAAGAAATTGCTTCTATCAAACCGTCAAGATTGGCTTCGAAAAATCCATCCAAATGGCCGGAATTTAAAGTAGACGATGAAGGAACAAAGGTTGAAATTTATGAAGGAAGTAAAAAAGCTTTGGATATAATTATAGGCCGTTTTGAAATTGACCCCGCAAGTATGCAACAAACACAGCAAAGAATGGGACAACAACAAAATCCGAAATTTACAAGCTTTGTTCGCTTATCCGGCGAAGATGATGTTTTTGTTGTAAAAGGATTCTATGAAGGATTGGCCGGACAGAATGCTGCGACTTATAGAGATAAAGCATTATTTAAAGGCAATAAAGAAAAAATAAAAAAAATCACTTACAATTATCCGGCAGATAGTTCAATGGTCTTAGAATTAAAAACGGATGCCTGGTATGTAAATGATGAAAAAGCGGATAGCGGAAAAGTAGTCAGTTATTTAAACGGATTAGCATTTATGAAAGGGGGTGATTTTGTAGATAAACCTGCAAGCAGTCC
>JAHDHT010000083.1:0-2368 GCA_020631175.1 Chitinophagales bacterium
GCGATAGGGATAGAGGCGATACCCTCTGTACCGGAGCTTATTGAAAAAAGCATTTGAGACGGCTGACAAAGGAAGACTAACAAATGCTATTTTGAAATAGTGATCGGTGCAGTGCGTAAAGCCGAAAGCCCGGCCATCGCCCAAATCAACAGCATCCCCATTCTTTTTTGCAATGCACATTTGTGGATATCCCTACAATCATACTACAGGATTACCGTTATTTTTGCAGCGTATGAAATATACCAGACATAACTTATCTAAACTAGAAAATATCTTCAAAGCGACCGGTTATCAGGTTCGTTACGGCAAGGGTAATTTTAGTTCGGGCTATTGTTTGTTACACGATCAGAAAATCGTTGTGGTTAATAAATTCTATGATGTCGAAGCGCGCATGGGCTCATTGATGGAGCTTTTGTTGATGATCGATATTGATGAATCGCAACTCGAGGAAAAAGTTTTAGGGCACTACCAGGAATTCATGAAAAATCTGGAAAAGGCGTGAAATTTACCTTTCTGGGAACGGGTACTTCGGTCGGAGTTCCTATGGTGGGATGTACATGCGAAGTTTGTCTCTCGGATAAGCCGAAAGATAAGCGATTGCGTTGTTCGTTGCTGGTTGAAATGGATGATGGCTTCACTTTCGTGATTGATACCGGTCCTGATTTTCGTTATCAGATGCTGAGAGCTAAGGTTAAGCGCCTTGATGCTGTTTTAATTACGCATGATCATAAGGATCATACAGGTGGTCTGGATGATGTTCGGGCCTTCAATTTCCTGCAGAAAAGAGCAATGGAGGTGTATGCTACGGAAGCATCTCAAACATCTATTAAGCGCTCATTTGATTATATTTTTGCTGAGCATAAGTACCCGGGGGTTCCGAATATTACCTTTGAAACTATTGATGATCAACCGTTTATGTTGAATGGGCTTGAAATTATACCGATTCAGGTGATGCATCATAAAATGCCGGTTACAGGTTTCAGAATTGGTGATTTTACGTATATCACTGATGCCAATTATATTGCTGAAAAAGAGCTGGAAAAGGTGAAAGGCTCTAAAGTACTGGTATTAAATGCTTTACGTTTTGATTCGCATATTTCCCACTTTACATTAGGTGAAGCGACCAGTCTGGCGCAGCAATTAGACTGTGAAGAAACCTGGTTTACGCATATAAGTCATCAATTAGGTCAACACGACGACATCAACCCCAAGCTTCCTGCTAAAATCCGACTCGCATATGACGGATTAAGCCTTGATTTGTAGTATATTTAGGCTAAACATTTTAACTAAAAATTTACATGTTAGAGATGAACAAATATATTGTTTTACTCTTCTGTGCGTTTTTGTGTTTAAGCTTAAACAATACGGCTTTGGCCGAGCGCATTGGAGACGAAGTAGGGAATTACTCAATTGACAGAAATGCCGGGTTTGGTGATAATCATGTCATTCAATCTTCTTTGAGAGCTTCAGAAAACTGGCAAAATTTTCGTGCAGAAAATGGGAGTTGGTATGTTGATTTTAATCAAAGAACGGGGTTTCCGAGAAGGGCTGCCGGTGAAGCTATTCAATTGAATTTAGCTGCCCCTGAAGTAATGGCGCAGGAATTTATAAACAATCATTTATCGGTATTTGATTATGATTTTTCTGTTATTACATTGAGAAATGTAAATACTACTGATAAATTCCATTATGTACATTTCACGCAAGAGTACTTAGGTCATCCGATTTTATGGTCGGAGCTAACGGTGCGTATAACGCTTGATGGTAAAGTGCCTATGTTCGGGATGGATGTACATCCTTCCGCAATAGAAATAAATTTAAATCCTACGATTAGTGCGGAAGAAGCTTTGGCTGCCTCTGTTGAAGATTTGAATGAAAATATTATTGAAGGAACGGGAGTAGTTGATCCGCAATTAAAAATTTATCCGGTACCTGCGGGTAACTCATATGTGTACCGTTTGGTATATGAAGTTGAATGTAAAACGGAAGGAAACAGCTACATGCCGGGATGGTATTTTTCTTACATTGATGCGGAAACAGGACAAATTTTAAATCGTCAGAATAAAGTTTGCAGCATGAATAATGATCTTGTTTTAGAAGGTCAGATCAGCGGAAGTGTTTCAAAGAATTTTATCAATCAGGCTCAGGAGCAATTGCCAATGCCTTATGTTGAAATTGAAGTCGACGGACAAACTTATAATACCGATGAAAACGGAATGTTTAATCTGGAAGGAAATGATCCTGCTATGGCAACGGTAAGACTAAGAGGTGAATATTGTCAGGTGAGAGATCAGTCTTTAGGTGGAACGATTCCGAGTTTTCAGGTAGAGTTACAGCCGGGTTATAATACGATTACTTTTGATGGATC
>JAHDHT010000083.1:2468-4684 GCA_020631175.1 Chitinophagales bacterium
TGGGGCATCTATATAACAGGCAATCCTATTCTTTCTGAAGGTGCTTTTATTGGTAACCCTGCTTCTTATATTCGAAATTACAGTGAGGCTCCAAAAGTTTATCCGGCAGATTTAATTGGTCAGGTGCATGCGGATGGAGAGATCATTTGTGGTGCATGGCTGGATGTTGCTGTTAATTTAAACGACAGTCATAAAATGTTTGAAATTTTTGTAGAGACGCAGGCGGCTACTGTAAATGCTGCAGATGGTCAGGAAGGAACGCTTTATAGAAATATTTTATTAGAGGCTTTGATTGCCGATGATGATAATGCTGATATTAATGATGGTACACCGAATGATGTTGCAATTTTAGATGCTTTTGCAAGACATGGTATTACCTTAATTGGAAATATTGAATTAGAACATACAGAAGTATTATCTGCGGCCGCTAGTGTACCCGTTTCTTTGAGTACAGATGTTACAGTAGATTTCCCGGTTTACCTGGGTGATGTAACGGTTTGGTATAGAACAGATGATACGCAGCCTTTTACCAGTCAGGTAATGCCGAATGCAAGTGGAAATACGTTTACTACAGAAATTGCGTCTTTCCCTATTGGTACCATTGTTGAATATTATTTTACCGTAAATGACATTTATGGAGCGCAGGCCTTAACCATACCGTTTTTAGCGGATGATGTTGACAATCCGAATTTACCGTTCTTTTTAATGGTAGGTTTTGAGCAAACTGTTTTAGAAGATTTTGATAATCAGTTTGGAGGTTGGGAATTTGATTTTCTTGGGGTGGATGATGCATCGACCGGACAATGGGGTATGACTTCCCCGAATGCTTCTTTCCAGACGGAGGCCGGTTTTATTGTTCAAACCGGAACAGATCATACGCCTAATGATAATGGTAATTTATGTATGGTTACAGAAAATGGTAATCCGGGTGATGCTTATAATTTACATGATGTAGATAATGGCGCAACAAGTATTGTTTCACCGATTTTTAACATGACAGATTATGATGATCCTGCATTTTCATATTGGAGATGGTATTCGAATCGTGCTTCTGCCAATCCGGGAAATGATTATTGGAAAGTATTTATAACAAATGATGGAACGGACTGGGTACCGGTTGAACGTACTAATGTTGAAGATGTTAGCTGGAGACGAAATGTAATTCGCGTGAGTGATTATGTTGCGCCGGGTAATTATGTACGATTAATGTTTATAGCTGAAGATTCTGTTATTTTAAATCAGGGCTTACAGTTTGATGGTGGAAGTATTGTTGAAGCGGCTTTAGATGATTTAGGGGCTTACGATTTATCTGGTGTAACAGAAGCGCCGGATGCTTCTTTTGAATATACAGACAGCGAATTAGATATTGATTTATTTGATACTTCGAATAATGGAGTCGATGAATGGTTCTGGGATTTTGGTGATGGAAATACATCTACTGAACAAAACCCTTCTTATACTTTTGCTACAGATGGTACCTATACGGTCTGCCTTACGGTTACTAATGCTATTGGATCGGATACTGTTTGTGAAGATATTGCTGTAATGGCAACAAATATTTCAACTTATCAGCAATCATTTGAGATTTACCCGAATCCGGTGAAAGATTATTTTGTAATACAGACTTCAGAACGAGTTGATGGTATGATTCAAATTCATAATGCTACCGGTCAATTAATGGAAAGCTTTAATGCAGCTTCGATTGATTTTACTAAAGGTTTTGATGTCGGCTCATATGATAGTGGTCTTTATTTTATTTCTCTAGAAATTAATGGGGAGATGATCCGGGATAAATTTGTTATTGAATAATTATTTGTGCCTATAATAATTAGAAAGCCTCTTGAATTTTTCAAGAGGCTTTTTTTTGGTATTCAGTTGATTCTCTTTGCTATCATGCTTTTTCGAAGCCGGGATTTATGTTAGTTTCAGTCTGTAAAGCCTTATAAATTTCGTAAATTGCTGACTGCATAAGAATGAACTATGAAAAAACTCTTTTCTTTAATCACGGCATTATTCGCGGCAATTGGATTGTTTGCGCAGGAAGAAGCGACACGTGGAGTAGACCAGATTATTAATGACATTTTTGGTTTTGCAACCGGATGGTTTGTGAATATCATTTTTTACCAGATTCCGATTACAAAGGATGTTAGCTTATTCTGGGTGTTAATTCCGCTTGTTTTAGGGGCGACCTGGTTTACTATTAAGTTTGCTTTTCC
>JAHDHT010000083.1:4784-16618 GCA_020631175.1 Chitinophagales bacterium
TGTTAATTCCGCTTGTTTTAGGGGCGACCTGGTTTACTATTAAGTTTGCTTTTCCCGGTTTCAGGTACTTTGGAACGGCTATTAACACAGTACGAGGTAAGTACGATAAGGCAGAATTATATGAATCTGATTTAAACGTAAATGATGGTGATAATCCGGATACGATTCGAGTTGAAGGTGCTGGTGAGGTAAGTCATTTTCAGGCTTTAACGGCAGCCCTTTCAGCTACTGTTGGTTTGGGAAATATTGCAGGTGTTGCGGTGGCCGTTGTAATTGGTGGAGCCGGAGCAACTTTCTGGATGATTTTATGCGGTCTTTTGGGAATGGCTTCCAAGTTTGTAGAATGTACTCTTGGTGTAAAATATCGTGAAGTTAATGAGCATGGTAAAGTGTACGGTGGGCCGATGTACTATTTATCAAAAGGTCTGAAAGAAAAGAATATGGGCGGCCTGGGCAAAGTGCTGGCCGTTTTATTTGCTATTATGTGTATTGGCGGATCTTTTGGTGGAGGAAATATGTTTCAAGCGAATCAGGCTTATTCTATCTTTGAAACACAATTACAAAAATCTATTGCACCTGCAGATAATTTAGACGGTAAAGTTTTACGCGTTAAAAATGTAGGCGTTCATAAAGAAATTTTGCAGCAAAGCGGTTTGAGTTATGCGGTTAGTAGTCAAAAAAATGAAGATGGTTCGAATAGTTTCTTTTTGAAAAATAGCAAATTGACTATTGGTGTTGATTCTGCTGCAGTTGCCGGTTTATCGGGAGTGAATACAAAAGCGGCCTTTAATGGACAATCTGTAAATTTCCCTGCTAATTTTCTACAATCTTTAATTGTTGGTCAGGAAGGAAGAGAATTTGAAGCCGGTCCGGGTAGAGGCAATACTACTGCCTTAACCAGTATGTCTTCCGGTACTACTTTTAATATTAAAAGAGCCACTATAAATAACTCAATGAATATTAATCGACTTTACGGTAAAGGTTGGTTGTTCGGTTTAATTATGTCTTTACTTGTTGCGGTAGTAATTATTGGGGGGATAAAGAGAATTGCTAATGTTACCGATAAGATAGTACCTATTATGGCTGGTATTTATGTATTGGCTGCATTGGTTATTTTATTATTAAATATCAGTTATATCCCGGCTGCCTTTGGTGCTATTTTTAGTGAAGCATTTGCACCGACTGCTGTTGCAGGTGGTTTCATTGGAGTATTGGTTCAAGGATTTAAACGGGCTGCTTTCAGTAACGAGGCAGGTATTGGTTCTGCTGCTATAGCTCACTCTGCAGTTAAAACAAATAATCCTGCCAGTGAGGGTATTGTTGCTTTATTAGAGCCATTTATTGATACGGTTGTCATTTGTACAATGACTGCATTAGTGATTGTTATTACGAGTATGAAAGGGGATTTCTTATTAGGTAATATGGCTGCCGGAAATGCCGGTGATGGTGCTATGGTTCAATCTGTTGGTTATGTTTTAGAAGGTGTTGATTTAACTTCTTTTGCTTTTAACTCAACGATTCCTTACTTCTCTATTATCTTAACAATAGCAGTTATTTTATTTGCTTTCTCTACTATGATATCCTGGTCTTATTATGGACTTCAATCGTGGACGTATCTTTTTGGAAAGAGTAATATCAATGAAATTATTTATAAAATTTTATTCTGTCTATTTGTGATTATTGGTTCTGCATCTGCAATGAGTAATGTACTCAACTTTTCCGATGCAATGATATTTGCAATGATGGTACCGAATATGGTAGGGCTTGTTTTATTAGCTCCGGTAGTTAAAAAAGAACTTGATAAGTATTTAACTAAGATTCGGAAAATAGAAGATTAAAAAAAAGGCTGCAATTAAATTGCAGCCTTTTTTTATGCATATTTTTGAATGTGTTCCATATATTTTGGAAACACAATTTTAAACCAAATGGTATAATTTTCCGGATGGAGGCTCATATCTAATTGAAGTTCCTGCAGGTTAATCCATTTCCAGTCTTCTACTTCTTCAGGATTTAATTCAGGAGCATTATTATATTTTCCAATTAATACATGATCAAGTTCATGTTCGGTTAAGCCGTTATCAAATTCTGATTTATAAATAAATGAAAAGAGTGATTGCAAGGATGTACTAAAGCCTAATTCTTCTTCCAATCTTCTTTCACCGGCTTCTGTATTTGACTCTCCTTTTTGGGGGTGAGAACAACAGGTATTACTCCATAAACCGGGTGAATGATATTTATGTGAAGCTCTTTTCTGTAGAAGCAATTCATTTTTATCATTTAAAATAAAAACTGAAAAGGCACGATGTAGTAAGCCTTTTTCGTGTGCTTCCATTTTTGGAAGGATGCCTAATTCGTTATCTTTTTCATCTACTAAAATAACGTGATCATTTGTTCTTAAAGCTGCGGTCATTATTTATTGGCTTCTCTTGCTGTTTTAAAATATTTAAATGGAACGAATAGCATTCCAAAACATTCTCCATCTTCTTTGCCTAATTTCTTGTGGTGAATTTTATGTGCTTTTCTTAATCCAACCAGATATGGGTTTTTGGTTTTTTTAAACCATTTGAATCGTTGATGAATTAAGACATCATGGACTAAAAAATAAGCTATTCCATAAAGCATAATTCCAATACCAACCGGAAAACGAAAATCTATTCCATTTAAGGTTCCAAAAATGATTAGTAAAGCACTTGGAACGGCAAAAATGAAAAAGAACAAATCATTTTTTTCAAAGATATGGTCATATCTTGGTTGGTGATGGTCTTCGTGTAACAACCATAAAAAACCATGCATTACATATTTATGTGTACACCAGGTAATTCCTTCCATAATACAGAAAGTAAGAACGCAGATGCATATAAAGCTTAGTATACTCATTCTGTTAAATTAATAAATCCCCGCAATGTGTCGTACATAAGAATCGGCCAGAATCATCAGTTTACGAGGATCCGAAACTCTTATTCTTTCCTGCATGATTTTCTTGGCTTCCGTTTGCTTTAACTTAGCTAATAATTTTTTATAGTAGCGATAGGCTACAAAAACCCCAAGTTTAGCACTTACAGGAAGTTTTACAAGTCCTTCATAGGCTGCATTGAAATCGTCTTCAATTTCTGCTATGATTTTAATTTTATCTTCATTTGAAAGGCTGCTAAAATCTACATCGGGAAAGTATGTTCGATCTAAGGTATTGATATCAGCATTGAGGTCTCTTAGGAAATTTACCTTTTGAAATGCTGAACCTAAACGCATTGCCGGAGCTTTTAACGCTTCGTATTTTTTTTGATCTCCTTTTACAAAAACCTTTAAACACATTAAGCCAACTACATCTGCCGAACCGTAGATATATTCATTAAACTCTTCAATCGTATGGTAGACTTTTTTGGTAAGATCAGTGCGCATACTTTTAAGAAAAGCCTGCACGAGATGATCATCAATTTTAAACTCTTTAACGGTTTTCTGAAAGGCGTTTAGAATCGGATTCAAACTGATACCTGCATTTAGAGAATTATAATATTCTTTTTCAAATTTATCGAGTAATGCTTCTTTCTCGTATTCGTGAAAGCTGTCTACAATCTCATCAGCAACTCTTACAAAGCCGTAAATATTATAGATGTTTTCTCTAATCTCAGGGCTCAACAACTTTACTGCAAGAGAAAAAGAAGTGCTGTATTTTTTTGTTATTAGTTTAGCACTTGCAGCAGAATACTCATCAAACATCAATTTCATATGAACTGGTTTTTAATTAATCCTGAAACAATTTTTCCTGAAATCAGGGAAGGAGGAACTCCCGGTCCCGGTACAGTTAATTGTCCCGTAAAAAATAAATTATTCACCTTACTACTTTTTAAATTAGGTCGTAAAAAGGCGGTTTGTGTGAGTATGTTAGCCAGACCGTAAGCATTTCCTTTGTATGAATTGTAATCTTCTTTAAAATCGTTCACACAATAGGATTCGACAAACAGCATGTCATCTTTTAATTTTTGTCCGGTTAGTTTTTCTAATCGGGTAATTATAATGTCTAAGTATTTTTTTCTTAGTGTTTCTGTGTCTTCTAAATCAGGAGCAAGTGGTATCAAAAATGTAGCAGCTTCTTTTCCTTCCGGAGCGAAAGAATTATCTGTCTGACTTGGAAAGCTGGCATAAAATAATGGATCATTAGGCCATTTCGGGTCGTCATAAATATCAGCTGCATGCACATCAAATTCTGTATCGAAGAATAAGGTATGATGCGCAATGTTTTTCAACTTTTTATTAAAACCGATGTAAAATAAGAGGCTTGAAGGAGCAAAGATTCGCTTGTCCCAATAATTTTCAGAATACTGTCGCCATGGTTTGTCTAAAAGTGTTTCAGTATGATGATAATCTGCTCCACTTAAGACGATATCTGTTTCAATCTTCTCACCATTCACAAGAATGTGATTAATCTTTCCGTCTTTAACCGGCAGCTCTTCAACATTGGCATTCAGATGAAATTTTACGTTCATACTTTCAGCCATTTTCTGAATACCTTCCACCACTTTAAACATTCCACCTTTCGGATGCCAGGTGCCTAGACCAAAATCGGCCCAATTCATAAAGTTGTAAAGCCCTGGTGTATTATCAGGTTTTGCTCCTAAGAACAGAACCGGAAATTCAAGCACTTTAATTAGTTTAGGATTGCTTATATTTTTTCTTACCTGTTGCCTGATTGTTTGGAAAAGTTGATTAAGTTTTCCAACAGTTTCTTTACTTATTAATTCGAACGGGGAGAGTCCCGGTTTATAAACCATTTTTTCAACAGCTACAGCGTAATTCTTTTTGGCGCTTTCTAAAAAGGCCAGTAAATGTTGCGAAGATCCTTTTTCTTCCTTTTCAAACGCTTCAAATATTTCGTCCAGATTTCCGGAAATATGCATAGAGTCATGCGGAGCGAAATAAACCTGATATCCCGGATTTAATTTATCCAAAACATAATAATCAGATGGCTGATGTTTAAAATCTCCGAAGAACTTTTCAAAAATATCAGGCATCCAATACCAGGTTGGCCCCATATCGAATGTAAAGCCATCTCGCTTTAATTGGCGGGCTCTTCCGCCGATTCTGTCGTTCTTTTCAAGAACTGTGACATCGAAACCGTCATTAGCTAAATAACAAGCTGCTGATAATGAGGAAAATCCCGAGCCGATGATGTGTACTTTCTTTTGCATAGAATGTAGGATTAACCACAGCAGGGCTCGAATTGTTTAGAGATCGATGTTAATTTTTTCACGGTATTAGACAATATACACTAAATACCGAGTTTTTGTCTAAGAATTGCGCGTAAAAACTTGGCAGGCTTAAACGAAGACATTATAGCAATATCTTCCTGAATGGTGCTCTCTTCGTCTAAAAATTTGAAAATTTGTTGAATACTATTTTTAGAATATAGCTCTTCAAACAAGGCAGCAGCTTTGTCGTTTCGATACGATAAAACATCTAAAAACAACTGATCCATAATCTGATAGCGCTTTGAATAAACTCCATCCATCGGATCTTTATTTTCTTTCAGATTTTGAATGACTTTAGCGGCTTTTTTTTCTGAATTTTTAAAAGCATAACCGGTTGAGGCTTTTACCCATCCTCCTGATGTTCCTATTTTAAAATGTCCAAGTTTATGATCTTGCTGAAAATCGTAAGTGGTCATTGGAATTACACCTTGTTCGGTTTTAAATATTTTATAGGGCCTTTTACTGATATATTTTTCAATGTAGATTTTTATATGCTCATCATAAGAAGCATCTTCAATTAAATCTTTACTGAAAAGAGTAAATTCAACTAAAGCTTTTCGTTTTGTAATTGGTAAAACATAGGTGAAGCTGCATAAGTCTTTATAACTTAATCTGAAGTCCATCAGATTCGCAGTTTCAATGTCAAAAATATCCTCTCTAAATAAAACAAATGCACCTTTGAAATGCTGTTTTAAATAAATTTCATTGGTGTTTTCTAGCTTTTGTAAATCGGGCCGACTGTCAAAGCAGTATGTGCATTCAATTTTTTCTTCGCTTTTAAAATGAATTTCAACTTGATTTACTTTTGGCTGAACATTTAATACTTCATCGTGTATAAGATGAATGCCAGGAAACTGGTCTAAGTACCTTAATGCATATTCATAGAAATATCGGGCTTCAATAGATTTATAACGGTAGGGATCAAGGTTAAAAGTGTAGGATTTTTTATTATGAAATTCTGCCTTATCCCAAGTCTTTTGAGCTATTAAATCCCATCTTGAAAATCCTTCCTCCCAGAAACTCCAGGTACGATCATTTTCAGTCTTTTTACTTTTGTCTATGATCGCAATTTTTTTGTGCTTAAAAAAATCATAATGCTCTTTAATTTGAATGAGCATTTGTAAGCCTGATAAACCGGCACCTATTATTACGATATCATAAAACTGGGAATGCATAGAAATAAATAAAGTAAACGAGTTGCACAAGATAAACTTGAATGCTGAATGTTTTATTTAATTGAATTTGAAATTGTAAAATAATAAATGCTAAAATAGCAGCGATTACATACCAGGCTATAAAGTTGCTTAAGGGTGGATGATGAATTGCCCACGACCAATAATCAAATTTTGGCGCTGTTGGTTCAATAAAGAAATCAATCAAAATCATTAATAAAGCCGCTAAAGCGATAGTTAACCATTTAGAATTAGTAAATAAAGATGCAATAGCTGTACAGGCAAAAATCAGCACCATCCAATTAGCTCCTATTAATAATGGAACATCAAAAAGTTTTATGCCTAAATTTTCTCCATATGTATATGCACCAAAGGGGAATCCTGTTTTTACGCCAATCACCTCTATGATAAATCCTAAACAATAGACTAATAATAGGCATATGATTGTTTTCAAATTTAGTTCGGGCAGGCTGATTAAAAATAGCACCGTTATCAGAGATAAGTTAATAACCGTTTTACTTGCAAACCAGTCTTTATAGCCAATACTTATACCGATCATTGCTGAAATGTGAAACAGCCATATTAGAAAAATGGCAATCTTGTTTTTATGCTTTAAAAACTTATACATTTACTTGTTGTCTGGTTATGTATTCACTTACAATTTGTGCAGACAAGAGGCATAAAGGAATCCCTCCTCCCGGATGAACACTTCCACCGCAGAAGTATAAATTTTTTACTGTAGTCGAAAAATTCGGATGTCTTAAAAAAGCTGAAAACTTCGAATTACTTGAGTTTCCATAAAGCGATCCTCTATGCGAACCGGTGTTTTTTTCAATTAACTCAGGAGTTAAAACAGATTCGCATTCGATATGTGCTTCTATATTGGTATTTAAAATTCTATTTATTTTTTGAAGGATGGATGATTTAGTTTTTTTTATTAGATCATCCCAGTTTTGATCAAAGTTTGCAGGACTGTTAATCATAACAAACCAATTTTCACAGTTATCCGGTGCATCTTCCGGATTTACTTTGCTACTAATATGAATATAAATTGTAGGGTCGTCGATGATGGTTTTTTTATTAAATAAATGATCAAATTCTTCTTTATATCGATCAGAAAAAAGAATATTATGAACATCAAGTTCTTTAAACATTTTATTTATACCCCAATAAAAAATTAAAGCTGAACTAGACTTTTCTTGTTGTAAAACTTTTTTAGGTGCTGATTGCTTTTTCATTAATTTATTGTAGCTGTTAAATACATCTACATTGCTGACAACTAAATCTGCCGGATAAAAATCTTTTTTTGTTTTTATTCCTTTTACTTCATTGTTTTCGATTACAATTTTTTTCACTTTTGTTTTAAAATGAAATTGAATACCATTTTCTTCTGCAAGTTGCTTTAATGCATACGGAATTTGTTTTATTCCTCCTTCCGGAAAATACGCTCCATAATGCATTTCAAGGTGGGGTATTAACGACATTATAGCAGATGTTTTATATGGAGAAGACCCATTATAAGTTGCAAATCGATCAAAGAGTTGAATCAATTTCGGATTTTTAAGGATGTTCTTATTATACTTATGAAGCTTTTGGTTGATATGCAGTTTGTTCATTTGTGCGACCGCTTTAATTGCGTTTAGCGACAAATAATTTTTCAACTCATGAAGTGAATTTTTTAGAAACAGTTCTTCGGTAAGATCGAACTTATCTTTAGAAGATTTCAAATATTTTTCAATCTTTGATATCGGAACATTAAAAGTATCAGCAGCTGTTTTTGAGAAGTTTTCTTTATTTGCTGATGCACTAAAAGTCGTTCCATCCTCCCAGAAATAATTGCATAAAGTATCAAGCCGGCTGTATGTATAATAGTCATGCGGTTGAGTGTCGAATAATTGGAAAAGGTCATCTACATATTGGGGCATTGTAAAGAGGGAAGGCCCCATATCGAAACGATAGCCTTTGTTTTCAAAGCTATTCATTTTGCCTCCAGGATGCCCGGCAGATTCGAAGACTTCTACTTCATAACCCGCATGCCTTAGTCTTAATGCAGTCGCTAATCCGGCTATGCCGGCACCGACTACAATCGCTTTTTCTGAAGACCATCCCATTAATTATGCTTTAATGCATATTAACCGAATGTAAGAACATTTGTTTAGAAAGAACGGAGCTTTTCTGATAATCAATTAAACACAATGTGTTTAGCTTTCACCAAAAATTCTCTTTTTTAAATCGAACTTATAAGATTTGAAAAAGTGGGTAAAGAAATTTGCGTGTGCTTTGAAGATATGCTCTGCAAAACTTTCCTGGCTTTCGATGAATGCATCAGCAAATTCAGGTGATAGTTTAGCTAAGATATTATCTGCTTTTTCGATTTCACTTCTTAAGTGCGCTATAGCATCATCACTTGATTTTCCTTCCGAAGCAGCAATTGTCGCATTGAAATCTGTTTCAAAGTGATTGGCTACTTCTTCATAGAACTCCTGTAATACCTCATCGCTTGTATAGGTTCGCATAGAAGCTAGTTTTAAGGCTTCAGACCGCTCTTTTTCATCAATTTTCCCATCATCAGATAATGCTCCAAGAACAGCTACCTGAGCAATAGATACTCTCAATTGAGATAGTTCGTCGGCACTGATGGAAGAGTATATTTCGTTCATAATTTTCTTTTTGCAAATGTATGAAAACTTATCAAATGCTTATATATGCCTTGCCTAAAATGATCTAAAGTAAAAAGATTGATTTTCAATGGTTTACTGAAGAACACCTAATTTTTTTTGCCTGTAAATTGTATTTAAATACGACTCTTCTTCGATCTGGCTTTTCAGCCATACTTCAATGTCTATAATCGCAAATTCTTCAAATTCTCTTTTAGCGATTCTGGATTCATAGTCAGTAAGTAACTGCATGATTTGTTCTTTTCTGAAACCGTATTTATTTACTTTCTTGATAGAGGAAAGAATCCATGCCTCTTGGCTATTTAGGTAGTTATTCTTCGATAAGAATCTATAGGTATGTTTGATGTAATAAGGTAGCATTAGATCATTACCTAAAGCAATATGATTTAAAATTGTAAGAAATTTCATTTGAACTAAAATATCTAATCTGAATTGGCTGTATGGTCCTTTCATGTAACATTCAATCCAATCGAGGCTTTTTTCATACTGCTCATATTGATAGTTTATGCTTGCAAACAGACTTAATAAATAAGCTTCAAATACGGGAGCAAATGGAAATTTTTCTTTTTTATAAAGCTCCTCCAATTCTTCAAGGAGTGCTTTTTGTCCTTTTAAATCAAGATTGCTTTCAAAAATTTTAAGTGAAATAAGATCACAGGCAAAAAATAACATGTTGTGTTCTTTTGCGATTCCGTCTGCTTTCTTAATCTTTTGTTTTATACGCTTTAATATATTTTCTTTCTTTTCATAATTTTCGATTATTACTAAGAGATTTACATAAGATGCAAACATCTGTGATGAATTTTGATTGGCATATTTTTCATTTTCTTCAAAAAGCCTAATATTCTCCAGTAATGGTTCACATGCAAGGCTAAATTGTTTCAATGTTGTTCGATACATAAACAATGCTTCATATAAAAATATCAAACTGCTAACTAGTTTAACTTCATTTGTAAGTGCATCAATTTCTTTTATGTCATTTTTAATTTCTTTAATGACTTGTTCATGTACATGTATTTGGTCACTATATTTAAAATAAAAGCGATAAGCTTTCATGTAAAAAAGATATGCCTTAAAATAGCCAGGCATTTCATTGATAGAATTTTGTAATTCAACAAAATGCGGGTCGTTTTCGTCCGCTTTATTATAAACCACGTTTAAAAAAGAAGTTTGCATTAAATAAACTACAAAGTGCAATTGCATCGGAGTATCTCGATATAAATCAACCATTCTAATGGCGCTTTTATAAAACTCATCTCCCATTCCTTTTTTACGGAATAATTTAAACTCTTTTTCAGTTTGAACAATGGCTGCAGATAAATCATTGGAAGAAGTAATACTTGTCAGAGTATTGATTACTGCAGTTTCCAGATATATTGATGCTTGTCTAATATCATTATTTGGCCACTTCTTTTTAATGCCTTTTTCAATAAGAATTTTATCGTAATCATCAGCTTTTTGATAAGCTTTATATAGCGATAAATAAAGCGTTTGATCTTTGGAAGAATATTGTTTAGTGAAATGAATTTTTTCACTTCTTGTCATTGATTTTATTAAGCGGAATAATCTTAAAGACATATTTAAAGTTAGTCAAAATATGCCATAATATTTCAACAGCTTTTTAATTGTAAATAACTTAAAAACAATAAGTTATATATTTTTTTGAATTAAACTCTGTCAACTATTCTTATAAAATTTGACTTGAACAGCTTTCTTTCCTTATATACTTTTGAATTGTTATTGAATATTACCCATTAGGCGAGAAGAGCTAAGAAATGACCCTAATTTTTTCATAAAACTCTTCTTCCTGAAATTATTAACTACTAAAATTTATTTTTATGAAAACTCGCATTTTTCTAACAGCATTTCTATGCTTTTTTGCAACAGTTCTTTTCCCTCTATTTTCTTTAGCTCAACAAACAACTATTGAGTATGATTCGGATACTTCACCCTCAATTGGCCCTCAACTATTGATTTTGGAAAAAGGGGATACCGGTAAAGTTGATCCCGGAGACGGATGGGCCAGATTATGGTTCCAGAATGATTCGGATCTTAGTAACCGATGGGCATTTTTAGCAAGACCTCACGCCGGTGCTTCCGACAATGATACGATTTTGAATAAACCTATTGTAATGGCTTTTAACGCCAGTCAAAAATTTGCAGTAGCCAGTAATGGCGTTGTTCGCATCAACAAAAAATATACGCTGCCTAATCAAAAAGGTACTGTCGGACAGGTGTTAACAATTGTTGATACGAGTAATCCGAAAAATGCCGTTACCGATTGGGTTGATCTTCCAACAGTTGGAGGAGGAGGCAGTGCCTCAAACATTATTGATGCTGATATGGATACAGAAGTTTATTTATTGGAAGATGATCAAATGGACACCATTAAATTCCGGGTAAATGGAATGATGGCTGCTGAAATGCGCGCTGATCGATCTTCAATTTTTACAAAACTTGATGTGTATGATAACCTGAACGTTAATGGCAACCTTACGGCTGTTGGTTCATTAAACGCAACTTCAAATCTTAATTCACTTGGCAACTTAAATTTAACCGGTGAGTTAAATAGTGTTGGTGGAAATATTGAAATTGCCGCCGGAGATAATTTGAATCTATTAGGTGGTAATCTAAATGTAAGTGGTGCAGCTACAGTAATCGGTACTTCAAATATGGGAGGAAGCGTCACCATAGCTAATGGAGCAAATCTTGCTTTGAATGGTGGCAATATAAACGTT
>JAHDHT010000084.1:0-4249 GCA_020631175.1 Chitinophagales bacterium
TTGCCAAAGCTCCGGCCGAATCATAAGTCTTTTTAATCATGTCATACTCCAGCTCCGTCATATCTTTTGGCTGAATGTAAGGGCCTTTTTCTAAAACAATTACTTCTTCGCCGCGTTTACTACATTCGGCAGCCATTACACTTCCTCCGGCACCACTTCCGATAATTAAAGTATCACAGCTAATATCTGCACCGTTCGTTTTTAAAACCGGTAAAGCAGGTCGTTTATCTTTTTTGCCATTCAAAGGACCTGAATAACCAATTCCTTCCCAATTCGGGTTTTGAGCTTTTTCCGTATAGCCGAAGTATATAAATAGAATCAGTTTTTTTAAGGTGACAAATGCTTTGCGTAACTGAGGTACCGGATGCATAGACCAGGATTGTAAAACACGCTCAGCATCTTCAGCTTCCATGTCATTAATACTTTTCCATTTTCCGATACTACTCATTCCTGCTGCAGGACTTGATAAGATTCCGAATAATTGCTTGAGTTCTTTTTGCTGCTCAATCGTTAAATGTGCTGCCAATCCTAAAATTTCTTTCACTACAGGCATATCACTTCCCTTTCGCTTCCAGAATCCACCCGGATCATTCTCCCGCTCAATAGAAGGCATCAAAGTGTCGCATACCTTCTCAATTGCTTTTCGTTCCTTTATATTGATTTGCATAGCTTTGTGAATATATCATTTATATTGAAACCATCGCATCCATACCGAAAATGTTTCTTTAAAAGAAGCCATGATTTAGAATTGACTATGAGACTTAAAAGATACTTGCACAGCTTTCTGTTGTTGATTTTTATTTTTTTTGGATGGATGGATATGCATGCGCAGACCATAGTCGATGGTGATTTTAACGAATGGGATAGCAATACTGAATGGGTGGATGATAATAACGACGGAGGAAATGGTCTTGAATTATTAAGTCTTAATGTATCCAATGATGATCGATTTTTATTTCTGAAGATTAGAACAGAAGAAAGTATTGCTTTCGGTGATGAAAATGATCTGCGAATATACCTTGATCTTGATAATGATATTTCAACCGGCTTTATCATAGATGGCATAGGCGCAGATTTAGTCTGGGATGGATGGGATGTTCGTGGTTATGTTTATGCAGATGATAATTATTATGATATCTTTTTCGAAGATGTGTTTTTTAGAGCATTGCCAACAGTAACCTCAAAGCAAGGTGAATTAGCTTTTCAGGTATTTAATAATTCTAATTTTCCGATGAACCAGTTAAGCATCGGAAATGAATTCAGAATTAAAATAATAGCAAGTCAGGATGTAATGCCCGATTCAGGTGAAACCTATAACTACACCGTTAATCAAAATCCGGTTTCGTTTGATCCGGTTTCGTTTGATAAACAAGATCTAAATGATATTCGACTGCTTTCATGGAATACAGAATTTAATGGCATAACGGATTCAGGAAGGAAAGATGCTTTTTTAGATGTGATCAATACCGTACAACCAGACATCATCGCATTTCAGGAAACCTGGGATGTGTATGAAGATGAGTTATTAGATGTTCTTGCAGAAGCTGATCAGTTTTTTAATTGGCAAATTCATAAAAATGATGACAATAATTTAATCGCATCAAAATATCCGATTCTTGAAGCAACTAATATTTTGCAAGGTGCAAGAATGCAGGCCGTTTATATTGATTTACCGGATGCCATTTTTAAAGACAATTTATTATTAATTAATGCGCATTTAAGTTGTTGCGAAAATGAAGCGGGCAGACAAAATCAAGCCGATGCTTTCGCAAGATTTATTATTAATATGAAATTTGGAATGGGACCTTTTTCCATTCCTGTAGGTACTCCGTTTATGTTATGTGGTGATTTAAATCTTGTTGAAGGCTTTCAACCTCTACAGACAATACTAACGGGCGACATACAGGATGTTGCTACATTTGGTTATGGTGGCGGATTAGATTGGAACGAAGCGGATTTAACCGATTTAAATCCGGTGCAAAGTGACATTCCTTTCAGTATAACATGGAGAAATGATTTTAGTAGTTTTACTCCCGGAAGATTAGACTACATGATTTATTCTGCCTCGGTTTTAGATATTGCGAATAACTTTGTGATTCAAACAGAAGTAATGTCTGATGATCGATTAAATAGCCTTAATCTTAATGAAGGCAGTACCAACATCGCATCTGATCATTTTCCAATGATCAGCGATTTAGTTGTACGTAAACAAACGGTATCTATAGAAGAGGATGTTGACTTGTCCATTAATGTATGGCCTAACCCGGTTCAGGATTTACTTTATTTTGATGAAACTTTTTTTCAGGTATTAAATTACAATGGGCAAATTATAGCGGAAGGATTTAATAATCATATTGATATGAGCGCATATGCTTCCGGAATTTACTTTTTCAAAACCGAAAAGCACATCCATAAAATAATAAAACAATAATGGCATTAAGCGAAAAACATATTGCATTATTAGAATCTGATCATATTGACCGGATGGAATATACTGTTCGTAAAGCGATCGAATTCGAACATGTATGGACTTATATAGAAAATGAGGAACTGGTTTTAATGAATAACGGTGAGCATAACGTCTTATTTATCTGGCCGCATAAAGCATTAGCCGAGCATTGTATGTTTGAAGATTACAAAGCCTCCGGAGTTGAGGTCGTAAAAATAAAGTTAGAAGATTTAATGATGCAAATTATTCCTGAGTTTTTAAAAAACGATATTCAATTCGGGATTTTTATTAATCATAATTTTGAAGGAGTGATGTTAAATGCAATTGATTTGCGCGCAAGGTTGATTGAAGAAGAAAGAGTAAGTTCGAAATAAACCACAAATTCTATTTGTAAGAAAATTATCCTGTCTTCACTGGCGAAGAGGACCGTTTTGTCCATTAGCTTGAAAAGCGAATGCTTACAAATCAGGTGGTTAAACCAACAACCTAAGCCAATATCCCAAAAATCTTCATCTCAAAATATTGCTGCAGCGCAGAACTTAAACTTAAATTGTATCGATCTAAATATTCGGGATGTCGAATAGCATTTAAAAATAATTCATCACTCATCGCTAAAAACTCAGGAGAAAAAGTAGATATGTTGCCTTTCTGAATTCCATCTTCATAAAAATCTTTCAACTTGCCAATCACTTCTTCGAGATAAGCTTCAATCATCGAAAAACTATCCGGATACGAACGCTGCAAAGATGTGAGCATTTCATTGCTGATTTCCTGAGATTGTTGCACCAAAATTTCTAATGCCTGCATGTAACGTTCAGTGAAAGCTTTATCCTCTTCCTTCAAAACCTTTTCAAACTCCGCAATCGATTTCATCTTTCGCAACAAACCGATATTTATCAACTCACTAACCGAAGTAATATACTTATACATAGTCGCCTTGCTGATACCTAAAAATGAAGCAAGATCATCACTCGTCATTTTCAAGTTTGGCTGCGCTACGAATTTGGGCCATAGCTTAACTGCCCATTGCTGCACTTTTTGTTCATCCTGCAAGCGTACTTTTTCAACTGCCTTTCGTCCCATACTTTAAATATAAACTATTTTTAAGTAAATAGTTTACTTTTTGAATTTGATTTTTTATTTTCGGCTTAAACGGAGAATTATGAGTTTCAGACATATTAAGTATTTAGCCATTTTGAGTGGTCCGCTTTTCGCTGCTTTATCATTTATACTAAGCGGTTGGGGTTCTTATGCTTTAGTAATCTATGTTTTTGGTTTTGTACCTGTTTTGGAGTTATTCGCACCGGCAAGCGAAGAAAATATGACCAAAGCAGAAGAGGAGGCCGCCAAAAAAGACCCTGTCTTTGATTGGCTATTATGGATGATCGTTCCGATTCAGTTTGGATTACTTTTCTGGTTCTTAAGCATTGTAAGCACACAATCCTTAACGACCTTTGAACTTATCGGCAAAATTATGTCAATGGGTATAGCTTGCGGAGTTTTCGGAATCAACGTCGCGCATGAGCTAGGCCACAGAACAACAAAACATGAACAATGGATGGCAAAAGCCTTACTGCTTAGTTCTATGTATATGCACTTCATTATCGAACACAATCGTGGTCATCATAAACATGTTTCTACCGATGAAGATCCGGCATCCAGCAAAATGAATGAAGCCCTATATCCTTTCTGGATCCGCTCGGTTACCGGCAGTTATGTCAGTGCATGGAAACTGGAGCATGAATTACTCGACAGAAAAGGTATTCCGCATCTATCCTTCCAAAATGAGATGATTCAGTT
>JAHDHT010000084.1:4349-8259 GCA_020631175.1 Chitinophagales bacterium
TACTCGACAGAAAAGGTATTCCGCATCTATCCTTCCAAAATGAGATGATTCAGTTTAACCTGATTCAGGTCTTGTTTTGCCTTGGCATTCTTTTCATTTTTGGTTTTTGGCCTTTGATCTATTTTCTATTTGCTGCAACAATTGGTTTCCTTTTACTCGAAACGGTAAACTACATCGAGCATTATGGCTTACGCCGGGTTCAAAAAGAAAGTGGCAAATGGTCTCAGGTTCTTCCCATTCATAGCTGGAACAGTAATCACGCTATTGGAAGGATGTTATTATTCGAATTAACCCGACATTCAGATCATCATTATAAAGCCAGTAGAAAATATCAGATTTTAAGACATTTCGATGAAGCGCCACAAATGCCGTATGGTTATCCGATGATGTTATTACTAAGTTTCTTCCCGCCTGTCTTTTTCAGAATTATGAATAAACAAATTGAAGAATATAAATCAAATCATCCGGAAGCAGCATTATCATAGTATTTAAGTGTTTTTGTATCTTCAGGCATCCAATAATCAATCATGAATAAAATACTTTTCCTACTTACGTTTCTTTTATGTATTCATTTAAATGCTCAAGAAACGCATCGATGTTTTACAACACAGTATCAGCAATTTCTTGAAGCTCAAAATCCGGGTTATTTAGATTCGGTAAATGAGACATTTGAAAATGCTAAATCAGATGCCCAAGCCACTTCAAAAACAGATACAGTTTACCGGATTCCACTCGTATTTCACGTTGTTTGGAATACGGCTGCTGAAAATATATCTGATGAATTAATAGTTGATCAGGTAGCGAAACTGAATGAAGATTTCAATCGCCAGAATCCGGATTCTGTTAATACACGCGCTGAATTTTTACCTGTAGCCGGAAACGCAGGAGTTGAATTTTATCTTGCCGATATCGATCCGGAAGGAAATCCAACCACTGGAATAACAAGAACACAAACATCGATTACGAATTTCCCGGATGCAGCTGAATTGTTTGCAGGTGATTTTACATCACTGGAAAGAATTAAAAGTACCGCTGATGGCGGTATTGATGCATGGGACCAAAGTCGTTATTGTAATATTTGGGTAGGCGATTTAACCATAAGTTTTCTTGGTTATGAATTACCCGGTTTATTAGGTTATGCCACGCCACCAGAAGGTGCTCCAAACTGGCCTCCGGGATCGGTAGGAGATTTAGGTGACGGATTGGTAATTTTTTATCAGGTAGTAGGTCGTAATAATCCAACTATTGACCCAACTTTGGTTGGTATTGCCGATGAAGGCAGAACAACGATTCATGAAATGGGCCATTATTTAGGGCTTCGCCATATTTGGGGGGATGGAGATTGTACAATGGATGATGGATTAGCAGATACTCCGCCGGCAGCACAACAAAGTCAATCGGATTGTAATTTAAATATCAATTCATGTTCGAATGACAATCCTGATTTACCGGATATGGTAGAGAATTATATGGACTATTCTATGGAGTCATGCATGAATATGTTCACACAAGATCAGGTGGATATCATACGTGCCATGTTAGAAGGACCAAGAAATGATCTGACTTTACCGCTTGTTCAGCCGGAACCGGTTACAGCAGATTTTAACGCTGACATAACAGAAGCTGAGCCTTGGGAAATTATTCAATTCACTGCGAACACGACAAACGCAACGGACTGGCTATGGGATTTTGGGGATGGAACAACTTCTGATCTTGAAAACCCAACTCATAGTTATTTAGCAGAAGGTCTTTTTACAGTTAGCTTAACAGCAAGTAATGCTGCATTTGATGCTACTGAAACTAAAACAGATTATATTCTTGTTCAGGAACCGGTTAGTATTGAAGAAGAAATTTTATTAGATATTCATATTCAACCAAATCCTTCAACCGGAATTTTTAAAGTTAACTATGAAGGAGGGATGGAAAATCAAACTTTTTCAATTCGTGATTTAAAAGGAAGATTGCTTCAAAGCGGTTCTTTAATAAACAATGGAATTATTGATCTGACAGAATTTGATTCTGGTATTTATTTCTTTGAAAGCAATAGCACTAAAATTAAATTGGTCGTTTTATAAATTGTTATAAACGATTTCACCATTACTTATCGTCATTAATATTTGGGTGGATTTAATTTCATTCGGATCTTTTTCAGCTGTGTGAATTAAATCTTTATCCAGTAAAACAAGGTCGGCTTGAAAACCCTTTTGTAACTGGCCTTTGTAGTTTTCCTGAAAAGCTGCATATGCATTCCAAATAGTATAGGAGCTTATTGCTTCCTGAATGTTTAAACGTTCTTCAAAATTAAAGCCTATACCCTGATCGTTCTTTCTACTAATGGCTGAATAAATATTTAGCAGAGGAGATACCTTTTCAATCGGGCAATCGGTCCCGTTATTTAAATGTATTCGTTTATTTAAAAAAGTCTTCCAAAGATATGATGTTTTAAGACGCTCTTTACCGACTCTTTTTTCTACATATGAAGCATCGGAAGTACAATGGTTAGTTTGAACTGATGCCAAAATATTATTTTTTACAAAGGCTTCAATATCTTGCGGACGGATGTGTTGAGAGTGTTCAATTCGCCACCTTCTTTCTCGAGCATTCTTCGAAGTATTTAATGTTTCATTGTAGCATTTCAATACTTCGTAATTCGCACGGTCACCGATAGCATGTGTACATAATTGAAAATTGTTTTCTAAGGCAAATTTTGCTGTTTGATAATATTCATCGATATCTAAAGTGCAATGTCCTTTGTTTCCATCCGCATCCGAATAATCTTCAAAAAACCAGGCGCCCCTGTTACCAATTGCTCCATCCATATATCTTTTGATTGACTGAACGGTAAGCCTGTCGGTTGTTAAATGTTGAACCTGATTTTTGTTTTGTTGAAGACTTTCTAAAGTCTCATGAAGCATCATATATAAATTGACAAAGTTTGCTTCTTTCTTTTGCAGATTTTCAATACGTGATACTTCTGTGAAATTTGTATCGGCATCATGAAAAGAGGTGATGCCATTTTCAAAACAAATTTCATTTGCTTTTAATAATGCCTTTTCAGGAATTTGCTTTTCTACATAGTATGCCTTCAATAAATCTCGAACCGGTTCTATAGCATTTTCAATTAGCATACCACTGAGCTCTGCATCTTTTTTTATTAAGTCACCGCCTTCAATGTAAGTAGATGTATTCCATCCTAAAAGATCTAAAGTATGTTGATTGACAATAGCACTATGTCTTGAAGCATGAAATAATGCAACCGGATGATCAGGAATATATTTGTCTAATAATTCTTTCTCCGGATAGCCTTCATACAAGTGGTTTTTGTTATTCCACTTTTCCTGATGCCATCCTTCCCCTTCGATCCAGGTACCTTTTGGAAGTTTTACAGCTTTCTCTTTAACGAGCTCTATAACATCCATCCAGGATTTACAGGAAAACAAATTGATTTTGAAAGTTGCAAGACCTAAACTTGAAAAATGTCCATGACCTTCAATAAATGCCGGCATTAAAAATGCACCTTGCGCATCGATTATTTTACATCCATCCGGAAGATAGGAAGCAGAAACTTGATCTATGGTTTCGATTTTACCATTAACTATGTAAATCGATGAATTTGAATTGCTGGTATATAGTGTTTCCGGTGAAAAAAGATTTGCATTGATTATAGCCATTTGCTTTTTCATACAACTAAAATAGATGTTTTAAAGCTCTGAATCTTTATTAATGTTCGGTTGCACACTATTCTGCAAATAAAAAAGGCAGCCTGCGAAATGCGAGACTGCCTTTACAAAACCCTGCTATATATTCTTTAGAACAAGTAAACTACACCAAAGTTTAATCCACTTGAAATATTTCTTGATCCTGCATATGGTTCTTCGAACTGATCTTCATACTGAAACTCATTTGAGTT
>JAHDHT010000084.1:8359-10759 GCA_020631175.1 Chitinophagales bacterium
GGACCTGCTTCAATGTGAAATTTAATTTTCGTTTGTCCGTATGTGTAGTTCGCCAAAACCGGAACCTGCACATAATTTAAACGAATTGATCTGCTGTTAAAGTTGTCTTCACCTAAATCCTGAAAATGATTTTGTCCGGTTGAAGCAAACTGCGGATCTACTGATAAGGTAAACTTATCATTAAAACGATAACCAAGGTGAAGACCTACAGTGTTACCGAATGTAGTTTCTGTTGGCATCTTCTCCAATCCATACGGATTCTGGTTCATGATGCCGGTCAAACTCAATGAGGCGTTAGTACCAACAACAAATCCTTTTTGTTGGCCGAACGCAAAGATGCATACTAATGCTGTTAAAGCAATTCCAAATAACTTTTTCATTTATTGATATTTATTTTTTGATTATTCTGTAAAAACAGTTGGGATTAGTGCCCTATTTTTTTGTAAACTTTGATCAGGTAGATGTGTATCTTATAAAGAGTATTTTAAATTGTCTTTGTTATATCAAATTACGTACCTATAAAGACGTAAATGCCATAAAAAGTTTCGGGATCAGCCAAAAAAAGTTGAAATATGACAATAAATAGAAGAGTTACTGCAATATTGGTCATTTTGTTACCATTTCTAAGCATGCTTTCATGCCAAAATAGTGAGTTGAATCTAACAGATTTAAAATTGACTGACCTAAATGGTAAAACAGTTGATTTTAATAATGCTGATAATGACGATGTTTATTTCGTCAATTTTTGGGCGACCTGGTGTGCACCCTGTCTTGCAGAAATTCCTTCTATTATGGCAGCACAAGATTCACTCAAAAATTCCAATTACAAATTCATATTTGTTAGTGACGAAAACACCGATAAGCTCAAAGGGTTTTTAAAGAAAAATCCTGTAAAAATAAATGTACTTCGATCTTCTGAAAAGCTCAGTTTTTACTCAATTAATGAGCTTCCTCTTACAGTAATTTTTAACAACAAAGGTGAACGGATTGTAAGCCTTCAAGGTAAGCATAGATGGAACACCCCAGGTAACATAAAAATGCTTAAAGAATTTTTATAATATGATAATATTATTATATAATAAAAGTTTAATTTATCCAACTGATGTAGTGCATTACAAATGGTATAAAACTAATATTCGTATTTTATATATATTACTAACATTTGTTTGGATAAAACTAGATTGGAGTTTCTATTACATTTATAAGAGCATTTTATACATTATAATATATTATAATGTATTAGTTTAATACTTTGTTGGCTTTTCATTTATACTAGAAAGCTTTCTTTTCATTATTGACATAATCATATTTAATAAAATATAATTTATTAAAAACGATTAAGTCAAAAAACAAGGTGTATTAAATATCATAATACTAAATTTAATGACTTTATATATATACTAAATGTACTTTTGACATTTATAAAATAAGACCATTTTTCTATATATTTCCTGAGATTCTATTCATATGTTTTGGGTATATACAGTGCCTTTGATTTGGCCACATAGAAATGAATTTACTTATAGTATTTATTATTTTCTTTGGAAAAATGTATGGAATATTTAATGGATTCATAGAAAGCCTTGACTTCATTAAAAAATCAAGCTATTTGAGCGTTTTACTCTGATCGAATTTTAACATAAGTATGTTGTAAATCAGCTATTTAGAAAAATTACTAGAATTATAAGTACAAGGCTAATCGAAAATATTGATGATAATCTCTCTAATTAGGCCTGATTTAAGCTTAAAAGCCTTTTCACCTGAACTATAGACACGCTCAGGCTGTAATTTCAAATCTAAGTTTCCATTGTCCCAGGCACCGTTTTGATTTTCATCTTCTAAAATGTAAACAAAGTAAGATCCTACTGCTAGTTTTTTAAAGCTGATTGTATCAGCAGTAATTAGTGAACGTCTAACTTCCTTTTCTTCCCCATCTTTTATAATACCATAGTATGAATAAGATGAATTCGTGTTGTTCAATCTGATGTTGATCTCACTGTAGTCTTCTTCAGAAAGTGTTTTCAACAAAATGGTATCTTTTTTCGACCATCTGTTTAGTTTATCTACTATAAAAGCAGAATCTGTTTCGATCGTATAAACTGTATTTGGTTTCCAATTTGCTGAAATTTGAATAAGTCTTTCTGCTTCAGGTGATTGAGCTACTGTATATTCAGTAAATAATAAGCTATCTTCTTTTATTTTAAGTCTATTGTCGTCAAATGATTTAATTGGAAATGGAGCTTCTATTATGATATCTTTCTCGGGATTTAATTTCGGAGCACTTCTTAGTTTTGGGTTTTTACATACATCAATTCCAAAAAAGGATTTATATTTTTTGATTTGCTTTTGTCTTACTTTGAGACTATCTGTAAAGTCATCTTTATAATTTGCTGTGAAATA
>JAHDHT010000084.1:10859-16540 GCA_020631175.1 Chitinophagales bacterium
TACAGACCAACCAAAACATCTTTCAATGGATTACCAAGTTCTGCATCGAAAACTTGCCCTTCAAACTCAAGACTATCAATCTGATTTCCAGTTGAAAATGTAAAGTCGATATTTTGCGCTTTGTTGTTTTCAGTTATATCTGAAATAGCGTCATTGAATTGAATATGATATGTTGTATTAGCGTCAAGTTCCTCATTGAACCGGATAATTAGCTTTTTCCCTTTTAGGAAAATTTTTGGTTTTTCTTTTGGTGTTGGAGATATAATTATTTGATTATCAGCATCTTGTAAATTAACAAACTCATCAAATTCTAATACAATTTCATCCTTATTGAAGTTTGTGCTTCCATTTTCACTTGATGATGAAGCTATTCCAGGAGGGCTTTCATCTCTTGGTCCGCCATTAGGTGCTGATTGATTCGCACATGCAGATAGGAAAATAACAGCGGCTACAAATAAAAGCGTTTTCCAGTTTCTCATCTTCCTAAATGTACCATTAATATAGAGATGTCGGCAGGAGAAACTCCACTTATTCTGCTTGCCTGTCCAAGTGTTTGTGGCCTGATTTTCTTCAACTTTTCCTTCGCTTCGGAAGACAAGGCAATTATTCCATCATAATCGAAATGATCGGCAAGACGAATATTTTCTAAACGTTTCATTTTATCCGCCTGATCTTTTTCCCGATTTATATATCCTTCATACTTAAGTCCAATAGAAGCAGACTCAATTGCTGTTTGGTCAAACTGATTTAGATAATCGGCTATAAAGTCAATCTTTTGAAGTAAATCGATTGAAACCTGTGGTCGGAGAAAAACTCCCTTTAATTTAACTTTCTGGTTTATAGGAGCTGATTCGACATCATTTAATAAAGCATTTATTTGATCAGGTTCAATACTGGTTTTCTCTAAAAAGCGAGTAATAGCTGTGATTTGATCCTTTTTCTTTTCCAGCTTTACTATTCTGTCTTCTTTCGCCAAACCTAAAGCTTTTCCTTTCGGACTTAGTCTTTCATCGGCATTATCTTGTCTTAATAGTATTCGGAACTCAGCTCTTGAGGTAAACATACGATAAGGTTCTTCTGTCCCTTTATTAATCAAATCGTCGATTAATACACCTATATAAGCTTCATCACGCTGAAGAATAAAAGGTTCCTGGTCGTTGATCTTCAAATGAGCATTGATTCCGGCCATTAATCCCTGACATGCAGCTTCTTCATATCCGGTTGTCCCGTTTATTTGTCCTGCAAAGAATAAACCATGTACCAGTTTGGTTTCCAGACTCAACTTTAATTGGGTAGGAGGGAAATAGTCGTATTCTATGGCATATCCGGGTCTGAACATCTTCGCATTTTCAAAACCGGGTACTTTTCTAATCGCTTTATATTGAACTTCTTCCGGTAATGAAGATGAAAATCCGTTAACATAAATTTCAACGGTATCCCATCCTTCCGGTTCTACAAACATCTGATGGCGGTCTCTATCGGCGAATCGATTGATTTTATCTTCGATAGATGGACAGTATCTGGGACCCAAAGATTTTATCCTTCCATTAAACATCGGGGACCTGTCGAAGCCTGTTTTAAGTAGATCATGTACTTCAGGATTTGTATAGGTTATGTGACAGGATCTTTGTTTTTTAAGTATTGGTGTATTGGTAAAGGAGAATCCTTGAGGATCTTCATCTCCCTTTTGTTCTTCCATCTTTGAGTAGTCTAAGGTTCTACCATCAATTCGTGGAGGGGTGCCGGTTTTCATTCGACCGTTTTCAAAACCAATATCGACAAGCTGCCCGGTAATTCCCGTAGCTGCTTTCTCTCCCATTCTTCCACCTCCAAATTGTTTTTCCCCGACATGAATTAATCCATTTAAAAAAGTGCCGTTTGTAAGAACAACTGCTTTGGCGCGGATTTCAAGTCCAATACTTGTCTTAATACCTTTTATCTGATCACCTTTAACTAGTAATCCGGTAACCATTTCCTGCCAAAAATCAACGTTTTGAATACCTTCTAGCGTTAATCTCCATTTTTCTGCAAATCTAAAACGATCACTCTGGCATCTTGGAGACCACATTGCCGGACCCTTAGAACGATTCAACATTCTAAATTGAATCATTGTATGGTCTGAAATTATACCTGAGTGTCCACCTAAGGCATCAATTTCTCTTATAATCTGACCTTTTGCTACTCCACCCATTGCAGGATTACAAGACATTTGGCCTATAGTCTGCATATTCATGGTAGCTAAAAGAACTTTAGATCCCATATTGGCAGCTGCAGCCGCAGCTTCACAGCCTGCATGGCCTGCTCCTACTACTATTACATCATATTCTGGAAACATGCTTAAAGATTAGATGGCAAAGATAATTCCATGTATTGACTTAACACGGTATATACATCATAAAATGTTTCTTAAGTGCAGGTGTCATCTTTAAATCATTCTAAAGCATTTTTATAAAAACTCAATAAATGCTCATCTTTAATCGAAATAACACCTACCGGTAGTATTAAGCCAATCACTTACAGCTCTTTGAACACTACATCTCCTCCTTGAGTAGGGAGTTTCCAAGCATCAAACTCAAGTTTAATTTTTCGGTCCCTCTGGTTTACAAACTGAAATGTTTCACGTGAAACAATTGCTAATTGGAATTTGATATTTAAAGAGTGTTTATGTTTCACGTGAAACATCATAACCTGTTAAACACCTGAGCCAAATCTTAAGTACATTTACAATATGAATACCATTCTATACTTTGGATCTTTTAATCCCATTCATATCGGTCATCTAATAATAGCTCAACAAACGTTAGATATAAAAAAGAATAGTGAACTATGGTTTGTAGTATCGCCGCAGAATCCCTTTAAAAAACAAGACAGTTTATTAGCAGAAAGAGACCGACTTCATTTAGTTAATCTTGCTATTGAAGAACAAAGCAATATGAAGAGCTCTGACATCGAATTTTATCTTAAACGACCATCCTATACTATTGATACACTAACACATCTTTCTGAAAAATATCCCAAAAGAAAATTTAGCATTCTCATGGGAGGCGATAATCTCGTACATCTTCATAAATGGAAAAATGCAGATATTTTGATTAGAGATTATCCTATTCTTGTTTATCCAAGACCAGGAGATGAAATACCCGAAGACTACAAGAATGTAGTTCAAATTATACAAGCACCTTTTTTAGAAATCTCTGCTACCTATATACGGAAGAAAATCAAAGATTCCGGAAGCATTAAATATCTTGTAAGAGATAATGTTAAAGATTATATCGAAGAAATGGGATTTTATACTTGAAATAAGCTAAGATAATTCCTTCTATTAGAGATATATACAGTCTATTAGGGTTTAATAACATATAAATAATATATAATATTTAAATAACTGATTAATAAATAAATAATAAAGTAGTCTAATGTTTAAATAATGTGTTTAGTAAAACAAACAAATCCTACATTCAGAGTAAAATATTTATATATCAAATACTTTTAAAAACATCCAAAAAAACATTTTATAAATCAATCAACACTTCTCTCCACATAATTAAGGATGGAAATTGAAGGCATCTTTAAACAACAAGTTAATTACACAGTTGTGTAGAACAGCAATAAGTCACTCTAAATCAACAGAATAGTATGTTAGTTACAAGTAGATAATTGCTGAACAGAAGTGGATATTCTTAAATACAATGAATAGCAGGTCTTCTTATTCACAAATCAACGCTGTTAATTGTAATTATTCTTTTTATTTATTTAATAATATATATAATATAATAGTACGGATAATGTGAATAGTACTTATTCCATTAATGCACTTTTTAGAATTTCCGGGTGGCCCCATGGAATCATATGACTTAATGAATCTCCATTGATAATTTTTAATTGCGCTGCATCGAAAAATTTATTCAAGAATGCAACATTTTCATACGGCACAATATTATCTTTTTCGCCATGAATTACGATGATGGGGATATTAATTTCCGCCCAGTCTTTTTCTATCGCTTTAAGGGATTCAATGTGATTTACTTTTTCGGTATTCGAAACTCCCAGCTCGGGACTAAGTATCCAGGATAGAAGTGGACTTTCTAAAGGACGGTTAAAGAAAAATAGTTTTTCATTATCCGGATCATGTGCTGAAGCCAGCAGAAAAAGTTTATCCAGTTTTAAATTGTTCCGCATGGCTATTCTTGCAGCAACAGGACCACCATAACTGTGTCCTGCTATAGTTACTTTGTAATCAGGATAATATTCTAAAACAAAATCTTCAATTCTTGCTGCCTGTAAATCAATATCTGTTTCTGCCAGTCCATAATAACTTTCTCCGTATCCGGGTCGATCTACAGAAAGGATAGAATATTTATTGAGTAAATCATTATCTGAAATTTGTACGCGATAATCTGACAGGGAACCGGGTGCCCCATGGATCAATAGCAATAAATTATTTTTATTTCCTGGACGGAATAAAGCACGCAGGCCTAATTTAGAATGTATGATCTGAACAGCAGGATTTAAATTTTGAAACTGTTCTTTGATCGCTTTATCGTTTTTTGAAATTCGGACACTTTTAATAAATAAAATTAATGCCACTATTAAAATGACGAACAAAAAAAGTAATAAGTACTTAAATGAAAACTTCATATACTTATTCTACCAAACGATCAAACCAAAGCATTTCATGGCAAAGTGTTTTTACTTCAGGTTTTGAATCAATTACTTTTACATCGTACAAGGTTTTGATTACATCCTTAAGCATTTTTTCCGGTACATAATTATTTGTTGCCCATCCAGTTTGACGGTACCAAGCTGCTGCATCCTGAAGCTGTAAGCCATACCGTTCGGCTACTAATTCTACAGCATCTTCTCTAAGCATAAAGTCGTGACAATATTTTCGAATTATAGAAAGCACTTTTCGAACGGCGTTTTCTTCTTTTTCAAGAATTTCATTTCTGGCAGCAATCATAAAACAAGACCATGGCGTAATCGTTTGTCCGATTCGTTTCAATGTTCCTTTATCTACAAATGGTTTGGTTGTAAATTTTTCCCAGAGAATGATATCGGCTTCGTCTTTCTTGAAAGCTTGTAAAGCGCCATCAAAATTTCCAACGATTTCAAAATTTAAATCTGTCGGTTCCCATCCTTGATTCTCGGCGAGAACATAAGCCATAATATGAGAACCTGATCCATTGCGTGAAATAGCGAATCGAGCATCTTGTATCTCATGCACACCGTTATATTTAGAATCAGCCGGAGCATGAATGCCCCAGATTAATGGTGAGCGTACATATTGTTGAATAAGTTGTGATGGATTTCCTTTGATAATGGCAGCGCTGATACCTTCAGTTAATACTACCGCCAAATCTAAATCGCCACTTTCAAGACCTTTAGTCATTGCGCCGGTCCCACCCGGTTGTGTTTTCCATATCAGTTCAATTCCTGCATCATCGAAAGCACCGTCTTCGATTGCCAGATGCCAGGGTAAATTAAAATGTTCGGGAACACCACCAACTTTGATTTTTGTTTTCATGAATCAAATTTAAGATGAAAACAGTTTATATTGGGTTTTAGTTTGTGGGAAATGCCTGTCTTTTGAAGTTTAAACTTAAGTGTAAGTTTAAGATTAAAAGTTGTTCGGTTTTCTTTTTTACCGCAAGGGCGCAGAGGCGCAAAGATTTTTTTCTGTT